>JAKSBE010000258.1 GCA_022361275.1 Kiloniellales bacterium
CATGCAAGGCGCGGGCCTCGGCCGTCAGCGCGTCGGGGTCGTTGGTGTCGCACTCGACGACCGCTTCCGCCAGTTCGAGCACGGGATGTCGCTGTCCCGGTTCCGCGTGATCCTGGTAGAGCTGCGGACACCTGGTGACGAGGACGTAGCGATGCCCGAGCTCCCGGATCTTGCGCGGCAGCAGGATGCCGGACGAATAGCACCAGCTTTCGACCATCAGCAGGGTCTTCACCATGATCCCACCTTCGCCTGCCTGCGCGCGACGATCACGGAGTTGATGATGTGGTTATGCGGATGGACGGTCACTTCCGGCTCGAAACCCGGGAGCTCGGTCTCGTCGATCGTCGGGTAGAGAAGGCTTCTCAACTTGTGGGCCGAGCGCACGAGCAGGTAGGCGCCGGCGCTCATCCGCTCCGCCATCGTTTCGACGATCCGCCGCTTCTGCGCCGTCGACGCGCCGACCAGCGAGGCGAGGACCGCCACGTCGTGTTCGCCGTAGCCGGTGTGTTGCAGGGCGTCCTCGGAGGCGAAGTCGATGTCCTGGATGCCGAGCCTTTCCGTCACGCGCCGGGCCAGCGCCACGGCCTCGGGATCGCGGTCCAGGACGACCACCGAGAAACCATGGTCGCGGGCCATCAGGAGCGCGCTCAGCGGCAAGGGACCGCCGCCGACGAAGACCGCACGCCGGCAACGGCGGCCCTGGCAGAGGTCGAGCGCCTGGACCTCCAGACGGGCGAGAGCCTGGTAGTTCCGGAAGTAGGGGAAGCGCATCAGTTCAAGCCCGGGATCCTCGGCCGCGAGCAGTTGCAAGGCCCAGTGTCGTTCGAGCTCCGTTTCGCCTTTCGCGCAAAGCGCCCGAAGCCCTGGCAGGATCGGCCGCACCGTTCTCGACTTCAGTATGCGCCGGCACTCAAGCTCATCCAGCGCCTCGGTCGAAAGCGAAACCAGGTTCTCGAAGAGCCTGTTTACGGGCGACGAAGGGCGAAAATCCTCGAGATCCTGCAGACAGCGGTGAAGGGCGACGATCCGGTTCTCCCTCGCCTCTCCATCCGTCGATCCGTCTGCTCCGGCCACATCGGCGACCTCGCCGTCGTCGCGTATTGCCCCTTCCCGAACCAAGATCCGACCTCCTTGCTCCACTCCTACGGTCTGCCGGCGACTGGGACTGGCGGACCGAAACCCCTCCTTCGAGATGGCCCATCCCCAAGCGGCAAGCTGAATTTAGTCTCCTTATACCCGTAAAGATAGAGCAGAATGATAACTATTTCTAGTATAATATGATACATTATAACATAATGTAGCGGCAACCGCGAAAGATGGCGGCCGACGTGAAGCGCGAGAGAGTAGACTCGGCTTTTGCCGCCGAAAACGGCTTAGCCAAATCACCCGCCAAGCATCCCAGAGGTCGGGAAACCTATAGCTTTGGCAGGGTCACCTTAGCGTGTCTCCCGGGACTTCAGGCCTTGCGCAGGTTGTTCACGCGACCGCGCCAGAAATCGCCGACGCGGAAGACCCCAATCCCCGACGGCCGAGCCCTTCCGGTCGAGCGCCGACATTCCGTTTGAACTGTTTTGATATTTGATATATCAAAATGCGAAGAATGCCTTGTCGCTGCGCGGCGGTTCGGATTCGGGCCGCGCCGAACAGGGCCGGTTGGGAGGAAAGCCATTGCCCGCAACCCCCTACGTCACGCGCGATGCCCGAGGCATCCGGAGGCGAAATCGAGCGAAGCTTCCGACTCGGCGTTCCGCGTCGGCCACAACGCCTTGGCACGGTCCAAGGACGTGTTCCGCCGGGCCGAGGCCGTGCTGCCCGGCGGGACAACGCGCGTCACGGTCCGGCGCGACCCCACGCCGATCTACATGGCGCAGGGCAGCGGAGCCTGGCTGACCGACCTCGACGGAAACCGTTATCTCGACCTTTCGCTGGGCGTTTCCGGCGCCCTGTCCGGCAAGGGCTCGCTCGGCCATCTGACGCGGCCGATCCTTGCCGAGGCAGACCTGGTTTTCCTCATCGGCACGCGCACCAATCAGAACGGAACCGACAGTTGGCAGTGGCTGCTGACGCCGGAGACCACCGTAGTGGCCGATGCCAGCTCCTCCTCCATGTGGACGGCGTCCTGCCTCACGTCCCTGGCGCCTGAAGCCGGCCAAGAAGAAGTTCAAGCGCTACCCGAAAGGACGCAACCGTCAAACGCTTCCACTACGACGATCACGAGCAACTCAGACAGCGCCTCGACGACTTCATCGCCGCATATAGCTACGCCAAACGACTCAAGACCCTAAAGGGCCTAACCCCTCACGAGTTCATCTGCAAACAGTGGACAGACGACCAAGACAGATTCACACTCAATCCAATCCATCAAATGACGGGACCAAACGCCTAGCGCGCGGGATCGGCGTCGACGAGGACGAGCAGATCGCTCAGGCGGTACAGCCGCAGCGGCAGCGTCCGCTCGATCGTCTCGAGCGTGACGTCGCTGTCCGCGACGGCGAAGGCGCCGGTGACGGGGAGGGAGGCGAGCCCGCCGTCGATGATCACGATACGGCCCGGCCGATAGCGCTCCAGCTCCGCGAGAACCTCGCCCAGCGGCCGGTTGTCGAAGACCAGACGCCCGCGCCGCCAGGCGAGGGCCCTGCGCGCGTCGGCCGGCGCCACCCGGCCGACCCCGGCGTCGGTGATCCGGACGCCCTGGCCGGCCGCGACCACCGCCGCCGCCCGGCCGGGGCCCGAGACCGCGACCTTGCTTTCGGTCACGATCACCTCGACGGCGCCTTCTCTGTGCCGGACCGAGAAGGCGGTGCCGAGGGCCTCGATCCGGCCGCCCGCGGCCTCGACGACGAAGGGGCGCGCCGCGTCCTTCGCGACCTCGAAGTAGGCTTCGCCGCCGTGCAGCGCGATCCGGCGGCTGCCGGCCGTGAAGTCCGCCGAGAGGGCGGTGGCGGTGTTCAGATGCGCCGTGGAGCCGTCCTCCAGGGTGACCCTGCGTTGCTCTCCCGCCCCGGTCCGATGGTCGGCGAGGAGGCCCGTCGGGGTCAGCGCGTAGGCGCCGACGCCTACGGCGGCCGCGACCGAGGCGGCGGCGGCCATCCGGCGGAGGGCGCGCCGGCGGCCGGGCGCCTTCGGTCCGGTCCTTGCGCGCAAGGCACGGTCGGCGCCCCTCCGGCCAGCCGCGCGGCGGCCGATCCGGTCGCCGATCCGGTCGAGGCCGCCCCAGAGCCGTTCCATCTCCCGGTAGGCCTCGGCATGGGCCGGGTCGGCGTCGCGCCAGGCCGCGAAGGCCGCCCGGTCGCCGTCGGATACCGCGTCGTCTCGCAGGCGCACGAACCATTCGGCGGCCGCGTCCTTCGCTGGTGATCCTTGCCCTTCGTGCATCCGGAAATCCTGCCCGTCGGAGGGTGGCCGGGTCACTTGAATCCAACAATCCGCGTGCCCTTCGTCCGGCCTCCTATCGCATAGGACGCAATCGGGCAACGACGCCATTACTCGCTCACTGCCCTCGCGATCCTCAGTCCTCGGAAAGCCGGTCGCGGCAGTGCGGCAGCGCCCGCATCATATGCACCATGACGGTGCTCTTCGAAAGGCCGAGCCGCTCGGCGATCGCCCGTTCCAGGCGGCGCAACTTCTCCTTTAGGAACGCGCCACCCAACCGCACAAAAAATATTGAGAATGCTTCTGATTCGCATTGACAGGATGTTGAGATAGGGCAAGATTCCAAGGTACCGGCTCAACGTCGTCATTCGACGATTACCCCAGTCGGGCAAAGGCTCTAAAGGGCGAAGATTTGTCTTGAGTGAGTCCTGTCATGAATAATCCCGCCGTACCCACTCTCGGCCGAACGGCGCATGGCGGCACGAGTGCTTGGCAGTCGATCAACACGCGCCGTTCCGTCCCGCCGGCCTTTTTGAACGGGCCTGGGCCTTCGCGTGACGAACTTCTTGAGATGCTTGGTGCGGCGTCGCGTGCGCCGGACCACGGCATGCTGGTACCCTGGCGTTTCATCATCGTCGACGCAGAGAGAGCGACATCGCTTTGCGACCGGCTGTGCGACGCATTTGTCGAGGCAGAGGCCAGCTCGGACGCAGGCGCGATTTCCAAGATGACCGCGCGCCTGAGGACCTGGTTGATCGGACCTCCCTCGATCGTGTTTCTCGTCTCTTGTCCAAACACCGGTGCAAGCATTCCGGAATGCGAACAAGTCTTCGCGGCCGGCGCCGTCGCGACGACATTGCTTCACGCGGTCGCGGCGCGTGGCTTCGGTACGATATGGCTGACCGGCTGGCCTGCATATGCGCCGCAGGCCCATGAGATTCTGGGTGTGAAACCGGGCGAGACGGTCGTGGGATTGTTCCCGATCGGCAAGCCGATGAAGCGTCCTGCCGAGCGTCCCCGTCCACGGGTCGAAGATCTCCTGACCGAATGGCCGGGCTGATCGCGCGCGACGGCGATCGTACCGCGCTCAAGGGCTCTCGCATCCCACCGGTCAATCCCGCGCAGGCTCATGGCGTATTGGCCGCGCGATCGCCGGGCGCTTCGCCTGGGCGGGTTCCATAGCGGGAATCGCGCCGACGCTTTCGAAGACGATGTCCGCTTCGAGGGGTGCAAGGTCGAGGATTATGCGGTATTCGGTCCCGTCGGCAGCTTCGCATGGGAGTCTCGGAAGCCGTTGATCGAAGTCGAAAACCTCTCCGACGCCCACGACCCCAGCGTCTATGGGCCGCTTCTGCGCGACTCCGACAACACCGGCCGTGTCAGTGCCTCGGGCGCAGGGTTCAAGGTCTCCTAGAGCATCGAATGGTAGACGGCGGCATGATCGCGCTGGAAGGCATCGAACTCGGCTTCGATATCGGCGGGCGTACCATCATCCACGACGTGACCTGTCGGCTCCGCAGAGGAGGGATTCTCGCTCTTGTCGGCCCCAACGGATCTGGCAAGAGCACGCTGATGCGCGTTCTCACGCGGCTGGAAGCGCCGACAAGGGGACGGCTGGTCGTGAACGGGCAAGCCGCGGCTGCCTTCACTGCGCGCGAGATGGGACGGCTTGTCGCCTTCCTGCCGCAGGATATGCAGGCGCCGCCGGCGCTCAGCGTGCGCGACCTCGTCGCTTGCGGGCGCTATCCTCATCGCGCAGCCTGGCGGCGCGAGAGCGAGGCGGACCGGCGGGCCGTCGCCGAGGCTATCCAGGCCGCCGACCTGGCCTCGCTGTCCGAGCGGCCGGTGGGGGGCCTGTCGGGCGGCGAGCGCCAGCGGGCGCTGATCGCCATGGCTTTGGCGCAAGACACCGGCATCCTGATGCTGGACGAGCCGACGACCTATCTGGATTTGCGTTTCCAACTGCAGATCCTCGATCTCGTGCGTCGCCTCAACCAGGAATGGGGCTTGACCGTTTGCTGGGTGCTCCACGACCTCAACCAGGCGGCCGCCTACAGCGACGAAGTGCTTGTCATGGCGAACGGCCGCTCCGTCGCCACGGGCCCACCTGACGAGGTGCTGACGCAGGACCTGATCCGGGACATCTTCGATGTCGAGACGGTGCGGCTGTCCCATCCTCTGAGCGGTCGGGCGATCACGGTCCCTGCGCAATTCCCAGGCCGCTCCTCCGAACTGCGAGAGACCTCATGACGGCCTTGACACGGAGGCGGCTTCTGGCCGTAGCGGGCGCTCTCCCCCTTGCAGGGGCGACCGATTCCTGGGCCGCCGATCCGAGGATCGTCGCCCTGGAATGGCGCTATGCAGACCATGCGCGTTCGCTGGGTATTCTCCCGGTCGGCGTCGCGGATCTGGCCCAATACCTCCGGCAGGCCTCCGTCGACACTGCGACGCTACGTGCCGCAGGGACACTGGACATGGGCCGGAGACAGGAACCCTCCATCGAGGCTGTCATTGACGCCCGGCCGAGCCTGATTCTCGGTGTAGACTTTCGACACAGGCGCATCGGGCCCCAACTCGCGGCAATCGCCGAGACGATCCTGTTCGACTATACGCAGACCGGCCGGAAGGATGCGGATCAGCTTGCCCTGATGCTTGCGGAACTGGACGAGCTCGCCGGGCGGGCCGGCCGCAAGACACAGGCCGTCGCCGCGGTCGAGGCTTTCGACCTCGAACTCGGGCGCCTGGCCGGCGCGCTCGCGTCGAGGGGGCTTGCCGGCGACCCGATCGTCTTCGCGCAGTTTCCAAGGGGCGTGAATGCGGTGCGTCTGTTCACCGCCGCTTCGCTGCCCGGCCGCCTGCTGTCGCGGCTCGGCCTGAAACCCGCCTGGGACGGACCGTCGGAAGGCTTCGGTTTCACGACGGTCGGTCCGGAGCGCCTGCTTGCGCTCGGAGACGTCCACTTCCTCGGCGTCGCCGTCGGCGACGACAACAGCTACGCGCGTCTCGCGGAGAATCCGCTCTGGCGCGCCTTGCCCTTCGTCAGGGCCGGCAAGTTCCATGTGTTGGCCGATGTCGTCTGGCCGTTCGGCGGCCTGCCGGCCGCCCTGTCCTTTTCGGGATCGGTGGTCGAGGCCCTTGCAAGGTGAGGGTTTCGGACGCGCGGGACACGAGGACGAGTCCTCACCTTCTGCTTACTACGGCACTCGTCGCCGCCGTGCTTGTCCTCATGCCCTTGCACGCGCTTCACGGCATCGAGGCCGGATGGCTCGACCTGATCAACGCTCTGGCCGCGCCGTCGCCCGACAATCCGGCGCAGATGCTGCTGCATCACCTGCGCCTGCCGAGGACGCTCTCGGCCGTTCTCGTCGGGGCCTGCCTGGCGACGGCTGGAACGCTCTTCCAGGCTGCAACGCGTAATCCTCTGGCGTCGCCGGGAATTCTCGGCGTCACGGCCGGTGCTCAGTTGTTCGTCGCCGCAGCCGCCGTCATACCGACGCTGGCAGCACTTCTGCCAACTTGGCTGGCCGCCCTTGCAGGAGGATTGGCCGCCGGCACGCTGACATGGTTCGTGTCGGGCGGATCGAGCGCCGGGGCCGTTCGCATTGCCTTGTCCGGGATGGCCGTTTCGCTGATGGCCGGAGCCGGGGCGTCTGCCCTTGCCCTGTTCGACGAGACGGCGGGAGCGGGTTTCTATCTTTGGGGCGGAGGCAGCCTCGCCCAGTCCGGCTGGAGCACGCCTCTGGGTGTGCTTGCAGGCTTCGCGCCCGCACTCGCGGTGGGGCTGCTTCTGTCCCGTTCCCTCGACATCATGGCTCTCGGCGACGACGCGGCGCGCGCGTTGGGACAGAATCTCCTGCTCGTCCGCGCAGGAGCGCTTGTCCTCGGCGCCTGGGCATCCGCGCTCGCCGTGACCCTGGCGGGGCCCATCGTCTTCGTCGGCCTGGTTGCGCCGAACCTCATCCGGTTGCTCGGCTTGTCGCGGCACGCGTTCGTTCTGCCTTTTGCGGTGCTGGCCGGGATCGGTTTGACGCTCGCGGCGGATTTGACCGTTCTCGGCTTCTCAGGTGGTTTGTTCGAGCTGCCGGTCAGTGTGCCGATGGCGATCATCGGCGCCCCGCTTCTCATCTTCCTTGCCCGCCGCCTAGCCTATGCCGACCCAGGCTCGATGCGCGGCGGCGCCAAGTCCAGGTTTTTTTCCGTCCGAGCGCCACGCAGGCGCTTATCCGTTTGGCTTCTCGTGGCGCTGGTCCTGGTTTTCCAGACCGGGGTATTGGCCGGCAACAACTGGGTCGGTCTCGCCGGCATCTCGGCCCTTCTGGAAGGGGCGAACGAATCCCTGGCTCATATTGTCCAACTGAGAGGGCTGCGAGTCGTAGGTTCCGGTCTTGCGGGCGCCTTGCTCGCCTTGTCCGGACTGCTGCTCCAGGGCGTCGTGCGCAACCCGCTGGCGAGCCCCGATCTCCTCGGCGTGACCCAGGGAGCGGGTCTCTTCGCCGTGGCGGCCCTGATCCTCCTTCCGGGCGCCGGGCTTCTGACGGTGCAACTCGGCGCCCTGGCCGGTGGCGTCTGCACCGTTCTGGTCATTGCTCTTCTCAGCCTGCACCGGCATTTGGAGCCCTCGGCACTGGCGCTGACCGCTCTCGGCTTCGCCGCGCTCGCGGCCTCGCTCAGCGCAATGCTCGTGATCGGGGCGGGCTTTCGGGCGAGCGGCATCGCGACTTGGCTTGCAGGCTCCACCTATGGCACGGATGTCGACGACGTTCTCCTCCTCGGCGCCGGCGTGATTCTCCTGGTGCCGCTTGCCGCCCTGCTGCTCCGTGATGCCGACATCCTTTCCTTCGGGCGCATGAAGGCGGCGACGCTGGGCCTCTCCGTGCATCGATCGGAGCTCATGCTGCTCCTTGTCGGCGCGCTTTCAGCGAGCCTCGTGGCGGCGGTGTTCGGTCCTGTCTCGTTCATCGGCTTGATGGCGCCGCATGCGGCACGTCTTCTGCAACCCGGCTCCTTCCGGCAGCTCATGCTTCCTTCGCTCGGCATCGGCGCTGTCATTATGATGCTCGCCGACCTGCTCGGGCGAAGCCTTTTGGCTCCGGTCGAGATTCCGGTCGGCATCATGACGGCCATTCTCGGCGCTCCCTTTATCCTGATTGCGCTGCGACGCGTTTAGGCGGGCTGGACGCGCCGCCGATCAGGCGAAGGAGGGGGACGGCCTGAGCCTCGAACGGCGGGAAGAGATGGCGCGTGGTTTTGGGGGGCAGGAGGCGCCCCAGACGCGCTCGGTCGATGACCTCCCCCGGTTCATGCTGCAAGCCGGGCTTCCAGGTCCCAAGCCGGACCTCGAAATAGCGGAACGCGACCACGGGCACCTTGGTCAGTCCGAGGTGAATGGCGGCGAGCCGGCGATGATGGCCATCCATGACGCAGAGGCTCTCTTCTTCGATGCAGATCGGTCGCGTCCAGGCCTGCTCGCGCAGCAGTAGGTCGATGACTTCACCCAGGCGCGAAGCGACGGTTTCCTCGTGTGGCCTGAGCGTGACCGGGGAAAGGAACCGCAATTGTCGGTTCATGCGGGTATCCTTTCGCGTTCGGCGGTCGACCGGCCGGCGGTCGGATCGGTGAGAAAGAGTCGTTCCGGATGCGCGTTGCTGAGAAAGTCGCGATGGGAGATGTCCCAGCCATAGGCGCCGGCGGCAAGAAAGCATACGAGATCGCCCGTTCGAAGCCCGCTCAAGGGCTCGTCGTGGAGCAGGATGTCCTTCGGCGTGCAAAGCTCGCCAGTGACCGTGATCGGCCCGTTGGCATGGCTTTGGCGCGGCCAGGGCCATGGCCAGCGCTCGCGGGCGATGATCTTGAACGGATGGCGATGCCTCCATGCGGACGGCAGGCGGAAATGATGCGAGCCGCCGCGCAGCAGGGCGAAGGCTTGTCCGTGATTGGTCTTGATGTCGACGATCTCGCTGACGTAGACCGCGCTGTAGGCGACGACGATCCGGCCGCACTCGAACTGGATCACGGGATCGCCGGGCTTCAGGAGTCGTCGCAGTCTGTCGGCGAACCCCCGCGCGTCGAACCGGCGATCAAGGTCGGCGTAGTCCACGCCCCAGCCACCGCCGAGGTTGACGACCTTCAAGTTGAGGTCGTGCCGGCGTGCGATGGTCTTTACACGCTGAAGGGCCGCCCGGCAGAACACCGAATGGGCCTCGGCATCGATGTTGTTGGAGATCGTGTGGAGATGGAAGCCCTCGAAGCTGAGATGGGGGCAGGTGGAGAGTTCATCCAGAACGGCCGCGAGTTGCGCCTCCTCGATCCCGAACTGGGTCGGCTGTCCGCCCATGGTTATGGTCGCGCCCGGGACGGGCCCCGAAAGATTGATCCGTAGAAGGATGGGAAGCTTCTTCCCCGCCTTGGCAGCTACGGCATTGGCGAGGTGTAGGACATGAACGCTCTCGATATGGACTCGTTCGACACCGTAGGCCAATGCCGTCTCGAAGTCGGACGCCGTGCGCGCGGGACCGCCCATGATGATGCGGACGTCCGGTCCGACGGCGGTGCGGACCTTCCTGATCTCGCCCGCCGACGCCACCTCGAACCCGGCGACGATGGGTTTCAGCGCCTGCAGGATTATCGGATCGCTGTTCGCTTTGATGGCATAGAAGAACTCGGAGCCCTCGGGCAGGAGCGATACGATGTTCTGCGCATGCTGGGTGAGGGCGGGGAGGTCATGGATAAAGGCGCAGACCGGCACGTCCGGCTTGACGTGTCGGTCGATCAGCTCTGGTGAGGGATCGAAAAGCGTCATGAGCTCACTCCTTCGATTCGACTGGGCCGTTTGCGGCAATTGCCCGCCATACCTGGTTCTTCTGGGTGAGTGCGTGCCGGATCAGGCCCCGGTCGTTCGCGACGATCAGGCCGAGCGCGCCCTCGGCGAGGTGACACGCGATATCCTCTTCCCGGCGCGGTATCACGAAGAGATGGCGCCCGCTCTCGCGCGCGGCATCCGCCAGGCGGCGGCCGGCCGCGATGACCTCTTCGCAGGTCGTCTGCCAGGGCTTTCCGATCGCGGCGGAATAGTCCGCAGCGCCGAGCAAAAGAGCCCCGATGCCGGGTACCGCAGCGATTTCTCCCGCGGCAGCCAAACCTTCGCGGTCCTCGATCATGGCAACCAGCAGCGTCTCCTCGTTCAACCGCTCGAGGAGAGCGATGAGATCACAATCGCCGAAACGGCCGAGACGACCCGCGTTCAGCCCGCGCTGGCCGAGCGGCGCGTAGTGGCTGCGCCTGACGGCTTCCTCCGCCTCCTCCACTTTGGTGACTCGCGGAACGACGATGCCGGCGGCGCCGGCGTCGAGCGCCTGGAGAATACGTTCCGATCGCGCGTCGGGAACCCGGACCAGAGCGCTGACGCCGGCCCGGTCGGCCGCGGCCAGGAGGGCTTCGAGCTCATGCCCGCCGATCAAGGTGTGCTCGAGATCGATCAGCACGAAGTCATAGCCGGCGACGGCGGCGATTTCGACGAGGAAGGGCGCCGCAATCGACAGGAACAGTCCGCCCGCCGGCCGGCCCTCGTCCAGGAGACGGCGAACGCGGGTCCGGGCCGTCACAATCCGCTCCCGCCGACGGGTGTGTCGGTCATGACCAGCGGATTCCGCACCTGCCGTGGCGGTACCGGGTTGTTGTCGATACGCCGTCGGGCCAGATCTTCGACGGCAACGAAGGGGGCGAAAAAACGAAAGCGCTCGGCGCCCTGGCGGGCGGCGGGATGATCAGCGAGATGCCCCAGGAGGATGTCTCTTGCCAGGCGCCAGAAGCGGCGTTCTTCGTAGCCGAAGTAACGATGGAGGAATGCCGCGAGTTCCGCGAGATTGACCCCGAAAAGGGCGTCGAACATGAAGTCGCGGACGTCCTCCGGATCCTTCGCCTCGACGTAGGAGTTGGGGTTGACCCTCGCGTGCGCTTCCGGCGTTGCTGCGAGCGCCGGGCGTGATGAGGACAGGGTTTCCGGAATGAAGCGCACGCCGTCATGGAAGTCCTTGAGCGCAACCCTTGCCGGCCGGCCGTCGCGATGCACCAGAACCATGTTCTGCTGATGGCTTTCCACGGCGACGCCATGGGCAAGGAGGAAGTGGACCACGGGAAGCATCGCCGCCCGAAGGAGCGCCTGGGTCCAATCCGCCACCCCGTGAGCGGCGATCCACGGCGCGATCTCGGGCTGCCCGGCGGTATCGAGATGCGTCAGCAGGGAGAAGGGCGCGGCCCGCTCGGCGTCCCTCAGATACGGATGGATCGGGTCGCGCCAGATGGCGCCTGACGCGCCCCGCATCCGACCCGCCGGGTCGGAACGCGCCGGCAGGGTGGCCGTGGTTCCCATCCGCTCGAGAAGGAGGACCGTTCCCGCCTCCCGGAAAAACGGGTCGGATCGCACGAGCCCGTCGAGCCAGGCGCTGATCGTCGGCGCGTTCAGGACCGTGTGGGGGGCCAGAGTCCGCAGTGTCGAGGTATTGTGGATCGACAATGCCAGTTTCAGCGACGGCGCAGACGGCTCGCTGATGCACGACAGCGTTCGGATGGACTGCTGGGCGAGGTAGCGCGTCCTCGCCTGGCCGAGAAACACGATCCGTCCGGCCGCGCGCTCCGGCGCCGTTGCGGCCTCGATCACCCGCTCCCACTGCCAGGGATGGACCGGCAGATAGTGGAAGGGCGCACGATCTCCGATGGCCGGAACGTGTGCCGGGGCGAAGACCTCGCCGACCGCACCGCCCCACGAAGCTTCCAGGAGCTGGCGGTCCTGGCGCCCGGGAAGGCCGATCGCGCTGCTCGTGGCAAGGTCCTCGTGAACGGCCAGCCACAGGGGGCGCAGTTCGTTGGCGAACTCCGGTCCGTAGGCCCGGTTGTCCTGAGGCGAGAAGCCGACCCGCGACTTGAACGAGGGGTGATACCGATGACCATCGGTCAGCTTCGCCTCGCAGAGATCGTAGGGCGTCTCGGCAAGCGCCTCGTCGCCGGCGAAGGCGCACGCCAGCGATGTGGCGTGGTTGGTCCAGGTCTGCGCGATCTCCTCGGAAAACCGGGCGAAAGTCCCTTCGTCGCCGGGCAGCTCCGGTTTCAGATCGGAAAGGAGAAGGCAGGGATCGCTGCAGATCTCTTCTCTGCCACCCTCCCATCGATGCAGAGTTTCCTCTTCGATAAGCCACCGATCATAGGCGAAGCTTCGCCTGCCCGAGGCGCGGTAGCGAATCGAGCCGCCCGCAATACGGATCGAGACCGATAGCTGACCGGCGGTATCGGCCGATACCGAGAGACGCGAAGGCGGCAGAAGCGCTTCGGTGAGAAACGCGCCGAGCATCTGTGCGGCGACACGGCGGCCGGCGCTTTCCATGACGGAAAGCCGAGCGGTCGGCGATATGGCTGGCGCTTCGGTTCTTGAGGTCTGAGCAATGGGGGTCCGAGCGATGGATGAACTCATGCCATTATCCTTGCGACGATGTCGGGCGTCTCGATTTCGTCCGGTGGCCCTTGAGGTGTCTGCTCTGCGGCGAGAGGATTGGGGATCATCACGAAGTCCGGCTGCTCGCCACGATCGGCGAGACAACTGAAAAGGTTGGCCTTGGCCGGCAGCCTCGGCGTCGCCAGCAGGGCCCGCGCCGCGGTCCCGCGCGATGCGACCGGCTCGAGTCGCTGCCGGGTGATGGTCCAGAGTTCGGATTCCGCAACGCCGGACAGCCTGGAGACGGTCGAGACGGCGTGCGCGAAGTGATTCACGACGACGTAGTAGAGGAACCGGCGCCAGACGACGTCGCGCTCGTAAAACAGGGCGGAACTCAAAGAGCCATCCCCGGGCCGGCCGCAGGCCGCCTCGAAGGTCTCCCGTTCCACAGCGGCGCCTTCGAGGTCGCGCACGAAGAGGCGGCTGGGGCGGCCGTTACGAAAGGCAACCAGGCTGTTCTGCGCATGGGCCTCCAGCGCGATGCCGGTGGTCTCGAACAGCCTCAGGAGCGGCAGCAGAACGACATCCGTGTAGGAGGCGATCCAGGGTCCGGCTTCCAAGACGCCGCGGCCGAGATCGGCCGAGACGGTCGCCAGGTTGGCCTGTCCCGACCGGGGATCGGGTTCGAGGAGCCCGGCCACGACGAACGGCTCGGGGCCCTCGCCGAACGCGGCATCTCTCAGGAGGAAGCCTGTTTCCGGATGATGCGCGGGTCCGTCCGGTCCCTGCCGTCGCAGGATGCCGCCGCCGGGCTCCGCTAGGATCGAGAGGCCGGCCTCCGCGACCTTGTGCGCGACGCGCAGAAGAGCGGCCGTGGAGGCGACGCTCCTTGCAATCTGCTCGTAAGTGTTGACTCTCGAGAAATTCGTGATGCGCGCCTCCAAGGCCAGCTTCACGAAGAGGCCCTTGTCTCGAAACCAGACCGTGCGCACGGACGAAGTGGGGAGCGCCGCGTCACCCGATGGTCCTGTCAGGATCAGGCTGCGGCTCTCGAAAGCCCGCTCGAGATCCGGGCGGCGGCGAAGCCGTTCGGCCTGCCAGGGATGGCAAGGAAGGAGCGCGCGGCCGGACAACAGATGCGGCGGAAGACCGGAGGCTGCTTGCAGCCGCTCGCGGGCCGAGGCGAAGGCATCGGACGCGCCGGAAAGCAGGTCCACGGCCTCCGGTTCGGCCAGCAGCCACGAAAGCCGGAACCTCACGCGACGTTCCGGGCTGAACGTCTCGACGTCGCCCGGACCGAAACCACCCAGGCTCTTGGCGAGTGGATGGAACGGGTGCCCGAGCCAAAGACTCTGTTCCATCGCCTCGGCCGTGCTGGCGGGAGGATGTTCTGACAGGAAAGCCGCGTGACCGCGGCTGGCCTCGATCGATGCCTCGATGCGTTCGCGGACCAGCGTCCGTGCAGCGGACGTTCCGGTGTCGCATTGGCCGAGCAGGATTTCGGCCAATCTGGTCGGGTTCGTGACGGCCCGCCGCTCGCCCGCGGCATCCTCTATCGTGATGGAGTCGAAGCCGTGGAAACCGCTCGGCGAGACACGGCGCCAGGTCGCCCGGAGGCACATGGCGCCAAGCGGCAGTTCGAGGATCGGCTGGCCATCGGAGACGGGCTGCCGCATCATTGAGCTGATCTGCCCCGGAAAACACTCACGCAGCCAAGTGTTGAGAAGGCGGTCGCACTCAAGGCCATCGGCAGGGGCAGGCGTGGCCGGATCGATGAGGTCGTTCATCAACGATATCCAGCGGAAAGCAGGAGAAAGCCGATAAGCGGGAGCGCGGCTGCGACGAGAAGAACCCCGTTCGTGCCGGCCCACGGCAGGACGAGCCCGCAGACGACAGGCCCGAGGACCTGGCCCAATGTCAGAGCGGTGCGCCCCGCCGCTATGTTGCGTTCGGGATGGCCTGCTCCGCTCACCGCGTTGTAGAGGGCGGGCGCGAGACCAGCGTGGATGCCGCCCTGGAGGATGCGCAAGGCGGCAATCCATAAGATCGTGCCGGGTATCGCAAGGAGGCCCAGCGTCAGGGCCGAGCCCGCCAGAGAGAAACGCACGGACGAGACAGCGGAAAAGCCTCCTATGGCTCGTCCCCATAGGGGCAGGACCATCATTCCCGCCAACCAGCCGGCGGCATGAATGGCACCGATTGTCGTCGTGGTGACGCCGGTCCCTGCGTGCTCCATCGCCCAAGCGGCGAAGAAGGGCGCGAAACCGAAGGCGCCGCCCGATCCCAGCGTCGCGGCTAGAATACAGACGGAGTTCCGTCTGGAAGTGCCGCGGACGACCTGTGCCGCCCCGCTCGCAAGGCCTTCGGCGGGGTCTCGATGAAAAGCGACTGCAGATATCAGGGCGAGGACCACACAAGACGCCGCCGCGAGGAGCAGAAGGAACAGAAGAGCGTCATGCTCGAAGGCAAGTCCGCCGAGAAGCGGGCCGATCAGGCATCCTGCGGCGAAAGCCTGCTGCAGCGTGACGTAGCCCCCGCCGGACCCGCGACGGATCCGCTCCACGGCCAGCAGCAGGATGATTCCGCTCCCGGTCGCGCCCTGAAGAAAGCGGGCTGCGCAGAAGACCACCGGGGTCGCGGCCCATCCCTGAAGGGCATAGCTTGCGCCGCTGAGAAGGCATGTCGCCGTCATCAGGCTCGCCAGCGAGCGCCCCTGGGCGAGTCGGCCCCAAAGAGGGGTTGCGATAATGGCTGCGATCGCCGGGGCCGCGGCCGCTGTCGCTGTCCAGAATGCCGCATTCTCAACGCGTCCCTCCGTCAACTCTTGCAGATGGAGAAACAGAAACGGAAGCACCGACAGCGGAACCATTGCCGTTACGAACTGGACCGCCAGGATGGCCGTCCACCGTTGATCCAGGAGGAGCCTCATGCCGCATCGGCCGGAAGCCGCAGCGGGTTTCCTGCGCGCCCGAGGCGGCTCGGCATACCGAGACCGAACCGTTCCGTCGCCAGAAGCGGCGTCAGGATCTGCTTGAACGGCCAGTCGGAAGCGTCGAGCAGAACGGCGCGCAGGCGTGCGCGGCATTCGTCTTCGGCGTTCACCTTGGAGACGGCCGTGTCGACGGCTTCCCGGAGCAGGCGGCGCGACAAGAGGATGTCATGGTTCCCGGAGGCGTCCAGGGCTTCGCAGACTGCCCTTAACGCAACATCGATCAGAAGCGTCTGGGCATAGGCGAAGAGATCCTCGTCGCGGTCCAGGATCATCGTCGCGCGCCTCGGGTCTTTGATGATGTAGTCAGGCGCTTCCAGTCCCGCCGCGCGGAGCCGATCCGGCATGCAGCGCACGGTGTCGTGATCGCGCAGGACGAGTCTTTGCGGACGACCGCCAACGAGCTCGATGAGAACGTTCTGGCCATGCATTTCCGGAATGAAGCCGCAGGCGAGGGCCTCGACCGCGAAGCCCAGGACCAAGTCGAAAAGCTCGCGAAGGAATACGTCCGCCGTGACGCCGGGCCGCTGTTCCAGCGCCGCGCGGATCGCCGGTGCCAGATCGCCGACAGGCGCAACGGCAAAGCTCGCGAGCGGGACGAGGGCTGCGCCCGCGTCGACCGGAGGAAGATCGCGCAGGGCGCATCCCAGGAAAGCCGTACGCGGAGCCAGCACATCCCTGGACGCTTCGCAGAACGTCCAGAACGACGCCTCATCGGCGAGGCGCGCGCGCTGCGCGAGACCTGGGCGCAAGCGCAAGGCTTCGGTCAGGAGTTTGGCTCCCTTCAGTCCGTTGTGCAGCGATTGGGCGCTCATCAGCCGGCGGACGCCCAGTGTCTCGACGTCCAGGGGGAGCTTCAGGTGCCGTTCTGGGCGCTGTAAGACCGAGACGCTGCGAAGCGACGAGGTCGCGGCGACCAGCGGGCCCTGAAAATCCAGCAGGACAATCCGCCCCTCGGCGATCTCGGAGGCGAAATGCGTGCGCAGCGGCGTCTCGGCCTGCCAGGGATGCAGCGGCATGGCAAGATGCGTGCCGGACAGCCCGCGCCGCTGCATCTCGTCACAGATCGCGGCAGCCTGCAGCGGGTCGAGAAGGGCGGATACCGGATCGCTTTCCCTTCGCGAAGGGGAGGCAAGGACGTTGCCGGTGGGGATGGCGCACCAGCGGAGCGCAAACAGGGCACCGAACTCTGCGCCGTAGCGCCGGAGCTCCGCCTCGCGCCACCCGCCCCGTGAGCGCGACAAAGGGTGGAACGGCCGGTCGCGCCAGGCCGCGAGCCGCTCCCAGGTGAGAAAATCGTTCCGATTCTCGGCGCTACAGGCCTTCTGGAGGAGCTCGAGACCCGCGATCTCCGTAGAGCGGGCATTTCTTGCGCTCTCGTAAAGCTGGCCCATCGTCCGATCGAGCGTCGCGAGGTCGAGGTTCGGCAAGCTCGCCAAGACGTGCCAGAGGACCTCCGGTGCATCGACACGGCGTCCGGTTCGAGCGTCTTCGAGCTTCCGAAGCCGGACTCCGCCACGCCACCGGTCGACTTCAACCCGCCCGACGAAGCGCACGGCGCCAAGCAGGATCTCGACCCGGTCATCCTTGGTTCGAGACGGGAGCGCCCGGGACCTGATCGCCCCGACATCTTCCAGCCAAAGGAGCTCCAGGAGATCGTCCAGGAGAGTGAAGGCAACCCTGGGCTGCGCGATGTTGGAGACGACGCTCATCCAAACAGCTCCAGCATCGCTCCGACGTCGGCCGCCTCGGCGCGGCGCAGGATCGCCCGGGCACAGGCGATATCGTCGATGGCCATGCCCATCGGGTTGAGGAGGATGATCTCGTCTTCGGACTCCCTTCCGGGACGCGCGCCGACGACGATTTCGCCGATTTCGGCGTGCAGTCGCTCGCGCGAGAACGATCCTTCCTCTACAAGCTGGTTGATGACCTTCTTCTCGCGGTTGCACTGGTCCCAGTCGTCGACCACGACCTTGTCGGCCTTTAGGAAGACCGCCTTCTCGACATCCATGATCGATACGTTGGCCAGGAACGTGCCGGGCCTGAGCCACTCGAACTTCAGATAGGGCCGGTCGGTGACGGTGGCCGTGACCACGACGTCTGCGCCGGAAACGGCCTCCTGTGGCTGCTCGCAGACGACCGGCTCGACCTTCGGATAGGCACCCCCGATCCATTCGGCTGCCGCGAGCGCCGCGTCCCGCTTGAGATCGAACAGTCGAATGCGTCGGACATCGGGGAACTGTTCGCAGAACATCTGGATCTGCGTGCGCCCGATTGGACCGCAGCCGATCACGGCGACCGCGGGGAAAGCCGTTCGCGCCAGATAGCGGGCGGCGACGCCGGTGACGGCCGCCGTTCGCAGAGCGCTTATACGTCCGGCCTCGAGGACCGCTACGGGAAAGTGCGTCTCGTCGTCATTGAGAACGATGAGGGCGCTGGCGCGCTCTCGGGAGCGCAAAGTCGGATTGTCATGCTTCGAGCCGATCCATTTCAGGCCGGCGACCGGATCGTCGCCACCGATCCAGGCCGGCATGGCGATGATGCGATCCGCGATATGACCGCAATGGCGGCTGCGCAGGTAGGGCTTGAGCGGCTGCGCGTATTCGCCCGCCGCATGAAGCCGGAAACCGTCCTCGATGGCTTCCATGTATAGATCGGAGCGGTCTCCGCCGAGTGAAGCGATGTCGCTGCGCGACAAAAAACGCAGGGCGGCATTATGCGTCGACGTTGACCGGGTGGGTTCAAGGGTGTCCATGAACGTCTCCTCGAAGTAAGCCCGCTCTCGGTCCCGTCAGGAGACGGAACGAAGAGCGGGTGGCTGTGTGTTTAGGACGAGGTGGGAGGTCTCGAGAGGCCGACGGACGCGCTCGGCCTCGGGAAGCCAACTCCTGGCATAAACGCTATCGAGGTATCGCTCGCCGCGATCGGCGAAAACCGTAACGATCGTCGCGTCGTGAGGTAGTATGGGCGCCATCTTCCTGATGGCGGCGACGACAGACCCGGATGACCCGCCGGCGAGCAGACCGGCATGATCCAGCAGGAGATGACAGCCCTCGACGCTCTCGAAGTCCGTTACGAAGATCACCTCGTCGATCATCTCTGTGTCGAGCTGTTCGGGGACGCGGCTTGCGCCGATACCGGGTAGGCGGCGAGGCCCGGCCGGCGAACCGAAGATCACGGAGCCGGCCACGTCGACAGCAACGATCTTCACGCCCGGCCAGGCCTCGCGGAGCCGCTGGGAGATGCCCATGACCGTCCCGCAGGTGCTGACCCCGATGAACGCGTGCGTCGGGGTGATCGAAACATCGCGGACGATTTCCGCACCGACGCCGTCGTAATGTGCGCCCGGGTTGTCGGGGTTGGCATATTGGTTCAGCCAGACGGCGCCGGGGATTTCCCGCAGCATGGCGTTCACTCGGCGGATACGCGAATGTAGATAGCCGCCTTCCTCGTCGCGCTCATCTACGAGTTCGACCGATGCTCCGTAGGCTTCTATCAGGCAACGATTGGTCCGTGTGATGTTGGGATCGATCACGGCCGTGAATTTCAGACCCATCTGGCGGATGATCATTGCCAAGGCAATTGCAAGATTTCCCGACGAGCTTTCGATCAAGTGGCTGTTTGAGGTAATAAGTCCCGCGCGTAATGCGCCTTCGATCATGTGAAGGGCCGGACGGTCCTTGATGCTCCCGCCCGGATTGAACATTTCGAGTTTGGCAAAGACTCGAGGAGACCTTCCGGAGGAGGGAATTTTCAATTCGACCAGCGGGGTGTTGCCGATGAGATCCGTCAGCTTGGGTGTCACGATGCGCGCCCCTTATCTTTCATTCCTCAGCCTTATCGCTCACCAGAAATAAGATGCCGACACGGACCTTTCCTGTGACCTGATAAGACTTTGTCGAACAAAGCTTGCTATTCTTTGGGTGTAAATATCTCTTTGTTATGGATGTTTGAGCTGCCATGAGAAGCATGAGCCCACATAAAACCGAGCAATGCCTGAATGTTTGCCTCTGCAATAACCCAACTAAAAGCGAATCAATATCGAACTCATTCGGATGTATTGTGTGTACTTTTCTCCGTTATGGTGTGTTTTCCGGTGCGTAATGGGCATAAATTCATCTTCCATTTCTCGGCAATTCTGTCAATGAGAATCATTCGCATTTGCAAAAGTTTTATATTAATGAAGTCATGACAACCGGCATTGATCAGAACTCATGTGCTGATTTACGCAGGTCGATAGATAGGATGGCCCAAGGTTGATCGGCGAGGTTTTCCCACCCTTGGCAACAACGAACGCGGTTATCGTCCTGGGAGGCGAAGCCCCGGTTGGGTCGTCCGTTTTCTCTCAGGAACTGCCGGACGTTCTCGACCGGATTGCGCTCCGGTGCGCGCGGGGAAGGGCGGCAGGGTGAGGATTGGCGGGATATCGAGCTGCGGCGCGAGGTGCTATCCGGCCTGATCGAGCAGGACGATTCCCTGGGCACCCGATGTGGTGTGGCGGGCGATTTTTTGGAGGTGGTGGAGCGCGTCGGCACCAGCCCGGCGCCGGCCGGATGCCACGCCAGGCCAAGCGCCGTGTTGTCAGCTTGTTCTTTTGGCCGCCCCGGGCCTGGTCTTGCCGGCGCGCGCGGACCGCCGCCAGATCGTCGGCGGGGACGTTTTCTTCAATGCGTCGTCCATGGCCAACTCGTCTTGGGCCAACTCGTCTTGGGCCAACTCGTCTTGGGCCAGCTCGTCTTGAGCATGCTCGCCTTGGGCATGGTGGTGCGGCCGGACGGGCAGCTTGCGGAACCCCAGGGCTTTCAGTTCGCGGCTCACCGACCTCTCGTCCAGAGAGACACCAAACTCTTCAAGGAGCCAGCGTGCCAGGTCCTTCAGCCGCCAGCGCGCGACGCCGTCGACGGCCGGGACCGGATCCTCTTCGACCCGCCGTGCCAGGGCCTGGCGCTGGCCGTCGTCGAGCTTCGCTTGCCGACCCGGGGCCTTGCGGTCGATCAGACCGTCCGGACCCTCGGCGTTGAACCGCAGCACCCAATCGCGGATCACCTGAAGGCCGACTCCGCCGACCTCGGCCGCATCGCCACGCCGGCCGCCGTCGTAAATCACCGCCAAGGCCAGCAAACGCCGCGCCTGGGCCGCATCCTTCGAGGCCTGGGCCAAACGGCGCAAGTCTTCTCCATCGAAGTCAGAGCGAAGTGGAATAGCCGATCCCATGACAAAACTCCTCCCGTTCGTCATGGCGAGTCACCTTCCCGAAGAAGCTGGCCCGAAGAAAGCTGGCCCGAAGAAAGCTGGAAGCCCCTGAGCGAGGCCCGCTCGGTGACGTTTGGCGTCGCTTCCGGGGCACGACGGGAACCACGGGCAAAGTGGCGTCCAAAGGAAAGGTGCTGCAAGCCGGCTCCGAGATGCACCCCCGGCACCGCCTTCGCTCCGGCATCCTTACCATTTGATCGTGTAGGCGATCCGCGCCGTCGCGCCACGCGCTGCAACGTGGCTCACGTTCCGTCCGTTACGCAGCAATTGACCGAAGACGGTATGATACTGATTGTTCAGCAGGTTCTCGACACCGGCCTTCAGGGTCCCGGGACCGACATCGAAGGCGCTGTATAGATCGACGACAGTATAGTCTTCGACCTTCCGGCCGCCGAAGCCGACGCCATCATCGAACGCGTCGTCGCGATTGCCTGAATAAAGCGCTTGAAGCCGCAGGTTCCACCAAGGGTAGGGGCTGTATTCGATGTAGCCCGTAAGCTTGATTGGCGGGATGCGAAAGCTGTCGAGGGCAATGTCGCGATCACTGTTTGGGTCTTTCCGCTCGCCCTTGAGCCAGGTGAAAGAGCCCCCGATGCGCAGGCCCTGGCTGAGGTCCAGATCCTGGCTGAAGTCATAGCTGACACTCGCCTCAACGCCGTAGATTCGCTCTCGGGTGCGTTGCTGGGCAAGCGAGAAGTCGTCGCTGATTACGACGCGCCCTTGATCTGATTCACTGAAAAAGGCTGCGACGTTACCATTGAATCCTCCCAATGCGCCTCGCAGGCCTATCTCGTAGTTATCTGTAATACGTGGATTGAGGTTGGAGTCGTCGACATTGAAATCTGCCGGCGCCAAACGGAGTTGCAGACCGATATCCGGCAGCTCGAACGATTGTGCGAAATTCGCATAGATATCGAGTTCTTCGAAGGGCGTTACCACGGCCCCGATGTTGAAGGTGGTCTCTGAATAGTTGATATCGCCGCCGTCAATCCGATTCCGGAGTCCGAGCGTGGTGAAATCCGGAAAGCTGACATCGACCCACTCATGGCGAACGCCGCCACGTAAGACAAGCCAGTCGATGGGAAAGGCCTCTAGCTGACCGAACACGCCATAAGACTGAGTCGTCGTGTCGGGCACGAAGGTGCGTTCCTTTTCCGTTACGATGAATTCGGTTCCGCCGGACGCATCGAAGGCAGCGTCATCGAAGATCGTAACCGGCTGTTTGCTTTCCTCTCGATTGATATCCGCTCCCCAAAGGAGGTTGGCGTCAATCGGTATGACATCCACGAGCGGCGTGTCGATGGTCAAGCGTCCGCCATAAACCTGGGCATCAAGAAACGATTGTACGATCGCGCCTCTGCTACTGAAGGGCCGGCCGTCAACTGGTGAGAAACGGGTATTGTAATCGCGATAATACGCTTGAGCGCTGAGAGTGCTGCCGAGGATGTCCTGTTTGCTGTACCCCAGGTTGAGAATGAGATTCTCACGCGAGGTCTGGTCGTCGAGCTGCAGGCCGTCCCGGGCCCGTGCCTTGACCGAGCCGGGCGGGAGCGCATCGACGGCCGGGTCGGAGGTAAAGTCGGTGTCCTGTTCGGCGTTCAGATAGCTGGCCATCAATTCGACGCGCTGATCTTCGAATTCGTATCCAACCTTGCCCAGCAGATCCAGCGTTGTCGTGTCCGACAGATCGCCCTGGCTGGGCTCGGGCGGAATGCGGTCTCCCTCCGCATCGAAAGAGCTCTGGGTCTGCTCTCCGGACACGGACAGCAGGTAATCGATTTTGCCTTTCTTGCCGCTGACCTTTTGATTCAGTTTCCCCGAGAGCGCATCTGAATCGATGCGGCTGAGCGCGCTTGTTCCAGCAAGGGTGGTCTCGAAGTTCAAGGGGCCGTCCTCCGCGGCCAGCGTGGTGATGTGGATGATACCGCCTGCAGCGCCGCCGCCGTATGCAGCGCTTCCGCCGTTGATGACCTCTATTCTCTCGATGTTTGACGGCGAGATATTGAACAGATCGCGGGAAACGTTCCGGGTCGTGTTGAGGGGCACGCCGTCGACAATCACAAGGACGTTGCGGCCGCGCAGCGTCTGGCCGAAATTGGTCAAGGTCTGACTGGACGTTGCCATTCCGGGCACGATCTTGCTGAGGATTTCGGCGGTGTTTTCCGCCGTCAATTCCTGGCTTTGGAGCTCTTCCCGGCTGATCACGGTAACGCTGCGGGACAAGGTATCCAGCGCGCCGCCCTCCCGGGAGGCGGTGATGGTGACAGGGGCGAGGCGCAGAGGTGCATTGTCTTCATCGTCTTCATCTTCTTTTGCGATGTCGCGCTCGAGGGTGACGGCATTGGCGCCGGTGTAGCGGTATCGCAGGCCGCTGCCGGCGAGCAGTCGGCGCAGCGCCTGCTCTGCCGTGTAGTCGCCCCGTACTGCCGGCGCGGTCTTGCCCGCGGCTATGCGGGCATCGAACAGGACCTCCAGCCCGGTCTGCTCGGCGAAGGCCAGAAGCGCGGAGGAAAGAGGCTGCGCTGGAATCGCGAAGGCTTGCGCTGCGGTCTCCTCTGCCGCTACCAAGGGGGGCGCAACCGCGCCCGCGGCGCCCAAGCCAAAGAAAACACCGAAAGCCCACGTGCATAGTCTGATCTTCATAATCTGCCCCGACCCTCTGTCGTTATCGCAAACGGTTCGGCATTCCCATATGTGAGAATGCGTCTCGTTCGCAGTTTCTGTGATGGAAGACGTGAGATCTCGGGGTCACCATTACCCCTGGGGAAAAAATTCTGCCCCACGGCTCTCGGCTGGTCCGGTGGTCCCTTGGTCCCGACTATGGCGCTGGGGCCGGGGCGACCAGGATGAAGTGTCCGCTCGGTGGTTTCGAGTATGGCGGTCTCAGGTATGGCGCCAGTGCTCGCGACGGCGTAAGGCGCCCGTAGCGGCCAGGGCCTCGACCTCGTCGTCCAGGATCACGATGCGGCCCCGCCGGTCGCGCTCCAGTCCGGCGAGAAGCCTCGGGTGCTTTCGGCCTCGTTTCGACCGCCCAGGCGTCGGTCGATCTGATCCAGGGCGGTCCAGAGCCGCTCCATCACGCGATAGGCATCGGCATGAGCCGGATCGATCTTCCGCCAAGCCTCGAACGCCGCCCGGTCGCCATCGGTGACCGGCTCACCGCGCAAGCGGACGAACCATGCGACGGCCGCCTCCTCAGCCGATAGCCCGTCCTTATTCCGCATCAGGATATCTTGCGTCCGCATCAGGATATCTTGCCTTTCAAGGGGTGGCCGGTCATGCGCACCTCCGGATCCTTGCGTCGTTCATCCCGACTCCTATCGCATAGGACGTAACTCGGCGCGATCGCCATTACCGTAAATTGCATCTTTGGGTTTCAGTCCTGGGCAAGCCGATGTCGGCAGTGTGCCAGCGCTCGCATCATGTGCACCATGACGGTGTTCTTGGAGATGCCGAGCCGCGCGGCGATCGCGCTATAGCTCAAGCCTTCGAACTTGTGCAGCAATATGACTTCCCGCTGGCGTGGCGGCAGCTCGTCGATGGCCCGCTCCAGACGGCGCAGCTCTTCCCGTGTCAGAATGGCTCTTTCGGGGCTCGGTGCCTCGTCCGGAACCGCTTCCCAGGAGCGTGTGCCGACAAGGCCGGGCTGCTGCTTCAGCCCGCGGAAATGGTCGGCCAGCAGGTTCGATGCAATCCGGTAGAGATAGGCGCGCGGGTTCTCCACAACGCTGGCGGGCTCGCTGCGCAGCAGTCGGACAAAGACCTCTTGCGTCAGGTCGGCGGCGGTCTGGGCGCAGTCCAGCCGCCGGGTCAGATAGCGTCGAAGCTCCTGAGCGTGCTCAAAATAGAACCGCCTGACATCGCCGTCCTGCACGGACAAACCAGCTTTCCAAGGATGAACCGCCAGAGCCTCTATCGCAAATGAGAACTATTCGCAACTTAATTCCCCCTACGACACCTTCATCCCAGGGCAGAGCCGGGGAGGGCAGGCGTCATCGCAGAAACTCGCGATACCCGTCCTTCATGTCGGCCACCCCGCACCTCGGCCACCCCACGCCGGTAGAGGCGCCGTGTCTTGTCCAGAAGGACGCGCCCCGGCCTGTCAGCGGGGCGTTCCGCAGAAGCCGGACGTGGCCCATTGCATGCCGCCGACCGGACAAGTACGTTCACCGCGATGGTTCTCGGAAACCAAGCGGTTTTCGGGATGAAAAGGGAACACGGTGAGGCCGAGCCCGCAGGCGCCAAGTCCGTGACTGCCCCCGCAACTGTGAGCGGTGAGCGACCTTGAGTGTTACCACTGGACCGGCATGGACGGCCCGGGAAGGTTCAAGCGAGCGAAGATCCGCGAGTCAGGAGACCTGCCATCAACCGACCCACTCGATCCGGACGGGGATGTCTGGTGACGAGGCTTATGATGGCTACGCTCGCGATGGCCCGCTCGTTGCCAAGTCCTTTGCCCCCGCCACGCCGCCGCGGAGGGCCGCATGGACGACCGATCCACCCATAGAGTTTCCGTCTGCATCACCTGTCGCCACAAGAGGGGGGCGCCCGACGATCAATGCCGCCCGGGCCGCCTGTTGATCGAGCGGCTGCGCGCCGCCATGGACCTGGCCGGCGAGGCGGTCGGGGCTGACTTCGAGGTTCGGGGGACCGCCTGCATGGCCGGGTGCGACCGTCCCTGCACGGTCGCCTACTACGGATCGCACAAGGCGACCTACCTCTTCGGCGACATCGACCCGGACGAGAACATCGACGACCTGGTTGCCTTCGCCCGGCAGTATGCGGGGCTGCACGACGGATGGTGCTCCTCGGCCCAAAGACCGAAAGGCCTGTCCGGCAAAACCCTCGCGCGCGTTCCGGCCGCGCTGCTCGTGGCGATGCCCGACGAAGGCGAAGGCCGGTGAGCGACGCGGCACGCCCCGTCCCCGTGCTGGACGTCAAGGCGGTCTCGTTCCGGTCGAGGGCCGACGGGCACCGGCAGCCGCGCGCGCTCGTTTCCGAGGTCGGCTTACGCGTCGCCGCCGGGGAGGTTCTGGCGCTCGTCGGCCCGAACGGGGCGGGCAAGACCACGCTCATCCGCATGATCGCGGGCCTCGCCCGTCCCGATGAAGGAGAGATCCTGATCGACGGCCGGCCCCTGGACGCGATGGGCTTTGCCGAGCGCGCGCGCCGGATCGCCTATGTGGGCCAGACCGAAGAGCCGGACGGGCGGCTGACGGTGGCTCAGTATGTGGCGCTGGGTCTCCTGCCCCACGCGGCCGCCTTTGCGAGGACCGCGGCGGATCGCTATGCCGAGAGTGCCATGTCGTCGGTCGGCCTCGGCGCGCTTGCGGACCGGCGCATGGACCGGCTCTCCGGCGGCGAGCGTCAAAAGGCGAAGATCGCGCGGGCCATGTGCCAGCGTCCCGCGCTGCTCGTGCTCGATGAGCCGACCAACCATCTCGATCCCCATGCCCGGGGCGAGCTGCTGGGCCTTGTCGCCTCGATGGGCATCCCGATCATCGCGGCGCTGCACGACCTGACGCTGATCGACGCCTTCGCCGACAAGGTCGCGGTGCTGGCGGACGGCCGGCTGGTCGCCGTCGGGTCGCCCGTCGAAACGCTGTCGAGCGCGCTCGTCCAGGAGGTGTTCCTCGTCGACCTGCATCGGCTCAGGCATCCGGCCGATGGCCGTGTCCTGCCCGCTCTGGACATAGAGATCTCCAAGACGACGCCTCTCGAGGCCCTGGCAACCCCCACCTGAAGCAGAAAGATCAGACCATGAAAGCATGTCTTCCCGCGTTGTCGCTGTCGTTGTCGCTCCTGGCGTCGGCCGCGACGGCCGGCCCGGTCACCGTCGACAACTGCGGCACCCCGCTCACCTTCGAGACCGCGCCGGAGCGCATGGTGGTGCATGATATCAACATGGCCGACATGGCCTTCGCGCTCGGACTGCAGGACAGGATGGTCGGCGTCACCGGCATTTCCGGGTGGTACAAGACCAGCCCGGCGTTCGACGAGCGCCGCGGCGACATTCCCGAGCTGGCGCCGAAGTACCCGACCCTGGAGACTCTGGTCGCGGCCTCGCCGGACCTCTTTTTCGCGGGCTGGTACTACGGCATGAAGCCCGGCGGCGACGTCACGCCCGACACCCTGGCCGCGCAGAACGTCAAGACGCTGGTTCTGACCGAGAGCTGTATCCACCTCGACAAGAGCCGCCCTGCCGCGTCGATGGACCTGCTCTTCGACGACGTCCTGCGTCTGGGCGCGGTGTTCGGCAAGACGTCCGAAGCGGAAGCGCTGGTCGCCGCCTGGAAAGACCGGCTTGACGCCATCGAGGCGGCGGTGCCGGCGGGCAGCGAGCCGCCGCGCGTGTTTCTCTACGATTCCGGCTCCGACAAGCCCTTCACGGCCGGCAGGTATGCGATCACGACGGCGATGATCGAGGCCGCCGGCGGGACGAACGTGACCGGCGACATGGAGACCAGTTGGGGCACGACGTCCTGGGAAGCGGTGGCGACCGCGAATCCGGAGTTCCTGATCCTCCTCGACTATCAGGGCGGTGACGGAGCGGCCGGCTTGATGGCCTTCCTCAAGGACCACCCCGTCATGCGGCTCACCGACGCGGTGAAGAACGAGCGCTACCTGCCGCTCCGCTATGAGGAGCTGACGCCCGGGCCGGCGAACATCGAGGCCATCGAGAAGATCGCGCGCGCGATGAACCCGGACGCCTTCTAGGCGCAGGGCGTCCTGTGGACGTGCGGCCCGCCTTCTGGGGTCGGGTTCCTGCCTTCTGGATTCTGGCCGGCCTGATCCTTCTGGCCGGCCTCACGCTGCTCGCCATGTCCGCCGGCGCGACGCGCCTGTCGTTCGGGGCCGTGCTCGACGCATTGGCGATGGCGGTCGCCGGTGTGGAACCGGACGGCGGGCCGTCGCCCCTGACGCGGATCGTCGTCGACCTCCGTTTGCCGCGGGCGCTGCTCGCGATCATGGTCGGCGCGGGGCTCGGCATCGTCGGCTGTCTGCTCCAGACGACGACACGCAACGACCTGGCCGATCCCTTTCTGTTCGGCCTGTCTTCGGGGGCGGCCGCCGGCGCCGTGCTGGTGATCACGGTCACCGGTGACGTCCTGGGCGTCTGGACGCTGCCCACGGCGGCCTTCATCGGCGGCATGATGGCGTCGGCCGTCGTGCTGGTTCTGGTCTCGCGGCTGCGGGATCGGGGGCCGGCGCGCCTCGTGCTTGCCGGGCTCGCCGTTTCGTTCCTCTTCATGGCCTTGACCAACTATCTGGTCTTTGCCGGCGATCAGCGCGCCGCCCATTCCGTCCTGTTCTGGACCCTCGGTGGCCTCGGCCTGGCGCGGTGGGACCTGTTGCCGGTGGCGCTCGTGGGCACCCTCGCGATCTTCGCCTATGCGCGCTTCCGCCATCGCCAGTTCGATGCGCTTCTCGCCGGTGACGATACGGCGGCGACACTCGGCGTCGATGTCGGCGCGTTGCGGCGGATGACCTTC
Source organism: Kiloniellales bacterium (assembly GCA_022361275.1). GTDB lineage: Bacteria > Pseudomonadota > Alphaproteobacteria > Kiloniellales > JAKSBE01 > JAKSBE01. The sequence goes on from JAKSBE010000258.1 coordinate 28,532, forward strand.
CTCGTCTGCGCTTTCGCGACGGCGGCGTTCGTTTCCCTTACCGGCGTGATCGGCTTCGTCGGGCTCATGGTGCCCCATCTGGCACGCGGCCTCGCCGGACCCTTGCACCGCGATCTCGTGATGCTTGCCGCGATCATCGGCGCGGCGCTGCTGCTGGTCAGCGACATCGTCGCGCGCACGGTCCTGATGCCGCAGGAACTCCCCATCGGGATCGTCACGACGTCGGTCGGCGCGCTCTTCGTTCTGGTGCTGATCCGGAAGATCTGACGGTCTTCCGGTCTGGGACCGGCGTGCCGTCCCTTCGAGCCGTTCGCTGCGGCGCTTCAGCGTCAAGTTATTCTATAGGCAGTGCTACGCGCTTCTTGCGGCCAGTAGCAACCCTGGCATAGGGCCTTGTTATTCGTATCGCAACAGAGAAACGGCATTGGAAAATGTAATGATGTGGTCGTTGGGAATGTATCCCGAGGACGGGATAGTATTTTCGGGTGAACGATCAATCGGTATTCTGACGTTGCCAGAGGCTACTTTGAAAGCTCATTTTCGACCGACAAAGTTTTGTTATCCTGGGGTATTGTTCTTCAGAAAGGGCCGTTTCTCGACTTCAGTGGTTTCGCCAAACGGATAGAGTGAGATTGAAAGGTCGAAGTCTTCCAAGGCTATAGGTTAAGCATTGGCCAGATCTCGTCTCCTCTAGCCGGTAAGAGGCGGTCCGGCAGACCGAGATTGAGCACGCCTAACAATCCCCGAGAGCAGAGACAGCGGCCCCAAGCGGAGCCGCTGCATTTCAAAATCCCTTGTATTACAAAGGGTTCGGGGGATTCTCAATTCCCCTCTTCCCCGACAGGCTCACCCGTAGCGCCGAAGCCGGTCCTCAGATGTTTCGTGTCTGTGTCGAACCAGAGAGGTTTTTCGTATCGCAGCATTTCCACGATCACCTGGAACTCCTCTGGATTGGTGTAAACACGATTGTCCAATGTTACGTTGGCCGCTGAGTACAGCGCGACTCGACCATCATGATTGTCGAGGTCCCATCGACTGTAATACCGGGCAACCGGTGTAAGAGCCATAGCTAGACCTCCTGTGAAAGCAGGCTGTGTTCGGTTGAACTGCCTTGGAGATATTATATCGGAAGCGCTGCGGGATATTTCAACTAAAAATCGCATTTCTGGGAAACTTTGCGACGTGCGTCAAGTGGCCTTTACAAGGGAGTAAGCGCTCCGCAATGGCCTCCGAGGCTGCGTCATTCAAGCATGAGATGCCGGCGGCACTTAAGCGCTGCCGAGGCGGGATTACATGCGGAGCGAGGGCAATCGTATTGCCGTCTACCACCAAGGGGTCTTAGCTCTCGTGGCGGTCCGTCGCTGGACGGCAGGATGAGATGGGCTGGACGGCCCAGGGTGACTTCGACCCGTACGCTGCCTCAAAGGCTTCGATCTCTCCGATCGCCTTCAAAGTCATCTCGATCTCCGACGCGCCTTCGAGCAGCGCCAGTTTCCGGTAGGGATCGATGGTGAAAGACCAGCACCGACCTTCTCCTGAAGTGATGCTCTGCTCCGGAAGGTCGATGGTCGCCCTGGCCCCCGGCCGGCGGTGCGCTTCATCGGCGAGCGTTCTCAGCAAGGCCGCCTCCGCGACGACGGCAAGCAGGCCGTTCTTGTTGCAGTTGTTGTAGAAGATGTCTCCGAAGCCCGGCGCGATGACGGCTCTGAAGCCGTGGTCGACGAGCGCCCAAACGGCGTGCTCGCGCGAGGAGCCGCAGCCGAAGTTCGGGCCGGCGAGGAGGATCGTTCCGTTCCGATAGGAGGCTTGGTTGAGAATGAATTCCGGCCTCTCTCCGCCCGCCTCGTCGTGGCGAAGGTCGTGGAACAGGAGGCTGCCGTAGCCCTGCTTGCGCGCTCTATGGAGAAAGCGCGCGGGAATGATCTGGTCGGTGTCGACGTTGGCGGCGATGTAGGGGACCAGGACGCCCCGATGGCGTCGAAACGCTTGCATGTCATTCTCCGAAGCCGAGCTTGCGCACATCCGTCAGCCGTCCGGTGATTGCAGCCGCGGCGGCCATCGGGGGACTCAGGAGGTGGGTGCGCGCCTCGGGCCCTTGCCGGCCGGCGAAGTTCCTGTTGGAGGTCGAGGCACAGCGTTCTCCGGGGGGCACGGCATCGCCGTTCATCGCCACGCACATGGAGCAGCCCGGCTGCCGCCACTCGAATCCGGCCGCGCGAAAGACACGGTCCAGGCCCTCGGCTTCGGCCTGCCGTTTGACCTGTCCGGACCCGGGGACGACCATCGCCGGCACCTTGGCGTGGCGGCCTCTGGCTATCCTGGCGGCAGCCCTGAGGTCCTCCAAGCGGCTGTTGGTGCAGGAGCCGATGAAGACCCGGTCGATGGCTATGTCGCTCAACGCCGTGCCGGCCTTCAGGTCCATGTAGGCAAGCGCCTTTTCCACCGCTTTCCGCCGCAAAGGGTCCGGCTCCATCCTCGGGTCGGGTACGGCGTGCGAGATCGGGGCGGCCTGTTCCGGCGACGTGCCCCAGGTCACGATCGGTTCGATCGCGCGGCCGTCGATGGAGATTTCGCGGTCGAAGGCGGCATCCGCGTCGCTGCGCAGAGCTTGCCAGTCTTTGACCGCCCGGTCCCACATCCCGCCGGACGGGGCCATCGGCCGGCCCTTGAGATAGGCGAGGGTCGTATCGTCCGGCGCAACCAGTCCGCTGCGGGCGCCGGCCTCGATGCTCATGTTGCAGATCGTGAGCCGGCCTTCGACGGACAGCGCGCCGAAGACGTCGCCCGTGTACTCGATCGCATAGCCGGTCCCGCCATCGGCGCCGATCCTGCGAATGATCTCGAGCACCACGTCCTTGGCCGTGATGCCCGGCCCCAGCGCGCCGTCGATGCTGATCCTCATTTGCTTGGGCTTGGCCTGCCAGATCGTCTGGGTGGCAAGCACGTGGGCGACTTCGGACGTGCCGATCCCGAAGGCGAGCGCGCCCAGCGCACCGTGGGAGGCGGTGTGGCTGTCGCCGCAGACCAAGACCGTGCCGGGCAGGGTGAAGCCCAGCTCCGGGCCTATGACATGCACGATGCCCTGTCGAGGGTCGCCGAAGCCGTAGGCGGTGAAGTCCGACCGCCGCGCGTTGTCGAGCAGCCGATGCGTCATCTCGGCCAGCGCCGGCTGCTGCTCCGCCAGGGCGCCGAGCGTGTTGACGTAGTGGTCGGCGGTTCCGATGGTCAAATCGGGTCTGCGGACCTTCAGCCCGAGCTCTTCGATGGCGTCGAAGGCTTGCGCCGTAGCGTCGTGCACGAGGTGCCGGTCGACAAAGAGAAGAGACAGCCCGTCCGGCCTGGTCGCGATGCTGTGAGCGTTCCAGATCTTGTCGAACAGCGTGGTCGCCATCCTGTCTCCTCGTTCCTGGAAAAAGCCCTTGCGGGCATGTCTCATGCCGCGTCGGCTTCGCTGTCCCAAACCTTCTCCGGCATCGGCAGACCCTGGAAAGTCTCCGGCCCGAGCGGTCCATCCGGAGCGATGCCCAGGCGTTCGAGCGTCCACATCAACTGGCGCGCGTGCTGAGCGCTGTGCCAGGTCGTGCGCTCCAGGAACTCATGGCGCGTTTGCCTGCCATAGTAGACCTGCGCGGTCGCCGACCAGTCGGCGGTCTTTCCCGGACCGGCGAACCAGTCGTTCAGGCGCTTCGCGACATGGCTGCCATAGCCGGCCAGGCCGTCGATGGTCTGCATCTCGCGGGGCGGAAGCCGATAGTACGACTCGTAGACCAGCGGTATGCCTTCCTCGTGCTCCACGAAGGCGTCGACGATGTTGTAGATATGGTAGACGAGATCGGCGTAGCTGCGCGGCCGGTTCGGCAGGTGGGTCTGCAGGCTCGCCGTTGGAAGCTGGCGCAGGAAGCGGTCGCTCCCTTGCATGATCGCGTTGAGGCGGCGATGCAGCTCCTCGGGCGGCAAGATCTGCGTCTTGCCCCACTCGAGGCCGACGAGGCGGGCGACGTCGCCGAGGATCTGGCCGTTCGCCCAGGCGTCGCCACGCACCACGATCGGCACCTGGCGCAGCCCGAAGCGGGCGAGCTCGTCGAGGGCCGTCTCGTCTTCGAGCACGTTGCGCGAGCGGAAGGCTACGCCATGCTCGGTGAGGAACTCCTTCGTCCTCAGGCAGCTCGTGCAGCCGGTCTGCCAATAGACGTACACCTCGTCCGCTCCGTCCGGGGCCTGCGCTGTCATCGGCTGTCCTCCTTGCTTGCTTGACGGCTGCGCGCGGCGATCGCATCGAAGCGCGCGACGACGTCTGCCTTGGCCACCACGTCGCCATACTTGGCGTTGATGTCGAAGAGGTTGGCGTCATGGGGATCGGCGTGGCGGTCGCCGACGCATTCCCGCGGCACGATTACATGATAGCCGTACTGGAGGCCGTCGACGGCGGTGGCGCGCACGCAGCCGCTGGTCGAGCAGCCGATCAGGACCAGCGTGTCGACGCTCAGCGCCTTGAGCGTCGCGACCAGCGAGGTGCCGAAGAAACAGCTCGGATAGCTCTTGACGATCACGAGCTCGTCTTCCCGCGGCGCGAGCGCGTCGTCGATCTCGGCGAGCGGCTCGCCTTGCACCAGCTTGCGCAGGAACGGAACCTTCCTGACGAAGAGGCCGCCATCGATGCCCGAGGGATGGTACATCACCTTCGTGTAGATGATCGGGACCTGCGCTCTGCGGGCGGCGGACAACAGCTCTACGCTTTCCGAAACCGCCGAGACGACGCCGTCTGCGTAGAGCGGCGAGCCCTTCGTCGTGTAAGCCTTCGTGAAGTCGATCGCGATGACGGCAGGCCGTTCTCCGAAACCCACTTCGCCGTCGAACACGCCGACATAGTTGCTTTCGCGGTCTTCGCTCACGGGTGCCTCCTTCGCTGTCCGGTCGCAAACGATGCCGTGTCCTGCGCCTCCGCGCCGTTCGGCCCCAGCGGGAAGTGACAGGCCGCGAAATGACCGCCGCCGTCGTCGGCGAGCTGGGGCTCGCTGTCCACGCAGCGACTTGGCACCATCACGCGCTTCGCCAATGTCGTTGTCGCCACGCCGCCGCCGGCGGCCACCTGCCGTGCCTTGAAGCATCGCGGATGGAAGCGGCAGCCCTGGGGCAGGGCGGTCGCGGAGCCGATCTCGCCGTACAGCGCGATGCGCTTGCGCCGCCGTTCCGCCCTCAGATTGGGGATCGGCACCGCCGAGAGCAGAGAGGCGGTGTAAGGGTGCCGCGGCGCGGCATAGAGACGCTCGCGCGGCGCCGTCTCGACGATCCGCCCCAGATACATCACGGCCACGCGCTCGGAGATGTGCCGCACGACCGCGAGGTCGTGGGCGATGAAGATGTAGGCAACGCCGGACTGGCGCTGGATGTCCCGCAGCAAGTTGAGGATCTGGGCCTGGATCGAC
>JAKSBE010000102.1 GCA_022361275.1 Kiloniellales bacterium
CATGACACAGCCCTCGGGGATTGCTATGGAAAGGTCGCCGATGGCCTTCAACGGCGCGGATGCCGTCTCCGCGGGCGCGGCCTGCTCGGCCTCCGACAAGCGGTTCGAGATCGCCACCAGGATCACGATGACCGAGGCAACGATCGCGATGCCCATGGCCACGACCAGGAGCTTGAGCGCCCGCAGGTTCGGGCCGGCCGGAGCCGATTCCCCAGGGGCGCTCGGGGGAGTGCCTGACGTGACGCCCATGCTATCGAGCTCCCGATGACCGCCGAACCGACCGAGGGGCCGCGCCACCGGCTGGTGGCCGGCCAGGACGAGCCCGGCGAGCGCGTCGACCGCTGGCTCGCCGCCCGGCTGCCGGACCTTAGCCGCAGCCGGGTCAAGGCGCTGATCGAAGCGGGCTGCCTGACCTCGGAGCGCCGGACGATAGACGAGGCCTCCGAACGGGTCAAACCCGGCGCGGCCTACGTCTTGACGGTGCCGGAGGCCGCGCCGGCCGGGCTCGCGGCCCAGGCGCTCGACCTGGACGTGGTGTTCGAGGACGAGGCGCTGATCGTGATCGACAAGCCGGCCGGCCTGGTGGTCCATCCCGCGCCCGGGAACCCGGACCGCACCCTGGTCAACGCCCTCATCGCCCACTGCGGGGAGAGCCTCGTGGGGATCGGCGGCGAGCGCCGCCCGGGCATCGTCCACCGCCTGGACAAGGACACCAGCGGCCTGATCGTCGCCGCCAAGACCGAGGCCGCGCATCAGGGACTTGTGGCGCAGTTCGCCGCGCGCAGCATCGAACGCAGCTACCTGGCCCTGGTCTGGGGCCGACCCCGGCCCGAGGCCGGGACGATCACCGGCAACATCGGCCGCAGCCCGCGCAACCGCAAGAAGATGGCCGTGGTCCGGCGCGGCGGCAAGCCGGCAACCACCCGCTACAAGACCCTGCGCCACCTGGCCGGCGACCGGGTCAGCCTGATCGAATGCCGGCTCGAGACCGGCCGCACCCACCAGATCCGCGTCCACCTGGCGAGCCGCGGCCATCCCCTGCTGGGCGACCCGCTCTACGGCCGCGGCGACCGACAGCGGCTCATGGCCCTGGCCGCCGGGCGGGAGAGCGCGCCGCCGCCCCTGGCGCGGCAGGCGCTGCACGCCCGTAGCCTCGGCTTCGCCCATCCCACCAGCCGCGAGACGTTGCGGTTCGAGAGCAAAATCCCGCGCGATATGAAAGATTTGCTCGATTACTTAGAGGATATCTAGAAATGTCGCTTGCTTTTTTGATCTGTTCGGTCCAGAATAAAATTATAAGAAATCCGGAAACACGGGGGAGAGCAAATCCGTCGTCGGTCGCGAGTGCCGTCGAGCGCTTTGTTGTCTACGGAGAACGTTCCTGATGGCCAATATGCCGAGTGTCCCGATCCTGGTCGCCGAAGGCAATCTGTCCCGCTACCTCCAGGACATCCGCAAGTTTCCGATGCTGGAGCAGGACGAGGAGTACATGCTGGCCAAGCGCTGGCGCGAGCACGACGACGTCGACGCGGCCCACAAGCTGGTCACCAGCCACCTGCGGCTGGTGGCCAAGATCGCCATGGGCTATCGCGGCTACGGCCTGCCGGTGTCAGAGCTGATCTCGGAGGGCAACGTCGGCATGATGCAGGCGGTCAAGCGCTTCGACCCGGAGCGCGGCTTCCGCCTCGCCACCTACGCCATGTGGTGGATCCGGGCCGCGATTCAGGAGTACATCCTGCACTCCTGGTCGCTGGTGAAGATGGGCACCACGGCGGCGCAGAAGAAGCTGTTCTTCAACCTGCGCAAGCTGAAGGGCCAGATGAAGGCGATCGACGAGGGCGACCTGCAGCCCGAGCAGGTCGAGTACATCGCCACCGCCCTGGACGTGCCCGAGCAGGACGTGGTCAACATGAACCGCCGCCTGTCCAGCCCGGACCACTCGCTCAACGCGCCCCTTCGGGTCGACGGGGACGGCGAATGGCAGGACTGGCTGGTCGACGAGGGCGAGGACCAGGAGACCCTCCTGGCCGAGCAGCAGGAGCTGGACAAGCGCCGCAACCTGCTGAGCCAGGCCATGAAGTGCCTGAACGAGCGCGAGCAGCACATCCTGCGGGAGCGGCGCCTGAAGGAGGACCCGACCACCCTGGAGGACCTGAGCCAGATCTACGGCATCAGCCGCGAGCGGGTCCGGCAGATCGAGGTCCGCGCCTTCGAGAAGCTGCAGAAGGCGATCCGCAACGCGGCCATCGAGGAGCGCCTGGCGATCTCCTAATCCGGTCGGGCCTCAGGGCCAGAAACCCGGACAGCTTGGGATCGGCCCGGATCGGCCCGGGATCGGCAGGTCACTGCGCCGGCCCGGCGACCTCCTCGCCCCAGTTCTTTTCCAGGGTCTGCCGGCGCTTCTGGAGCTCGGCCAGGCGCTCCCGGCTGCGCACCGCATAGTACGCGGCGACCAGCGGCGGCATCGCCAGGTGGATCAGCCAGGCGAGCCCGCCGCCCAGGAAGGCCAGAAGCCAGGTGTCGGGACCGGCGAGCAGGGCCAGCGCCTGCGCCCGGTCATGGCCCTGCACCCAGAGGCGCAGCAGCGAGGGCAGCACGCAGGCCAGGTTCAGCAGGCCCACGGCGTAGGTCAGGTAGCGCTGGCGGCTGCGATCGACCACGGCCGCCGCCAGGCTCGGGACCATCAGAGGACCGGCGAGCAGAAGCGTGGGCCAGAGCAGGTAGCCCAGAGGCACAAGGGCGAAGAGCGACAGAAGGAGGCCGCCCGCGCCGCCGCGCTTCACCGCCTTGCCCTTCGCAGCCTTTTGCCCACCCGCCATGACCCTGTCCTAGAGCGAGAAGACTTCCAGTGCGGCCGTCGCGACGAGGACGAGGACGGCGGCAAGGGTGGAGAGAACCGCCGTGACCTGGGAGGCGGTGCGGCGGATCTGGGCCGGATCGGTCAGCCCCCCGGCTTCCAGCCAGTCGATCTCCCGAGTGAACGCCCGGTGCAGGGCCTGCGCCTGCTGGAAGCCCAGTTGATCGCCGCGCTGGACCTTCGGATCGTCCAGGACCTTCAAGAGCTGGTCCAGGCTTCCCTGGGCGGCGGTCGTTTCGACCTCGGCGATCAGTTCCTCACGGTAGGGCCGGTTGTGGAAGCCCTGGATCACCGGCTCCAGCAGCACGGCCATGGCCCGCGCCAGGTTGGGCAGGCCGGGCGGCCCCGCCAGCTTCTGAACCTCGGCCAGCAGCTTGAGCGCCGCCATACGGCGCGATGCCAGATCGTCCGGTTTGTTCAGCGCCTTGAAGACCTCGGTGCCGAGGTCCCTGGCGCGGGCGGCGCAGAAGGCGGCGATGTGACGGTCGACGAACTCCGGGCCGGTACCGCCGCTCTGCCCTGCGGCCAGGCGATCGAGGGCCGGCAGGAGATCCTCGATCTTGGTGACCCGGAAGCGCGCCAGGCTCGGGCTGCGGCAGGCGAGGCCGGGGTTGGCCTCGTAGAGACAGCGCTCGATCCCGAAGCCGAAGCCGGGGTTGCCAAGATAGCTATGCAGGGCCTCGTAGAGTTTCTTGAAGGCGATCACGTCGGCGCCGCCGCCGCCGCGCAGCTCGATCCATTGGATCGGCAGGCGCTGCGCCAGGATCTGAGTGAAAAGCTCGCGACGCTCCTCGTTCTCGAAATCCTGCGCCAGCCCCCCCGGCAGCCCGTCGAGCCGCAGCACCAAGCCCTTGAAGCGGATCGGGCCCGCGGGATCCAGAATGGCCAGGGCACGCGACAGCATCAGATCCGGGTCCAGGGGGCTGCCGCCGACGGCCGCACGGCTGCGGGTCATCCGCTTGCTGCGCTCCTCGTCCCCGAGGCTGCGGCGCACCCAGCCCTCGAGCTCGCCGGAGGCCGCCAGCTCGATACCTTCGGACCAGCCCTGCGCCAGGACATGGGCGACCTCGCGATCCATCTCGCAGCGGCGCCCGGAGATGGTGATGCCCCGCTGCGCCCGCGGCGGCAGCAGCACCTGACGCGGGCTCATGCGCCGGCCCGCCAGCCAGAGCTGGACCTCGTCCAGGCCCCAGCGCTCCTTCGGGTCGTCGTAGAGCAGGCCGCGCAGCAGCTCCATCATCGCCGGCGACAGCCGGCGGCTGCCGGCCAGGGCGGCACAGGACCCCCGGGTGATCTTCCGCAGGATCAGCTCGTCGTCGCCGAGCTCCGTTGCCGGCGGGCCACCGCAGAGCAAGGCCAAGATCAGGGCGCCCAGGGCGTAGAGATCTTCCGAGCGGCGGCCGGCGCCCCGGGCGCCCGGCAAGGCCTGAGCGGACTCGATGGTCTCGAAGGCCACCGGCTGGAACAGACCCGGCAGGGCGCTGACGCATTCCCCGAGGACCACGTCCTTGCCGTCGGTGCCGCAGAAGAAGAGATTGTCCGCCCGGATCGCACGATGCGCGATGTAGAGCGCGTCGAGTTCTTTCAGGATGGCGACGAGCGGGGGCAGGACCTCGCGGCTGAGGCGGGTCTCGGCGAGCGGCTCGAAGCGGCCGTCCGGCCGCTCGGCCAGGCGCTTGCCCTGGAGCTGCGGGAAAACGAGGATCTCGCGTTCCGCATCGTCCGGCGCCCAGTGCAGGGGGCCGATCGCCCGCGGGGCCAGAAGCCCGGACAGCCGCAAGCGCGAGAGCTTGGTGAAGACGTCGCGGCGCGGCTGCATATCCGGCCGGCAGACCAGCCCGAAGACCGGCTGCGAGGGGTTCTTCTGGTCGCTCGCCTGGTAGGCCAGGCCGGAGGGCTGGTCGAAAAGCGGCAGGCGCCGGGCCGGGTCGACCCGGAAGCGTCCGGCGATCATCGCGTCTTTTGCTGGTTCCGCCACCCTCGGCGCGCGCTCCTGGTTGGGACCTGCCCCGGACGCCGGGGCGGCCGAGTGCCGGAAACTCTAGCCCTCCAGGGCAAACAGAATGTTAAGGGCTACCCTCAAGGGGTTAGCCCAGGAAAGGATCGCGCACCAGGATGGTGTCGAGCCGGTCCGGGCTGGTCGACAGCAGGGCGACCGGCGCCTGGATCAGTTCCTCGATCCGGCGGATGTACTTGACCGCGGTCGCCGGCAGCTCGGCCCAGGACCGGGCGCCGCGGGTGCTTTCCGTCCAGCCCTCCAGGGTCTCGTAGACCGGCTCGGCGGCCGCCTGGAGGCTGGGGCTGGCCGGCAGATGGTCGAAGCGCTCGCCGTCGATGCGGTAGCCGGTGCAGACCTGGAGCCTCTCCAGCCCGTCCAGGACG
>JAKSBE010000212.1 GCA_022361275.1 Kiloniellales bacterium
CCGGCCGGAGTTCTACGACTTCGACCTCTTCCACAGCCAGGCGCCCCGGCCGAGGGCCAGCTACGGCGCGCTGTCCGCGCTCTCCTACGTCGTCTTCGACACCGAGACCACCGGCCTCAATCCCTCGGGCGGCGACGAGATCATCCAGATCGCCGGGGTCCGGATCGTCAACGGGCGGGTGCTGAGCGGCGAGACCTTCGAGCGCCTGGTCAATCCCGGCAAGCCGATCCCCAGGGCCTCGATCCGCTTTCACGGGATCACCGACGACATGGTCCGGGACGCCCCCGCGGCGCAGGAGATCCTGCCGCAGTTCCACCGCTTCGCGGCCGACGCCGTGCTGATCGCCCACAACGCCGCCTTCGACATGAAGTTCCTGCGGCTCAAGGAGGCCGCCTGCGGCGTGGCCTTCGACAACCCGGTGCTGGACACCCTGCTGCTGTCGGTCTGGCTGCACCCGGAAGAACAGAACCACAGCCTGGACGCCATCGCCGAGCGGCTGGGCATCGAGGTCTGGGGCCGGCACACCGCCATGGGCGACACCATGGTCACGGCCGAGGTCTTCCTGGCCATGCTCAAGCTGCTCGAGGCGCGCGGCATCACGACCTTGGGTGCCGCCTTCAGCGCCTCCGAGGAAATGGTCGAGGTCCGGCGTCGGCAGGAAGAATTTTAGCGGTCCCGATGACTTCCCTGCCGGTGTCAAGCGCGGCCGGCGGGTGTAGACTTAGCCTCTCGGAGGCAAGCGCGACAGACCGCCGGAGACCTGGGGCATGCCGAGGCGCGGAACCAGAGGCGAACGCCACCTGGCCCTGTTCCTTCTGGGCCTGGTCCTGCTGAGCCCGCCCTTGCTGTCGATCTTCAACGGCCCGGGCTGGCTGTTCGGCATCCCGCTGCTCTACATCTACCTCTTCGCGGCCTGGGGCGCGCTGATCGGCCTGACCGCGCTGACCTCCGAGCGCTGGCGGCGGGTCCCCGGCCATCGCCCCCAGACGGGACGTCCGGAGGCGCCGCGAGCGGAAACGCTTGGCAAGACCCCGCACCGCCGAGACACGCCCCACCAAGCTACGACGCGGCAGGACGGGGATTGAGCGATGTTGTCCGGCTGGGTCGTCCTGCCCATCGCCTGCGCCTACCTCTGCCTGCTCTTCGCGATCGCCTACTACGGCGACAAGCGGGCCCGGGAGGGCCGCAGCCTGATCGCCAACCCCTACATCTACACCCTGTCGATCGCGGTCTACTGCACCTCCTGGACCTTCTACGGCAGCGTCGGCCTGGCGGCCCAGGCCGGGGTCGCCTTCCTGCCGATCTACTTCGGCCCGACCCTGACCTTCGTGCTCTGGTGGTTCGTGCTGGCGAAGATCCTTCGGATCAGCAAGGTCAACCGGATCACTTCGATCGCGGACTTCATCTCCTCGCGCTACGGCAAGAGCACCATGATCTCGGGCCTGGTCACCGTGATCGCCGTGGTCGGGATCATGCCGTACATCTCGCTGCAGTTGAAGGCCGTCTCGACCAGTTTCAACCTGCTGCTCCACTATCCCAACCTCGAGGCCTCGCCGCGCATCTTCGAGGTCCCCTTCCCCGCCGACACGGCCTTCCTGGTCACGACCGCCATGGCCATCTTCACGATCCTCTTCGGCACCCGGCAGATCGATGCGGCGGAGCATCACGAAGGCATGGTCGCCGCGATCGCCTTCGAATCCATCGTCAAGCTGGTGGCCTTCCTCGCGGTCGGGCTCTTCGTCACCTTCGGGCTCTACGGTGGCTTCGGAGACCTCTTCGCCGTGGCCGGCGCGCGGCCCGAGATCGCCCGTCTGTTCTCGATCGGAGACGGCGGCTACAGCCAGTGGGTGACCCTGACCCTGCTTTCCATGGCCGCGATCATCTGCCTGCCGCGGCAGTTCCAGGTGACCGTGGTCGAGAACGTCGACGAGACGCATCTGCACAAGGCGGTGTGGCTCTTCCCGCTCTACCTGCTGGTGATCAACATCTTCGTGCTGCCGATCGCGCTGGCCGGGCTGATGCAGTTCCCGGACGGCAGCGTCGACGCCGACACCTTCGTGCTGACCCTGCCGCTGGCCGCCGAGCGGAACGGCCTGGCGCTCTTCGTGTTCATCGGCGGGCTTTCGGCGGCCACCGGCATGGTGATCGTCGCGACCATCGCGCTCAGCACTATGGTCTGCAACGACCTGGTGATGCCGACCCTGCTGCGCCTGCCCGGGCTGCGCCTGTCGGAGGAGCGCGACCTGACCGGCCTGCTGCTGGCGATCCGGCGCGGCAGCATCATGCTGATCCTGGCGATGAGCTACATCTAC
>JAKSBE010000144.1 GCA_022361275.1 Kiloniellales bacterium
ATGGTGCCGGGCGTCGAGGGCGGCTTCACCAAGCACCTGCCCTCGGGCGAGGTGCTGCCGATCTACGATGCCGCCATGCGCTACCAGGCCGAGGGCGTGCCGCTGGTGATCGTCGCCGGCAAGGAGTACGGCACCGGCTCGTCGCGCGACTGGGCGGCCAAGGGCACGCGCCTGCTGGGCGTCAAGGCCGTGATCGTCGAGAGCTTCGAGCGCATCCACCGCTCGAACCTGGTCGGCATGGGCGTGCTGCCGTTGCAGTTCAAGGACGGCGAGGACCGCAAGACGCTGGGCCTGACGGGCGAGGAGACCTTCGATCTGACCGGCATCGCCGGCGGCATCACGCCGCGCATGGACGTCGCCTGCAAGATCCACCGCCCGGACGGCTCGAGCGAGGACATCGCCCTGCTCTGCCGCATCGATACCGCCGACGAGGTCGAGTACTACCGCCACGGCGGCATCCTGCACTACGTACTGCGTAACCTGCGGAGCCAGGCGGCGTGAGTTCATCCTCCCCCTTGGCGGCCGGCGGGTCGCAGGAACTTTTTTCGCTTCGCGATACCCCCCACCCTAACCCTCCCCCACAAGGGGGGAGGGGATAAGGAACGAGACCGCCACTTCTCCCTCCCCCCTTGTGGGGGAGGGCCGGGGTGGGGGGAGGCGGCTGGCAACTCTGCCAGTAATTGCTAACCGTCCTCGGCCACCAGGGTCTCGACGCGGCCGCCGTCGAGGCGCCAGAGGGCGTCCTGGCTCTCCGAGAGGACGAGGGTCTCCTCGCGGGCCAGGCCGGCGTAGCGGCCGCGCAGGACCCGCGAGACCATGCCGTGGCAGACCACGATGAGGTTGGCGCCGGGCACCTGTTCCTCAAGCCAGGCGCCGACCCGGCCGTCGAGCAGGGCGTAGCTCTCGCCGCCGGGCGCCTGCCAGTTCCAGTGGTCGGCCGCGCGCCGGGCCCAGAAGCCGGGGTCCTCGGCTTCGATTTCGTCCATGGTCCGGCCCTCCAGGCTGCCGAAGCCGTGCTCCTTCAGGCGGTCGTCGAAGGCGATGCCGCGCGGGTCGAGGCCGAGCCCGCCGGCGACGATCACCGCCGACTGCCAGGCCCGCCCCAGGGGACTGGCGACCAGGGCGAAGCGGCCCGGATCGGCGATCTCGCGCGCCAGGGTCGCGGCGTTGGCCCGCACCTGATCGAGGCCGCGCGGGGTCAAGGGCGAGTCCGTCTGCCCCTGGATGCGCCGCTCGCCGTTCCAGACCGTCTCGCCGTGCCGTATCAGGTAGATCATCTCGCCCGCCCTCCGAGTTCCGAAGCCCGGTCGGAGGTAGCAGCCGGCGGCGCGGAGGCCAAGCCCTCGGCGCGGCGGCCGCTTTTTCCTGCGCCTTGGTCTCACCCTAAGTTGATTTCGAGTTGAGGGCTGCGGCACACTAAGTTCTGGACATGCAGATCCCAGCGAAACCCCTCCCGCGCCTGGGTCTGGCCCTGGCCGGCGTGCTGCTTCTTGCTGCCGGCCTGGTCGCCGGCCGGCCTGACTCCGCCCCCCGAACCCAGATCGCCGCCGCCAGCGAGAACATCGGCGGGCCGGTCGTGGTCGAGCTCTATACCTCCCAGGGCTGCAGCTCCTGCCCGCCGGCCGACGCCTTCCTGGGCGAGCTGGCCATGTGGCCGGGGGTGATCGCACTGGGCTTTCACGTCGACTACTGGGACTACATCGGCTGGAAGGACCCCTTCGCGAAGCCCGCCTACACGGAGAGGCAGAAGTCCTACAAACGGAGCTTCGCCAATCCCTATATCTACACTCCGCAGATGGTCATCGACGGGCGCGATCATGTCGTCGGCTCCCGCCGCGGCGAGATCAAGGAGAAGATCGCCGAGGCGCGGGGCCGCCAGAAGACCGTCCAGGTGAGCTTCGATGCCGCCGACGGCGGCCGCGTGGTGATCCCCGCCGGCCCGGCGCCGGCGGCCGGCGCCGATATCTGGCTCGCGGTCTACGACAAGGAGCACGAGACCGAGATCGCCCGCGGCGAGAACTCGGGGCGCACGCTCAAGGACCACAACGTGGTCCGGGAACTGCAGCACCTCGGCTATTGGACCGGCGAGGCCCTGACCATTCCGCTGGCGCTCGACGCCGCCGCGGACCGCGGCCGCTCCGGCTGCGCGGTGATCGTGCAGCACCGGGAAACCAAGGAGGTGCTGGGCGCCGGATTGATGCGGGTCGAGGATCTGGCCGCCAACTGACGACCGCGACGTTCGGCGCGGCCGCCGTCAGGCTTTCTTTCCCGCGCTCTCGCCGTCCTCCTCCGCGGGCGCGGTCCCGCCCGCCGGGACCAGGCCGCGTGCGACCGCGGCCGAGAGGCGGCGCGAGAAGGCGGCCGGATCGGGCAGGCCCTCGCCTTCCATGATCAAGGCCTGGTCCAGCAGCAGGTGGCCGACCTCCTCCAGTTCCGCCGCCGCGCCGTTGGCCGTGACCCGGGCCGAGAGGGCGCGGATCAGGGGATGGCGCGGGTTGACCTCGAGGATCCGCTTGAAGCTCTGCGAGATCTGCTGGTGCTGGCGCAGCAGGCGCTCCAGGTGCATGTCCATGTCGCCCTCGTCGGCGACCAGACAGACCGGGCTCTCGGTCAGGCGCTCGGAGGCGCGGACGTCCTTGACCTGCTCCTTCAGGGTCAGGCGCAGGAAGGCGATCATCGCGTCCAGCCCCGGCGCCTCCGCCGCCGCCTCGCCGTCCTCGGCGGGCTTGTCCGCGCCGCCCGCCACCTTGTCCAGATCGAGGGCGCCCTGGGTCACCGAGCGGAAGGGCTTGTCCTGGTAGCTCTGCAGTGCCGGCACCCAGAACTCGTCGACCGGGTCGGTCAGCAGCAGGACCTCGACCCCGCGGGAAATGAAGCCTTCGAGCTGCGGCGAACGCGCCAGGCCTTCGAGGTCGTCGCCGGTGATGAAGTAGATCGCGTCCTGCCCCTCCTTCATCCGCGCGAGGTAGTCGTCGAGGCTGGTCAGGGCCTCCCGGCCGGTCGTGCGGACCCGCAGCAGGGGCAGCAGGTCCTCGCGCCGGCCCAGGTCCTCGTAGAGGCCTTCCTTGAGGACCGCGCCGAAGGCGCCCCAGAACTTGCCGTAGTCCTCGGCGTCGGCCTCGGCCCGCTTCTTCAGGTCGGCCAGGACCCGCTTGACGATGGCGCCGCGGATCTTGGCCAGCAGCGGGTTGTTCTGCAGCATCTCGCGGCTGATGTTCAGCGGCAAATCCTCGGAATCGACCACGCCCTTGAGGAAGCGCAGGTAGGGCGGGATCAGCTCGGCGCAGTCGTCGGTGATGAAGACCCGCTTCACGTAGAGCTTCACGCCGTGCTTGCGCTCCGGCTGGAAGAGGTCGAAGGGCGGCTGCGCGGGGATGTAGAGCAGCCCGGTGTATTCGACCACGCCCTCGGCCTTGAAGTGGGCCCGCAGCCAGGGCTCGTCGAAGGCGTGGGCGACGTGGTGGTAGAACTCCTTGTACTGCGCGTCGGTGATCTCCGACTTGGGCCGGCGCCACAGCGCGGAGGCGGTGTTGAGGTTCTCCGTCTCGCCGGTCAGGCGGACCGGCACCGCGACGTGGTCGGAATAGGTCTTCACGATCCGGCGCAGGCGCTCGGGCTCCAGGTATTCCTTCTGGTCCGGCTTCAGCTTGAGGATGATCCGCGTGCCCCGGGCCGGCGCGTCCGCGCTCTCGCCGACGGTGAAGTCGCCCTTGCCGTCGGAGCGCCAGCACCAGGCCGCGGCCTCGCCCGCCCGCCGGGTGTCGACCGTGACCTCGTCGGCGACCATGAAAGCGGAGTAGAAGCCGACGCCGAACTGGCCGATCTGGTTGACGTCGGCGCTCTGGTCCTCCAGCCGCTTGAGGAAGGCGGCGGTGCCGGAGCGGGCGATGGTGCCCAGGTTCTCGACCAGTTCGTCGCGGCTCATACCCAGGCCGTTGTCCGCGACGACCAGGGTGCCGGCGTCCTTGTCGGCGGTGAGCGTGATCGCGAAGTCCGGGTCCTCGGCTGTCAGCCCGGGCTCGGTCAGCGCCAGGTAGCGCAGCCGGTCGCAGGCGTCCGAGGCGTTGGAGACGAGTTCCCGCAGGAAGATCTCGCTGTTGGAGTAGAGGGCGCCGGCGACGATCTCGAGCAGCCGGCTGACCTCGGCTTGGAAGGAATGGGTCTGTTCCGACATCGTTGTCCTGTTTTCAGGGCCTCGTCTTCCGCTCTGCCTTGAGGGTGACAAGTGGAAGCGAGGGTCAACGCGGTGGACTCAAAGGGATCTGTGGGCTGATATGTATCAAGGTGCCGCGCCCTTCAAGTCCTTAGGCCTGTCCTAGGAGGGTTAAGGGTCATGATGACGAAGCCGAAGCAAGATCGAGGCCCCAGGGCCGAGGGCTCCAGCGCCGAGGACCCCAGGGCCGCAGACTCCCGGGCCGAGGACCGCGAGGCCATGGTCGCCGAGGTCATCGCCGAGGTCGCGGCGACGGCCGCCTACCTGGGCAGGGACCGGCTCGCCCCCAGGGTGCTGGACGCCCTGCGCAAGGTGCCCCGCCACGCCTTCGTGCCGGCCTGGGAGCGGCCCTTCGCCTACGAGAACCGGCCGCTGCCGATCGGCGAGGGCCAGACCATCTCGCAGCCCTACATCGTCGCGGTCATGACCGACCTGGCGCGGCCCGGGCCCGGCGACCGGATCCTGGAGGTCGGCACCGGCTGCGGCTACCAGGCCGCGGTGCTGGCCGAGCTGGCCGCCGCGGTCGACAGCATCGAGCGCGTCCCGGCCCTGGCCGAGGCCGCGGCCGAGCGCCTGACCGGCCTTGGCTATCGCAACGTCCGGGTCCGCGCCGGCGACGGCACCCGCGGCTGGCCCGAGGCCGCCGGCGAGGAACCGCCCCGCTACGACGCCATCCTGGTCACCGCCGCCGCCCAGGGCGCCGTCCCCGAGGCCCTGATCGACCAGCTCGCCCCGGGCGGCCGCCTGGTGATCCCGGTCGAACGCCGCCCCAGCGACCCCGCGGCCCAGACCTTCGACCTCCGCACCCTCTGGTTCGGCCCCCAACAGGACCTCCTGGTCGTGACCAAGGACGCCGAGGGCACGGTGACCGAGGAAAAGATCCTGCCGGTCGCCTTCGTGCCGTTGATCGCGGAGGCAAAGGGCGAGGGCACCTAGCGCCAAGCAAAACGGCCTCATACATACCGCCCTAGGCGGTAGTCATGGGAGTTTGCTGCCATGACTACCGGCTTTTTCGGCCCCTAAATTGTGCTTGCCCGACGGAGCGATGCCCAGACGGCATCGACTCAGCTCGCCAAGCAGCTCATGTTCAAAGTGCAGTGAGTATTGACCTATAGTTGAATATTCAACATTTTGTTGATATTCACTGCGCAACAAACATAGCAGATATGGCGACTTTTGGAGGCTACAGCTTCGAAAGGGACACAGTCGAAAGGCTCCTCGAAGCCCTTCGGCAGCTGCCGGACGTGGACGCACGAGAGTCAGTCATGCAACCGGCGCCTCACGATCATCGCGGAATCGATGCAAAAGTGGAGTTCAGTACCGGAAGAAGGAGCTATCTCCTGCTCGTCGAAGTCAAGAAATCCGTCTATCCGCGCGATGTGCCGCAAGCCCTCTGGCGGCTCGACCGCTATATGGCAACTTCAGGCCACTCGGAACGTAAGAAGCATGTCGTGCCGCTGCTGGCTGCTGAATCAATCTCGCCTGGTGCGAAGGATCTTCTGAAGAGCGAAAACTGTGGATTCTTCGACACCGGCGGAAGCCTCTTCATCCCCGCTCGCGGCGCCTATGTCTACATCGAGAAGCCGCCCCCGAAGACGCTCCAAAAAACGGTAGGCAGCCTGTTCAGAGGGAAGCGTTCGCAGGTGCTCCACGCGCTGCTGATCCGCCACGACGAGTGGTTCGGGGTCAAGGAGCTTGCCGAATTAGCGGAAGTTTCGCCTGCTACCACATCGGAAACGCTGTCGGCGCTTGAGCGCTTCGAATGGCTCACCGTGAAAGGACAAGGGCCATCCAAGGAGCGTAGGCTCACCGATCCCGGCGCGCTGCTGGACGAGTGGCAAAAACAGGCACTGGCTGCGCCGCGGCGGGGAACATACCGCCGCTTCTATGTTCCGATGAGCGACGCTGACGCTATTGCACACCGCCTTGCGCTCATCTGCGAACGGCTCAGTCTCGACTATGCGCTGACTGAGCAGAGTGCGGCGCAAACCTATGCGCCGTTTCTCACCTCCGTTTCGCGCGTGACGTGCCGGCTGACATTCAGCCACCTCAAGGACGAGCTGTACGCGGAATTGGAAGCGAGGCCGGTGAATGAAGGCGCCAATCTCAGTGTCATCGAGACCCGTTCGCACGGTGAATTCCTGTTCAGGGAACAGATCGGTCCGCTTTGGCTGGCCAGTCCCGTGCAGGTCTACCTTGACCTGCTGCGCAGCGGAGGGCGCGGAAAGGAAATGGCAGAATATCTCCGGCAGGAAAGGATCGGTTTCTGATGAGCAAGCCCGGGCTTGCGAGCGGTTACAAGAATAAGGTGACCGAAAACTGCGAACGGGTTCTGGTGACGCTCCTTCGTGGTCTCGGTCCTTGGAAAAACTCGATCTATCTCGTCGGAGGGCTGACGCCGCGCTACCTCATAAAAGCCAGACCGCCGGAAGTCCCGCCGCATGCGGGAACCGGCGATGTCGATATCGTCGTCGAACTGCAGATGCTAGCGGACACGGAGGCGTATCACTCACTTGAAGAAAACTTCAAAAAGCTGGGTTTCGAACGCTGCGAAAACAACAAAGGCGAAAAGGTCTCGTGGCGATGGCAGGCGAAGATCGACGGCGAAGCGATGATTATCCTCGAACTGCTGGCCGATGATCCGGACTTTGAAGGCGGGAAGGTCCAGCCGCTGCCGACGGACGGAAACATTTCGGCCCTGAATATTCCTCACGCCTCGATGGTCTTCGACCATCACGAGGTCAAGGAGATCAGCGCGGAGTTGCTGGAGGATGACGGCGTTGCAACCGAAACGATCCGGCATGCCGACATCGTGAGCTTTGCTTGCCTCAAGTCCTATGCACTCGACCAGCGGCACGAACGCAAGGACGCGCACGACCTTGTTTATTGCCTTGAGCACTGTGACGGTGGGCCAGAAGGGGCGGCCAAGGCGTTCCGGGCCGCATTGGAAGGAAAACACAAAGAGGCCGTCGAAACCGCTTTGAAAATCCTCGCCAAGCACTTCGCCGACGACGGCAACAGCGAGGGCTACGCAAAGGACGGACCGGTCGCCGTCGCGAAATTCGAGCTGGGCGAAGACGCCGAAACGAGAGAGGCGCGAATCCTGCGGCAGCGGGGGACAGCCGATCTGATCATGCGCTTGCTGCGGGAAATCGGAGTATGAGCTATTTCAGCGAACGGAAACAGGGCTAACGGCCCACAGAATTCGAGGATATCGGCGAAGGCCCATGGGGCGGCATTCAGACTATACTAACCATATTAAGACGCCGGGTAGAGGACGGATCGTTCGGCGCAACCTATCCCGAAACATGCGAAACATGTAAGGACATCAACACTTCGCTTTTGGCGATGGGTTGATCAGCCGGGCCACCTTGGCAGGCCAAACACAAGCTCGCGGCAGCGGCGGCGCAACATACGCGATGAACGACCGGTCCTGGAAAGGGCCAGCCATGCGAAGACCCTGTCGAGAATCGCCACGGCGACCTCCGACGCTCGACTTAGGTAAACGTCCTCCGAAGCAACGCCAACTCGGCTATAGTCCGGCAACCTCGGACCTTGGGACCTGATGCGACATGGCTGACCGGATCTTTGAAGAGGCCGACGTGGCGTCCGCGTGGGACCGGAACGCCGCGCTTTGGGCCAGCGGCGTCGAGGCCGGCTTCGACCTCTACCGGGAACTCTATACCCTGCCGGCCTTTCTGGCGTTCCTGCCGCAGATCGAGGGCCTCAGGGTCATCGACCTGGGCTGCGGCGAGGGGTCGAACACCCGCCGCTTCGCGAGCCTCGGCGCCAGGATGACCGGCATCGACCTCTCCGAGGAGATGATCCGCCGCGCGCGGCGCGAGGAGAAGCACCGGCCGCTCGGCGTCCGCTACGAGGTCTGCTCCTTCTCGAACATCGAGATCGCCGAGGCCGAGAGCTACGACGGCGCGCTCTCGACCCTGGCGCTGATGGACGGGCCGGACTTCGGCCTGGCCGTGCGCGAGGCCCACCGAGTGCTGGTCCCCGGCGGCCGGCTGTGCTTCAGCATCCTGCATCCCTGCTTCATCACCCGCGCGGCCGCGTGGCTGCGGGCGGCCGACGGCGCCTACACGGGCCTCAAGGTGGGGCACTACTTCGACCGCGCGCCCTTCGTCGAGCAGTGGCGCTTCGGCAAGCATCCCGAGGGACGCCGCCTGAGACCCTTCGAGGTCCCGAGGTTCCCGCGCACGCTCTCCGACTACGTCAATGCGGTCTGCGCGGCCGGCTTCCGCATCACCGGGATCGAGGAGCCGAGGCCGGAGGAAACGGCCTGCGCAGCGCACCCCTGGCTGTCCCGCTGGCGGCGGCACGCCCCGCTGGTGCTCTTCGTCTCGGCCGTGAAGGCTTGACGGAGGCCGAGCCGCCCTTCGAGGACGGCGAGGCGCTGCCGCTCGACACGCTGCGGCTGCTCGTCCGCAGCGCCTTGACCTACCGGCTCCGGCGGCGGTGACCGTGGGCCGCCGGCGGCCTGGCCCGGCCCCCGCGGACCGAGGCCGGCGAGGCCCGGCTTCAGACCCGGATAAAGACCCGCCCTCCCGGCTTGCAAAGCGACCACTTTACCGCCAAGTCTTGGGGGATGACATCGCGTCCCCGGGGCCGGATCACGGCGGTCCTCGGCCCCACGAACACCGGCAAGACGCACCTGGCGATCGAGCGCATGCTCGGCCACGCCAGCGGCATTATCGGCTTTCCCCTGCGCCTGCTGGCGCGGGAGAACTACGACCGGGCCCTGAAGGCCAAGGGACGGGGCCAGGTCGCCCTGGTCACCGGCGAGGAGAAGATCGTCCCGCCGGGCGCGCGCTACTTCTTCTGTACCGTCGAGTCCATGCCGGTCGACCGGCCGGTCGACTTCCTGGCCGTCGACGAGATCCAGCTCGCCGCCGATCCTGAACGCGGTCACGTCTTCACCGACCGGCTGCTCCGCGCCCGCGGCCTGCAGGAGACCATGTTCCTGGGCGCCGGCACCATCGCCCGCCTGATCCGGGACCTGGTGCCCGAGGCGCAGAAGGTCACCCGGCCGCGCCTCTCGACCCTGAGCTACGCGGGACCGCGCAAGGTGACCCGCCTGCCGCCGCGCTCCGCCGCGGTCGCCTTCTCGGCCGCCGGGGTCTACGAGCTGGCCGAGGTGCTGCGCCGCCAGCGCGGCGGCACCGCCGTGGTCCTGGGCGCCCTCAGCCCGCGCACCAGGAACGCCCAGGTGGCGCTCTTCGAGGCCGGCGAGGTCGACCATCTGGTCGCCACCGACGCCATCGGCATGGGCCTCAACCTCAGCCTCAACCACGTCGCCTTCCTCAGTCTCTCCAAGTTCGACGGGCGCGGGCCCCGGCGCCTCACCGCCGCCGAGGTCGGCCAGATCGCCGGGCGCGCCGGCCGGCACATGAA
>JAKSBE010000408.1 GCA_022361275.1 Kiloniellales bacterium
CGGCATCGCCTGGTCGGGCATCACCGAGGACTACACCGTCGGCTGGGCGGACGTGACCAACTACTTCCTGACCAACAACATCTCCGGCGCCTGGTGCGGCTCCTACTTCGCCAACACCGAGAAGTGGGAGGCCCTGCCGCCGCACCTTCAGGAGCTGTTCCGGCTCTGCATGGACTCCTCGCACTACTACCGGCAGCACTGGTACTGGGGCGGCGAGGCCCACCTGCGGACCAAGGGCACCAAGCTGAAGCTGACCACCATCCCGGACGAGGAGTGGAAGGCGGTCGAGGACGAGGCGCTGAAGTTCTGGGACGAGATCGCCGCCAAGAGCGAGCGCAGCGCCCGGGTCATCAAGATCTTCAAGGAGTACGCCGCGGTCATGGCGGAAGCCGGCAAGCCCTACCGCTACTGACGGCGAGGCCTTGAAAGGCCCCGGCTTCGAAGCCCCCGGGGCACAACGCCTCGGGGGAACGCCCTTTCCTCCCGCGCCCCGATTTCGACAGGATGGTTCAGGTGGCAGGCAACCTCACTCCCGACGAACTGAAGAAGGCCGTCGCCGGCGGCGAGATCGACACCGTGCTGGTCTGCATGGTCGACATGTTCGGCCGCCTGGTCGGCAAGCGATTCCAGGCGGAGTTCTTCGTCGACGGCGGCCACCAGGAGACCCACGGCTGCGACTACCTGCTGGCCAACGACATCGACATGGAGCCGGTGCCCGGCTACGCGCTGACCAACTGGGAGAAAGGCTACGGCGACTTCGTCCTCAAGCCCGACCTTTCGACCCTGCGCCGGATTCCCTGGCTGGAGGGCACGGCCCTGGTGCTCTGCGACGTGCTGGATCACCATCACCACGAGGACGTCCCGGTCTCGCCGCGGGCGATCCTCAAAGGCCAGACGGCGCGCCTGGAAGCGATGAAGATGCGCGCCTTCTTCGCCTCGGAGCTCGAGTTCTACCTCTTCGACGAGACCTACGAGAGCGCCCGCGTCAAGCACTACGCCGAGCTGGCGACGGCCGGCAACTACATCGAGGACTACCACATCCTGCAGACGACCAAGGAAGAGGGCGTCATGCGGGCGATCCGCAAGGGCCTGCAGGGCGCCGGCATCCCGGTCGAGAACTCCAAGGGCGAATGGGGGCCGGGCCAGGAGGAGATCAACGTCCGCTACGCCGATCCCCTCGACATGGCCGACCGCCACGCGATCCTCAAGAACGGGATCAAGGAGATCGCCCTGCTGCGGGACAAGGCCGTGACCTTCATGGCCAAGTGGCACTACGACCTGGCGGGCAACTCCTGCCACATCCACGATTCGCTCTGGGACAAGGCCGGCAAGACCGCCCTGTTCCACGATCCCGAGGCCGAGCTCGGCATGTCGGAACTGATGCGGCAGTATCTGGCCGGGCAGCTCAAGTACGCCCGCGAGATCACCTATTTCCTGGCGCCCTTCATCAACTCCTACAAGCGCTTCCAGGTCGGCACCTTCGCCCCGACCAAGGCGATCTGGAGCCGCGACAACCGCACCGCCGGCTTCCGCCTCTGCGGCGAGGGCACCAGGGCGATCCGCATCGAGTGCCGGGTCGGCGGCGCCGACCTCAACCCCTACCTCGCCTTCGCCGCCCTGCTGGCGGCGGGCCTGGCCGGGATCGAGGAGAAGCTGGAGCTGGAGGCGCCCTTCAAGGGCGACGCTTACCACGGCAAGCGCCTGCGCGAGGTGCCCAAGACCCTGCGCGAGGCGACGGAGCTCTTGAAGAAGTCCAGGATGCTGCGCGCCGCCTTCGGCGACGCGGTCATCGACCACTACGTCCACACGGCCGAGTGGGAGCAGTTCGAATACGACCGCCGCGTCACCAGTTGGGAGCTCCAGCGCGGCTTCGAACGGTCATAGCCGGCCCCGCCGGTCAGGCCGTGCGGCAAGCTCACGCTTCGACAAGCCCATGCTGAGCTTGTCGAAGCATGGGCTTGTCGAAGGGCGAGGTCGGCACCGTTTCTGAGGAAGTATGACCGGCATGACCGAAAGACTGCAGTGCATCACGCCGATCGACGGCAGCGTCTACGTCGAGCGGGAACCGGCCGGCGAGGCCGTGGCCCAGGGCGCCCGCGCGCCGATCGATCCGGCCGAGTTCCGAAAAAAGGGGTCAGAGTCATTTTTCTCGTCCGGCCTTCAGCTTGCCGTCGCTCAGCACACACAGAAAAATGACTCTGACCCCTTTTTTCCGGACCCCCTTTTCCAACCCGCCCTTCCCTCACCACTTTTCCGACACCGCCGTCTGAGACGAAAGGCCCCCCATGCAGATCGATCCCAAGTCCCTCACCGGCACCTGGAGCTATCCGACCCACGTCCGCTTCGGCCCCGGCCGCATCGCGGAGCTGCCGCGGGCCTGCAAGAGCCTGGGCATGTCCCGGCCGCTGCTGGTCACCGATCCCGGCCTGGCCGCCCTGCCGATGGTCGCCGAGGCGGTCGCCGCGAACGCGGCGGCGGGCCTGCCGACGGCGGTCTTCAGCGACGTCAAGCCCAATCCCCTGGGCCGGAACGTCGAGGACGGGGTCGCGGTCTTCCGGGGGGGCGGCCATGACGGGGTGATCGCCTTCGGCGGCGGCAGCGGCCTCGACGCCGCCAAGGCCGTCGCCTTCATGGCCGGCCAGACCCGGCCGATCTGGGACTTCGAGGACGTGGGCAGCAACTGGAAGCGCGCCGATCCGGAGGGCATCGCGCCCATCGTCGCGGTGCCGACCACGGCCGGCACCGGGTCGGAGGTCGGCCGGGCCTCGGTGATCCTGCAGGAGGAAACGCACAGCAAGCGCATCGTCTTCCACCCCAGGATGCTGCCCGGGATCGTGATCTCCGATCCCGAGCTGACCCTCGGCCTGCCGCCCCACATCACCGCCGCCACCGGCATGGACGCCCTCGCCCATTGCCTCGAGGCCTACTGCGCTCCCGGATTTCACCCCATGGCCGACGGCATCGCGGTGGAAGGCATGCGCTTGGTCAAGGATTGGCTGCCCCGCGCCGTCAAGGACGGCAGCGACCTGGAGGCCCGCGCCAACATGCTGGTGGCCGCCAGCATGGGCGCAACCGCCTTTCAGAAGGGCCTCGGCGGAATCCACGCCCTCAGCCACCCCGTGGGCGCGCTCTACGACACTCACCACGGCCTCACCAACGCCGTGGTGATGCCCTATGTCCTGGCCTAC
>JAKSBE010000203.1 GCA_022361275.1 Kiloniellales bacterium
AATGTCCTGGAGCGGAATGCCGTCGAAGAGGATCTTCATGTCCTCGACACTGTCGATGGCAACACCCGCCTTGCCCACGTCGCCGACGACGCGGGGATGATCGCTGTCATAGCCGCGATGGGTGGCAAGGTCGAAGGCGACCGACAGGCCCGCCTGCCCCGCGGCCAGGTTCTTGCGGTAGAACGCGTTCGACTCCTCGGCGGTCGAGAAGCCGGCGTACTGCCGGATGGTCCAGGGGCGGTTGGCATACATGGTCGCCCGCGGCCCGCCCAGGTAGGGCGGGAAACCCGGCAGGCCGCCCAGGGTCTCGAGTCCTTCCAGGTCCTCGGCGGTATAGAGCGGCTTGACCGCGATCCCCTCCGGGGTCTCCCAGGTCAGGTCCTCGGGATTTCGGTCCTTGAGCTCCTTGGCGGCGAGCGCGCGCCAGTCGTCCAGCGTCTTCTTCTCGAAATCGGCCATGCCCGGTCGTCCGGTTTCTCTGTTGCAGTGCAGCATTATACGCCGAAGCCGGCGCCAAGTCCACGATGAGCCGGCACGGCGCGCTTTCGCGTCCCGGTCGAGCTGGCGCCTACTTGGCGATACGGGAGTGTCACCCCCTCCCCGGCCCTCCCCCATCAAGGGGGAGGGAGAAGACGACGGCCGCCCACCTAAGCCCTCCCCCTTGATGGGGGAGGGTTGGGAGGGGGTGACGCGCCGAAGCGCGAAAGCTAAGGCCGCAGCCGCAAGAAGCCGACCGGGGTGTCGAAGCCCTTGAGGGCGGCCTGCTCCTCGCAGGGCGAGAGGTCGGAGATCAGGGCCGCGACCGTCGGGTCCCCGGCCATGGTGCGCGACAGCACGATGTCGCCGCCCTGGCTCTCACCCTGCAGCCGGGCGGCCAAGTTCACGGTCGAGCCGAAATAGTCGAGGCGGTCGTTGAGGGTGACCGCGATGCAAGGCCCCTCGTGCAGGCCGAGCTTGACCCGAATGGGGGTCTCCGGACGGCCGGCGTTGAAGGCCTCGATCTCGCGCTGGATCTGGAGCGCGGCCGCCAGGGCGTCGGCCGGGCGGATGAAGGCCGCCATGACCGCGTCGCCGATGGTCTTGACGATGGCGCCGTCGTGGTCGCGGACCTTGGCGGCGAGCAGCGCGAAGTGCTCGCGGACCAGGCGGTAGGCCCGGGCGTCGCCGATGCTGCGGTAGAGCGCGGTCGAGCCGCGCAGGTCGGTGAACATCAGGGCGACGCGCTTGACCGCGACCTCGTCGCCCGGCCGCAGCACCTGGTCCGAGAAGAGGTCGCGGAAGGCCTGGAGGCTGCTCGCCCGGTCGGCGGTCAGGGCGTCGCGCACCCATTCCCGCTCCTCGATCACCACGGTCCGGCGCCAGGGCAGGCGGTTGCTGAGCACCAGCTCGCCCGGCGGGGCGGCCGCGCCGGCGGTGATCGCCTCCGGCGCCAGGACGACCTCGGGAAAGCCCTCCGCCGGCGTCTCCAGGTCCAGCTCCGGCCCGGGCTCCTGGGTCCGCAGCCGGTAGTGGCCGGGCGCCAGCTTTACGTCGAGGCGCCGGCTCTCGCCCGGCTCCAGGGTCACGTGGACCCGGATATGCGGCGTCGACATCGGCCCGAAGAGACAGTATTCGCCGGTGTTGAGCGGCCGGATGCCCGGCGCCGGATGGAAGCTGAGCTCGACGTTGCGCGAGAAGTCGCGGCCGTAGTCGATGTTGCAGGTCGAGCAGTGGGCGCCCTGGGGTAGCTGGTCGAGGGAACCGACCACCAGCTTGGCGACCCGGCAGCGCGGGCAGAGCAGGTCCCAGCGCAGCTCCAGCAGCCCGGCGCGGGTCGCCTCCAGGCAGAGCTCGACCGCGACCCGCTCGCTGAGGCCCCAGAGCCGCGCGAGGCGCAGCGGCCGGAGCTGGACCAGGTCGACCTCCTGCGCGCCCAGCACGTAGTCGGCCAGGCGCCGGGCGTGGGCCCGGCCGTGCTCGGTCTCTTCCAGCCGAGCGACGATGGCGTCGACCCGGGCGCGCACCGCCTCGGTCACCGGCGCCGCCGTGTAGTCGAAGGGCGTGGCCTGACGGCCCTCGAGGAAGGCGCCCAGGTGGGCGGCCTGATGGCCGAAGCTGCGGGCCGTGGAGCGAAAAAAACCCTGGCGCAAGATCCCCTCGCCCAGCAGGCCCTTGGCCGAGGCCTCGACGCTGTACTCCGCGCGGCAGCCTTCCGGGGTCGGGGTCAGGCGCAGGACCGCGCAGAGCCGGGCCAGGGGCCCCCGCTCGAAGATCCGGCAATGCTCGAACCACTGCTCGGCGACCCAGTTGGTCGGCTGCTCGCGCCAGACCAGCTCGAAGGGGCCCATCCGTGCCCGGCCGCGGAACTCGACCGAGCCGTCGGGCCGCGGGGTCTCCTCGATCGCGTGGTTGGGCAGGCCGGCGGCCTCGTTGAAGCGCGCCGTGTCGGCCAGGTAGGGCCAGACCTCCTCGGGCGGCGCGTCGAACTCCCAGACGAAGGTTCTCGAATGACTCTTTGCCATGGCCCCGGGTTCAACGCGCGCGATCCGCTGCGTCCCCGTGCAAGGGGACGGTGTCTCTACGCGAAAGGCAAGGGCTTTGGATGCCGCCGCGACGCGGCATCCACGGAAAGCTCACGGCCGAGCGGGGCTACCAGCGAAAGAGCGGCAGCACGGCGCTCGGGTGATGGCCGCTCTCGGCGGCGATGACGGCCAGGCGGTCCGGGTCGGGGCGGCCCTCGGCATCGGCCCCCAGTTCCTCGACGTGGATGCCGCCGGCGATGAAGATACCGTCGATGCCGGCGGCACGGGCGCCGGCGATGTCGGTGCGGAAGGAGTCCCCGACCCCGGCGATCCGGGAGCGGTCCTCGACGCCCAGCAGGGCGAAGGCGCGGCGGTAGACATCGGCGTGCGGCTTGCCGTGGTAGCGCACCTGGGCACCGAGCTCTTCGTAGCGGGCGGCGATGGCGCCGGCGCAGATCTCCGTCGCGCTGCCGCGCATGACCACCAGGTCGGGGTTGGCGCAGATCATCGGCAGATCCCGCGACCGCGCGGCTTGCAGCAGATCCTCGAAATCCTCGACCCGATCCTCGGCGCGGCCGGCCCCGGTGTTGAGAATGAAGTCGGCCGCGGCCAGGTCCTCGACGAAGTCGATCTCGAGGCCTTCCCGGATCCCGAGGTCACGCGCCGGGCCGAGGTGGAAGCCGCGCCGGCCGAGGTTCCGGTACCAGGCGTCCGGCCGCTCCTTGAGGTGCAGCCAGGTCTCCTCGCCCGAGGAATGCAGGGCGTCGTAGAGCTCGGGCATCAGGCCGAGCGCGACGTTGCGTTCCAGGATGCCGGCCGTCCGGCGTGGCGCGTTGGACAGCACCAGCAGCTTCTTGCCCCGGGCCTTCAGAGCCTTCAGGCCGTCGATGGCTTGGGGATAGGCGGCGACGCCGTTGTGCAGCACGCCCCAGAGGTCGAGGATGAAGGCGTCGTAGCTGTCGGCCAGGGCGGCCATGCCGTCGTGGATCGGGGCCGGCTCGTCGGTGGTCTGGGCTTCGGTCATGGCGCGGGGTTCCGGCTCTCGGGCTAGCGGCAGGGGGTGCGGCCGCCCTTGTGCCACAGCCGGCCTCCCGGGAAAAGCGGCGGCGAAGACCCCGGGGGTGAGGCGTCAGCCCGCCGGCTTGGCCAGGCGCGGCTCGCCCAAGAGGTAGCCCTGGCCGAAGTCGATGCCGAGGTCGAGCAGCTCCACAAGATCGGCCTCGGTCTCGATCTTCTCGACGATGACGTCGACCGCGCGCCGGTCCAGCTCCCGCTTCAGGCTGCGGAAGACCTCGGGACCGCCCTCCCCGAGCAGGAGCCCGGCCTCGAGCTTGACGAAGCGGATCTCGCGGTCGACCAGCAGGCCCGGGTCGACGGCAAGGCCGTCCACCTGGTCGACCGAGAGCCGGCTGCCCAGCTCGAGCAGCCGGCCGAGCTGGCGCCGGGTGGGCGCGCGCTGGCGCCGGAGGTCGGCGTAGGAGAACTCGAAGATCAGGCTCTTGGCCAGCTCCGCGTTGCCCTCCAGGAACTCGACGAAGTCGCCGAAGAAGTCGGTGTCCTCCAGCGTGTTCAAGGAGATGTTGCAGAAGAAGCCGACGTCCATGTTCTCGCGCTGGATCTTGCGGACCAGCTGGACGCAGCGAAACAGGAGCATGTTGTCGATCGCCGCGATCAGCCCGGCCTCCTCGGCCAGCTCGATGTAGCGCTCGGGCCGGACCACGGTGCCGTCGTCGGTCCGGATCCGGGTGAAGCATTCGTAGAAGCGCCGCTTGCGCTGGGGCAGGCTGACGACGGCCTGGAGCATCAGGTCGAGGCTGTCCTGGCGCAGGCACTTCTTGACCTCGTCCAGGACCGACTGGTCGTCGAGGTTCTCGGCCTCCAGCGGCTGGAGCATCAGCGGCGAAGGCTCCCCGGCCCCCGCCCCGCCCCGGACCGCGGTCCCGCCGGCGAGCACCAAGGCCGGGCGGAAGGCGACCTGCTCCGCGGCCTGGGCCTGCCCCTCGGACAGCCGCGACACCAGGGACTTGAGGACCGTCACCTCGTCCATGACCTCGGTCAGCGCCTTGCTGCTGCCCTGGCCGCCGCGCAGGCTCGCCGCCGCTTGCAGGGCC
The DNA here is from genome assembly GCA_022361275.1 of Kiloniellales bacterium. Classification (GTDB taxonomy): domain Bacteria; phylum Pseudomonadota; class Alphaproteobacteria; order Kiloniellales; family JAKSBE01; genus JAKSBE01. The sequence goes on from JAKSBE010000203.1 coordinate 4,613, forward strand.
TCTTCCAGGGCCTTCATCTCGCGCCGCGCGCCGGCCAGTTCGTCGCGCACCGCCACCTGGCCGGCACGCAGGGCGTGGATCTCCTCGCGCAGCCGCCGGTCGCCCTCGCGCCGGCCGCTGATCTCCAGGAGTGCGGCCCCGGACAGGAAGATCAGGGCGCCGGCGATCAGGGCGAACTCCAGGCGCACGCCCAGCCACTCGGGCAGCAGGACGGCCACCACCATGGCGGGCGCGCCGATGCCCAGGAGGTTGGAGACGAAACGTACGAAGGCCAAGCGCGGCTCTCCTGCCAAGGACCTGGGCCAAGGACCTGAGGCCGGGGCCCCGCGGGAAGCCTGCCGATGATCTTTGAAAATAGGGTTAAACAGATCTTTCGGCGGCCGGATCCCGGTCCTGGTCCTGGTCCCGCTCCGGCACCGTCAGGTCGGGGTGATCGGCGCCGACCGCCTCGCCGACGGCGCCGAAGCCGTCGCCGCGGAGCAAGGCCGCCAGCTCGGTCAGGATCCGTCCCATCAGCCCCGGTCCCTCGTAGACCAGGCCGGTGTAGAGCTGCACCAGGGACGCGCCGGCGCGGATCTTCGCATAGGCCTCGGCGCCGCTGGCGACCCCGCCGACGCCGATGATCGGCAGGCGGCCGCCGGTCAGGCGGTACATCTCCGCCAGGAGCGCGGTCGAGGGCGGGAAGAGGGGCGCGCCCGAAAGCCCGCCCGCCTCGCCGCGGAAGCGGCTCGCCAGCTCGGGCGGCCGTGCGATGGTGGTGTTGGAGACGATCAGGCCGTCCAGGCCCCGTGCCAAGGCCACCTCGGCGATGTCCGCCCGGTCCTCGGCGGTCAGGTCGGGGGCGATCTTCAGCAGCAGCGGCGGCGGCCGCCCGGTCGCTGTTTGCGGCCCCGCCTCGTCCAGGGCGGCGCGGAGCGGGGCGAGCAGCGCCGCGAGCTGGTCCCGGCCCTGCAGGGCCCTGAGGCCAGGCGTGTTCGGCGAGGAGACGTTGATCACCAGGTAGTCGGCCAGGGGCGCCAGCGCCCGCAGGCCGGCGAGGTAATCGGCGCCGGCATCGGTCGAATCCTTGTTGCGGCCGAGGTTGACGCCGATGACGCCGCCCTCGGGCGCGGCGGCGCGCCGGCGGCGCAGGTTGGCCTCGACCCGGGCCAGACCCGCCGAGTTGAAGCCCAGCCGGTTGATCAGCGCCCGGTCCTCGGGGAGGCGGAAGACCCTTGGCTTGGGATTGCCGGATTGCGGACGCGGCGTGACGCTGCCGACCTCGACGAAGCCGAACCCCGACCTCAGCAGCGAGTCGGCGACCTCGGCGTCCTTGTCGAAGCCCGCGGCAAGGCCCAGGGGATTGACGAAATCCCGGCCCCAGACACGGGTTCGCAACACCGCCCGGACCGAGGCCGGCAGGACGGCGGGGAAGGCCGGTCCGAGACGCAACGCCAGGAGGGTCAGCCGATGCGCAGCTTCGGGCGCGAGGGCGAAGATGAACGGCCGAAGCCGAGCGTAGAGGGGCGGCGAAGACACGTGTAAACAGTAAAACCGAATTTAGAGGATTTCACGAGCCAACTCGATTCGCGCACGCGATTCAAGATCATATAAAGGCCCGGCCGCGCGAATCGGGACGTTTTAATCTCTGCATGGGCGGAATTTATATCATCTTCCTAGTACGTTAAACATACCATGGAACGTGCAGAATTCCTGGGATCATGTTCCTGCTGCGATCCGGGTTAATCCCTATATAAGATAACATTCATGTTACAACATGCAGATGTTTGGCGGGCTATCGATCGGCTGGCCTCAAAGTACGGCTTGTCCGCCTCCGGATTAGCGAAGCGTGCCGGATTGGATCCGACCACCTTCAATCGGAGCAAGCGCGTTGCCAAGGACGGCAAGCTGCGCTGGCCGAGCACGGAATCCCTTGCCAAGATCCTGACCGCCACCGGCGCCAGCGTCGAGGAGTTCGTCGGTCTCTTGAACGGCGAGGGCATGAACCTCGCCGGCCTGGGACTGCGCCGGATCGGATACAGCGTCGTCTCCGAGCCCGGATTCTTCGATGCCAAGGGTCGGCCGATAGGCAACGGCTGGGGCCGCGTGCCGCTGCCGGAGATGGCAGACCCCGACGCTTATGCAATCGAGATTAGAGGGCAGGCGCTCTTGCCGACCTACGCCGACGGTCATGTCCTGATCGTTTCGCCGGCGTCGCGGGTCGATGCCGGCCATCGGGTCGTGGTCAGGCTCAGCGACGGCAGCGTCGTCTTCGGCAGCCTGGACCGCCGCGGCTCCCAAGAGATCGCTCTGACAACCTTCGATGGAACTGCCGGTTCTCTGGTGGTGTCACAGAACGAGGTCTCCTGGATGTCGCGCATCGTCTGGGCACTCCACTGATTCGAGGCCGCCGGACCCGCATCTGCGGTTCCGGGTGCGCCTTGCCAGCCTTCGCAAAGCAGTTATGCTAACCGCTCTCCGGCGGCTCCGCTCGGCCGCTTTTCCTCCAGGACACCGGGACTCCAGGACATGAAAGCGCTGCACTACATCGACGGCATCTGGCACGAAGGCAATCCGCCGATCATGGGTCCGATGACCCATGCCGCCTGGATGGCGTCGGTCGTCTTCGACGGCGCCCGCGCTTTCGAAGGCGTGGCGCCGGACCTCGACCTGCATTGCGCCCGCCTGAACGAGTCGGCGCCGCGCATGGGCCTGGGCACGCCGCTCTCGGCCGGCGAGATCCTCGAGATCGCCCGGGAGGGCACGGAGAAGTTCCCCAGGGACGCCGAGCTCTACATCCGGCCGATGTACTACGCGGAGACCGGCTTCGTGGCGCCCGATCCGGAGAGCACGCGTTTCGTCTGCTCGGTCTTCGAGGCCCCGATCCCGGCGCCCAGCGGCTTCTCCGCCTGCCTGTCGAGCTTCCGCCGGCCGCTGCATTCCATGGCGCCGACCGATGCCAAGGCCTCCTGCCTCTATCCGAACTCGGCCCGGGCCCTCAAGGAGGCGGCGGACAAGGGCTTCGACAACGCCGTGGTGCTGGACGGCCTGGGCAACGTGGCCGAGCTGGCGACCGCCAACATCTGGATGGCCAAGGACGGCGCCGCCCACACGCCGGTGGCCAACGGCACCTTCCTGAACGGCATCACCCGGCAAAGGGTCGCCAGGCTGCTGGCGGATGCCGGCATCAAGGTCTACGAGCGGGTCATCTCCTATCGGGAGCTCAAGGACGCCGACGAGGTCTTCACCACCGGCAACTACGGCAAGGTCATGCCGATCAACCGGCTCGACGAGCGCGACCTGCAGCCGGGTCCGGTCTATACCAAGGCGCGGGAACTCTACTGGGCCTTCGCCCACGGCGACTGACGCCGCCGGTCACGACGCGGATGCCGCCCCTCGGCGCGGCGCCGTTCACCGCCGCCGCGCCGAGCGCAAAGCCGTCGGGCTTCGTGAGGAGAAGGGGGGCCAAAGGCGAAGCGTGCCCCGCCCGGCCGGCGGTCGTCCGTCCGCGAGCGGCGCTGATCTACCCACCCCGAAGCCTGCGCACCATCAACAGGCTCTCGCCGGCGCGCGGCAGCCTCGGGTGCGGATCGATCCGCGCCTTGGCCGTGACGGCGAAGCCCTCGCTTTCGTAGAGCCGGCGGGCGCCTTCGTTGTCCGCCCAGACCTGGAGGCTGATCCGGTCGAACCCCCGCCGCGCCGCCTCGTCGACGGCCCAGGCCAGAAGCCGCCGGGCGATGCCGCGGCGCCGATGGCGCGCGGCGACGGCCATGCTGCTGACGAAGAAGCTGCCCCAGTCCGTGATCTCGTCGAGGGCCGCGATCTGCGCAAGGCGGTCCGCCGGCACAAGGTCGCGTGGCTCGGCCTCGAGCAGGTCGACGGGATAGGCGTTGATCATCGCGACCACCCGCCCCTGCGCCTCCGCCACCAGGACGTTGCGATGGGAGCAGGGATCTTCGTCGCCGGCGACCGCCAGGGCGAGGACCCCGGCCGGCGTCGTGTCGGGCAGCACCCCCTCCAGCAGGAACTCGAAGAGCCCGCCGCCGGCCTCGACCATGAGCGCGCCGACCGCCCGTGCGTCCGAGGCCCGCGCGGCCCGGAAGAGGATCTCGCCGTCCTTCGCCATCGCGGCCTCAGGCCGGGCTCAGGCCCTCGCCGGCCAGGGCACGGCGCAACAGGTCGAGAAAGTTGTCGCGGCCGTAGAGGGCGACGAAGGAGCCCATGCGCGGGCCCTGCTGCTGGCCGAAGAGGATCTCGTAGAGCGCCTTGAACCAGGCCCTGAGCTCCGGAAAGGGATGGCGCTTGCCGACCTCGTAGATCTGGTTCTGGTAGTCCTCGCCCGGCGCCTCCGGCGGCAGCGCCTCCAGGGCCGCCAGCAGATCCTCCAGCGCGGCCCGCTCCATGGCGTCCGGTGCGCGGTAGCGCTTCCGCGGCTTCACGAAGTCCCGGTAGTAGTTCAGGGCGGTGCGCACCAGCCCGGCCAGGATCGGCGCGGTCTCCTTGGTCGCCGCCGGCGCGTAGCGGGTGATGAAGCCCCAGAGCACGTCCTCGTCCTCGGCGTTGCAGGCCGAGGCCAGGTTGAGGAGGATCGCGTAGCTGATGTGCGCCTCCTCCCGCGGCGGCGTGCCGTCGTGGATGTGCCAGGCCGGGTTCTCGAGCCGCTGTGCCGGCTCCTGGCCCGGGAAGCGGTCGAGGAAGGTCAGGTAGTCGTCGACCGCCCGCGGGATGACGTCGAAGTAGAGCCGCTTGGCCGCCTTGGGCTTCTGGTACATGAAGAGCGACAGGCTCTCCGGCGGCGCGTAGGTCAGCCATTCCTCGGCGGTCAGGCCGTTGCCCTTGGACTTGGAGATCTTCTGGCCCTCCTCGTCGAGGAAGAGCTCGTAGTTGAAGCCCTCCGGCGGCCGGCCGCCCAGGATCCGGATGATCCGGCCGCCCAGGTTCACCGAGTCGATCAGGTCCTTGCCCGACATCTCGTAGTCGACGTCCAGGGCATACCAGCGCATGGCCCAATCGACCTTCCACTGCAGCTTGCAGTGGCCGCCGGTGACCGGCAGCTCGGTCCGGGTCCCGTCCTCGTCCTGGAAGACCACGGTGCCGGCGTCCTCGTCGCGCGCCAGCATCGGCACCTGCAGGACCTTCCCGGTCTTGGGACTGACCGGCAGGAAGGGGCTGTAGGTCGCCTGGCGCTCCGGGCCGAGGGTCGGCAGGATCACCGCCATGATCTCGTCGTAGTGCCGCAGCACCTGCAGCAGCGCTTCGTCGAAGCGGCCGGAACGGTAGCACTCGGTCGCCGACTGGAACTCGTAGTCGAAGCCGAAATCGTCGAGGAAGGCCCTGAGGCGAGCGTTGTTGTGCGCCCCGAAAGAGGGGTGCTCGTTGCTGAAGGGGTCCGGGATCGCGGTCAGCGGCTTGCCCAGGTGCTGGGCGACCATCTCCTTGTTGGGGATGTTGTCGGGCACCTTGCGCAGGCCGTCCATGTCGTCCGAGAAGCAGAACAGCTTGGTCGGCACGTCGGAGAGGCGGCGGAAGGCCTGGCGCACGCAGGTGGTCCGCACCACCTCGCCGAAGGTGCCGATGTGCGGCAGGCCCGAGGGGCCGTAGCCGGTCTCCAGCAGGACGTAGCCCTTGTCCGGCGCCCGGCCGCCGATGCGCTGCACCAGCTTGCGGGCCTCCTGGAAGGGCCAGGACTTGGCCGCCTGCGCCAACTCTCTCTCGCTCGTCATCGCCTCTTGGTCCCGCGCCGGGGTAAGCAGCGCCGGGACCCTAGGCCCGCCGCCTGCGGGCGTCAACGCCGCCGGGCGTGTGCCATCAGAGGGCTTGATGCCGGGCGCCGCGGCGAACATCTTGCTGGAGAGCGATTCACCAGCGAAGGCCCTCCCGATGCCTGACAGCAAGACCCCCAGCGCGGCGCCGCCGCAGGCCGCCCGCAAGCCCCACAGCTTCACCGCCCAGGGAATCGAGATCGCGGACCCCTACGCCTGGCTGCGCGACCCGGGCTACCCGGAGGTCCGCGACCCCGAGATCCTGGCCCACCTCGAGGCCGAGAACGCCTACTTCGAGGCGGTGATGGCGCCCCAGGCGGCCCTGACCGAGACGATCTACCAGGAGCTGAAGGGCCGCATCAAGGAGGACGACGCCTCGGTGCCGGCCAGGGACGGGGCCTACCTCTACCATTGGCGCTTCGCCCCCGGTGCCCAGTACCGGAGCTGGCTGCGGCGGCCGGTCGCGGGCGGCGGCGAGGAGGTGATCCTGGACGAGCCGGCGCTGGCCGAGGGCCAGGCCTTCTTCCGCCTGCGCGACCTGGAGGTCAGCCCCGACGACCGTCTCCTGGCCTGGTCGGCCGACAGCGACGGCTCTGAGCGCTTCGTCATCCGGATCAAGGCGCTGGGCTCGGAAGAGCGCCTGGACGAGGCGATCCCCAACACCTCCGGCTCGGTCGTCTGGGCCGCCGACAGCCGGACCCTGCTCTACGTCGAGCTGAACGAGAACCTGCGGCCGTTCCGGGTCCGCGCCCACGTCCTGGGCACGACGGTCGCCGAGGACCGGACCCTCTACGAGGAGGCCGACGACGGCTTCTTCGTCCACATCGGCGAGACCCAGTCCCGCGCCTTCCTGGTGATCGGCGCCGGCGACCACGTGACCAGCGAGGTCCGCCTCCTGCCGGCGGCCGAGCCCTTTGCCGAGGCGCTGGTGGTCGCCCCGCGCGAGGCCGGCCACCAGTACGACCTGGACCACGCCGGCGATCTCCTCTTCATCCGGACCAACGACCGGCACAAGAACTTCCGCATCGTGGCCGCGCCGGTCGCCACCCCGGGCCGCGCGCACTGGCAGGAGCTGATCGGCCCCGGCGACCGCCACTACCTGCGCGGCCTGGCCGCCTTCAAGGACCAGCTCGTGGTCCAGGAGCGCATCGACGGGCTGGACCAGATCCGCATCCGCCGCCACGCCGACGGCGAGGAGCACCACGTCGCCTTCCCGGAGGCCAGCTATGCCGCCGGTCTTGGCGAGAACCCGGCGTTCGCCATCGACCGCCTGCGCCTGACCTACACCTCGATGGTCACGCCGCCGACGGTCTTCGACTACGACCTCGCGACCCGGCAGCTCGAGACCTTGAAGGTTCAGGAGATCCCGAGCGGCTACGACCCCGCGCGCTACGTGACCAAGCGGCTGCTGGCGACCGCCCGCGACGGGGTCGCGGTGCCGATCTCCCTGGTCCACGCGAAGGACTTCCCGCTGGATGGCTCGGGCGCCCTGCACCTCTACGGCTACGGCGCCTACGGCCTGGGCATGCCGCCCGGCTTCTCGACCGCGCGCCTCAGCCTGCTCGACCGGGGCTTCGCCTATGCCGTCGCCCACATCCGCGGCGGCGACGAGCTCGGCTACCACTGGTACGAGGCGGGCAAGCTCGACAAGCGCGAGAACACCTTCAACGACTTCGTCGACTGCGCCCGGCACCTGGTCGCAGAGGGCTACGCCGCCGAGGGCGGCATCTCGATCTCGGGCGGCAGCGCCGGTGGCACCCTGATCGGCGTGGCGATCAACGACGCGCCGCGGCTGTGGCGGGCGGCGGTCGCCCACGTGCCCTTCGTCGACGTGCTCAACACCATGCTGGACGACAGCCTGCCGCTGACCCCCATGGAGTGGCCGGAGTGGGGCGACCCGATCACCGACAAGGCGGCCTTCGAACTGATCCGCGGCTATTCACCCTACGACCAGGTCAGCGCCCAGGCCTATCCGCCGCTGCTGATCACCGCCGGGCTCAACGATCCCCGGGTGACCTACTGGGAGCCGGCCAAGTGGGCGGCCAAGCTGCGGGCGACCAAGACCGACGGCAATCTGCTCCTGCTCAAGACCAACATGGGCGCCGGCCACGGCGGCAAGTCCGGTCGCTACGAAAGCCTGCGCGAGGTCGCCGAGGAATACACCTTCCTGCTCATGGCCTTCGGGAGGGCCTGATACCAAGGAGCGCCAACCGAGGAACGCCCCGTCACCCAGCCTGCCGCTTCCACCGTCAAGCCCGGCAACGACATCGAGTGAGCGCGGGCTGCTCGAGCCCGCACGTCCCACCCCGGTCAAATGAGTCATGATCGCGGCTCCTTGGTATTAGCGCGGGCGCCCGAGCGGCGGATCTGGCGGCGCCGAGAGAGACCTTTAGCCGGCCGTCCGACCGGCCTGCAGAAGCCTGCGTTCGACGTAGTGCGCGTTCCAGCCTTCGGGCAGATCGAGCGCGAGGGAGTCGCCACCGAGCAAGGCGAACTCCGGCGCGGGTCCGAGGACCATCTGCTTGCGCCAGACGCTGACCGGCCCTTTCACCTGCGCGGCCAGCGCGCGGAGCGGCGCCTCGTAGCGGATGCCCCGCGGGCGGGCCAGCCAGGCCGTGCGGGTCAGCGCCCCTGGGTCGGCCTCGCCGAGGACGCGGTAGTAGATGCCGCCGTGCCCCGCCTCCGTCTTGCCGGAGATGCCGGCGTGGACCTCCCACATGCCCGGCGCGACCGCCATCTCGTTCAGCGGATCCAGGCCGGCCGAGGACTCGACGAAGCTCCAGTCCTCGTAGCCCGGCCGGCCGTCGAGCCAGGGCGTCGCGGAGATCCGGTAGGTGGCGGCGCCTTGGAAGCCCGGGCAGCCGCGCGCGACGAGCGCACGATGGAAGCCGGTGAGCGCGGCCTCGTAGGCCTCTCTGTCGATCTCTGCGAAGGGACGGTGCCAGAACAGGTAGGCGGTCATGACCCGGGGCTTTCCGATACTGCCGAGCCGGCGTCGGGCTGCTCTAACTCTATGGAATAGATCAAACTGCGTTTCATAGATTCCAGTTGAACGCAGTTTGATCTAGTGTCCCGATTCAGCTTCCAAATCTCGACACATGAAATGTGCCGAACTTTGAAACCATCACACTAGCGCTCGACAGAGACGTTGCGGATCTGGGCCCGCCCGCCCAGGAAGCGCCAGAGGAAGCGTCGTTCCTTGGCCAGGTCCTTGAAGGCCGCCCGCTGCTCGGGGCTCAGGCTCTGGAGGAAATCGTGGAGT
>JAKSBE010000517.1 GCA_022361275.1 Kiloniellales bacterium
CTCATCGCGTCGAGGAGACCGTTCTAATCGATTACTTCCAGCCGGCCTGGAACACGAGGCGCGGTGGCAGAAGCCGGGGTTGAGAAGGAACGGCGAAGGGGTGGCCGATTTTGGGTCTATCTGCTTGCGGTGTAGTCCGCCTAAGAAGCTGACGAGGTTCTGCAAAGACCGTCCGGCTCGATCGGCCAACCATGACATGACCAAGTTGAAGTAGCGGCAGGCGATGCCGGTGCAGAAGGCGTCGAAGCCCGGCCGTCCGCTGCGTCCCTTTGTCGCGTTGACGCCTTTGTCGGCGAAGGTGGACACCACTTCCCAACCGTGACGGCTTGCCACTTCCGTCAGGGCCTGGTTCTCCACCGTCTGCTGGTCATGGCCTGCTGCCGGTTTGGCGGACAGGCAGTTAAGCTAGCATAGCTCGTTTCTCGAACTCGACGGGGCTGAGGTAGCCCAGTGTCGAGTGCCTGCGCGTTGGATTGTAGAAGCGCTCGATATAGTCGAAGACGTCGGCCCTGGCATCGTCTCTCGTCCGGTAGACCTTGCGCGCCGTGCGCTCGGTCTTCAGGGACGAGAAGAAGCTCTCCATTGCGGCGTTGTCCCAGACATTCCCTGACCGGCTCATCGAGCAGGTGATGCCATGATCGACCAGCAGCCGCTGGAACGGCTCGCTGGTATACTGGCTGCCCTGGTCCGAGTGATGCAGGAGGCTGTCCGGCTTGCCTCTCCTCCAGATCGCCATCATGAGGGCGTCGGCGACGAGTTGGGCCGTCATCTCGGCCTTCATGGCCCAGCCGACGACGCGGCGGGAGAAGAGGTCGATGACGGCGGCAACATAGAGCCAGCCCTCGGCGGTCCAGATGTAGGTGAAGTCGGCCACCCACTTCAGGTTCGGGGCCGAGGCCTCGAAGGCGCGGTCGAGAAGGTTCCCTCCTGCGGCTGCCCGCTCGCCGCTGTCCTTTGGCATCCCACGTCGCCGCGGCCGCGCCCGCAAAGCGTTCCGGCGCATCAGCCGCTCGATGCGGTGAAGGCCGCAGGAGAAGCCTTCCGCCAGGACATCCTGCCAGACCCGGCGGGCGCCATAGGTCCGGTCGCTGCTCTTGAAGCTTCGATCGATCGCGCCGAGGAGCGCCTCATCCTGCCGAGAGCGGGCGCTGGGGCTGCGCTTGAGCCAGGCATGAAAGCCTGAACGGGACACATCCAGTGCCTCGCATAGCCATGCCACCGGCCAGATGCTCCGGTGCTTCGCGATGAAGGCGAACCTCATGTCGCTTCCTTCGCGAAGAAGGCTGCGGCCTTTTTTAGAATGTCGCGCTCCGCCTTGAGCTTCGCCACTTCCTTGCGCAGCCGCGCGATCTCGAGCTGCTCCGGCTTCATCTGTCCTTGGCCTGGAAAGGCCTGCTGCGGATCCGCGCTCACCTCCCTGATCCATTTGCGCAGCACGTTCTCGTGGAGATCCAGGTCGCGGGCAGCCTGCGCCACCGATACGCCGCGCTCCTTGACCAGCCTCACCGCCTCAAGCTTGAACGCGCGGCTGAAATTCCTTCTCTTCTGCATCCTGACCCTCCGGTTCCCTGAAACACCTTATCTCGGTGTCCACCAAACCGGCAGCAGGCCATGCTGGTTCACTCCGCGTGAAAAGCTCACGAAATAGAGCGTCGCTGCGCTTCAGGCCGTCTTCGCTCAGGACCACCGATTTCGCCTTGTTTGCCGGATTGTCGATCATCCCCTTGCGATACAGCCGGTCCATGACATCCCAGTCGAACGCCTTCCAGGCACGCTGCCCGTCGTACGGCGTCAGTCGCAGCCATGCCAATACGGCGTCAGCGATCGTGGCCGTAAAGCCGTTGTGGGAACCGACGGTCCTCGCGGTCGCTGTGGCGGTAAGGAAAGCGGAAGCAAGAAACATCAAGGCGGCAATTGACGCTTGTCTCAACGGTCTTTCTTCCTAACTGGCTTTTCCCCAAGCCCCATTGCTACGAAGATATCTGCGCGATTTTCGAGCATCAATGCGGATTCAACCTGCCATTGCTATCAAAAGTCTACCTTGGTTCTTTCCTGTATCGGCAGCGCGGAGAGCGGTGGCGACCGCCCAAACGCAACGGAGCCGATCACCTGTCCCCAAATACTGTCTCCGAAGGATCGGGTCGATTGGAGATTGCCGGGGCGAATGTCCCGGTCGGTTGATCTCAGCCTCTCGCGCGGAGGCCCCCTCCTCCGTTTTCGACCTCCTGATATTCGGCGCCGTCAAGATAGACATACGTCCCCACTCGCGTCCGGTGGATCGTCGAACGCCGTGCGCCGGCTGTAAGCGCCACCGGGCAGCGCTGGACCGGCAACGAGGACGCGTCGTCCGCATCGAATAATTCGTGGAGTACCCGGCCTTTCATCGAAACGGGCTTCTCGATCCCGAGGCCGTGAAAAATCGTTGGCGCAACGTCCGTGATGCTAGCCGGCACGTCGGACTCGTGCCCCGACTTGAACGCCGAGCCGGCATACAATCCGACGCTGCGCAATTCGCGCGGATGCAACCCGCCGTGCATGCTGTCGCCGGCTGGGTGTCTGCCGTCGCTGTAACCGCAGCCCGGCACGCCGAAGGCGTTATCTTCGTCATTATCGACAAAGGTGACGCGCAAGTCGGGCGCGCGCCGATGCGCCGCAAAGACGCTATCGTGAGAAAAGGTACCGGGAATCACGCCGAAATCGCCGTCGCCGCGCGCGGAGAAACTAAGTCCGAACCATGCCTGCTCCCGAAGAACGTCCAGAACCGCACCGGCCAAGGCAGGATCGCCGTCGCGCACCCAGACGTCGCTGACGCGCCCGCCGGTCAACGCGACCTCGTCCCCGGTTTCGAAACTAGAGCCGACCGAAAACCCGGCGCGGCGCAGCGTCTCCTTGACGGAAATCTGCTCGCTGATCGTGATGTGCCCATGGTCGGACGTGACGACGAGTTGAAGATTCTCTTCGTGCCGGCGACAGTCCCACCAATCGAGCAGCCGGCCGAAACTCCGGTCCGCCTGCATCAGGGCGTCCTCGGCCTCCGGCGACCCGAGACCGAAATTGTGATAGCAGACGTCCGGTTCACCGAACCAAACGAGACTGACCGACGGCAAGGGTTCGGACTTCACCAGTTCAAGAAAAGCGTCGGCCACGCGCCCGCAGCTCTCCGCCGCCATGGGTGGATCGGCGGAAAACCGGGGAAACTCGCCAGCAAGAGCAGCGACCGTCGGATTGTCGGTAAAGAGCGTCGCGTCCGCGCACCAGTAGCCGACATGGCCATCGGCATCGACCGTCGGATGCGTCAGTCCCCACGATCCCGAACTTTGCGACCCGACGGAGATCATCGGCAACCGCCGCGCCGCCAATATCTCGCTGAACGGGGCAGCCGTCATCGCGGTGCGCCCGGCGCCGGCGTCGAGCGCCCGGAGGCTCGCGAGATCGCCGCCGTCCACCAGCCGCGATGGATCGTAACCGACGTCGATAAACCGGTTGCCGACGATGCCGTGCTCCGCGCAGGGCGCACCGGTGGCGAGGCTCGCCGCGTTCACGCGCGTTTCTGTCGGAAAGGCGGCGCGATGACGGGTGAGCCAGGAACCCGCACGCTTCAGGCCGCTCAGATTCGGCATTCGCGAGTCCGTCACATGGTCCGGACGCAGCCCGTCGAACACGACAATCAGGTATTTCAGACTTTGATCCGTTCCCACGTCTTCGTCCTCATCATGTTTCCTGCCGCCGTTCGCGCCGACAGTCTCAGGCCGCGCGTTTGTCGGTCAGCATCGGGTCGATGCGATCGCGCAGGTCGTCGCCCAGAATGCTGACGGCCAACGCGGTGAGCGAGATCGCCACGCCTGGAATGACGGCCATCCACCATGCGGTCAGCAGGTACTCCCGCCCGTATCCGAGCATGTTTCCGAGGCTTGTCATGGGCGGCTGAATGCCGAGCCCGAGAAAACTCAGCGAGCTTTCGAGAAGGATGGTCTGTGGAAAGTTCAGGGTCGCGTTGACGATTAGCGCGCTGGCGACATTGGGCAGAATGTGACGCCAATACAGCCAGACAGGCCCGGACCCGAAACTCCGCACGGCGCTGACATAGCCGCGCTCCAACGCTGACAGCGCCATGCCGCGCGCAAGCCGGGCGTATCGTTCCCAGCCGTAAATGCCCACGATGACGATGAAAAGCGTCAGGCTGCTTCCGAAGAAAGCAATCACCATCAAGGCGACGATCATGAACGGCAGCGCCGCCTGAGAGTCGATAAGCATCATGACGAGGTCGTCGACCCAGCCGCGGAAATGGGCCGCGAGAAAACCGATGGCCGTCCCAAGGACGGCGCCGATCAGCGTGCCGACAAGCGCAACGAAGATGCTCACCCTGACGGAGACGAGGAAGCGGCTGAAGATGTCCCGGCCGAGTTCGTCCGTTCCCAGCGGATGGGCCCAGCTTCCGCCGAACAGAACCGGCGGCTGAAGCCGGTTCCGCAAGTCCATGGCCGTCAGTTCGTACGGCGCAAGGACATCGGCGAAGATCGCCACAAAAACGCAGAGCACGATCCAGGACAGCGACAGGACGACAAGGACCGATTTCGGTCGCAGGGGCGGGCCCGGCCGCGATCGCACCGCCTTCTGAGAGCCGGCCGCGGGGCGCTCCGTCTCGGTCTCGTCGCGGTCGAGCGTTTCGTTGGGCAAGGACGTCGGCATTTCGGTTAGCCGGCTCATTTGCGGCCCCGGCTCAGTCGAATGCGAGGATCGAGCCAGCCATAGGCCAGGTCGACGAGCAGGTTCGTCGCCACCATCGAGGCGGCCGATAGGAAGATGATGACCTGCACGACCGGAATATCGCGGCTGCCGACCGAGTATACGAACAGCTTGCCGATACCCGGCCAGGCGAACACGGTCTCCGTGACGATAGCGCCGCCGATGAGGCCGCCGACCATGAATCCGATGACCGTGACGACAGGGATGGCCGCATTCGGAAAGGCGTGGCGGACGATCAGCCGAGGGCCGAGAACGCCGCGCCCGCGCGCTGCGCGCATATAGGGCTGCTCGAGC
>JAKSBE010000356.1 GCA_022361275.1 Kiloniellales bacterium
ACGAGCTTCGTAACCTTCGGCTTCACCAGGGCGACCGCCGCGCGGCGGGCCACGATCACCGCCGTTGGGCCGATCACCATCCGCCTTTCGATCGCAGAAACGGTTGCCGCGCTCAGCGCCGACCCGGAAAACCCGACGACACCTTCAGCCAAGGGCGTATCCTCAGGTAGATGCAACCGCAGATTTCAATCTAGCGGAAGCGTGTTACAGAATCGAGACGACGAAGACCGGCCCGAAGCGATCCGAGGAGATTCGACCGTTGCGAAAGCGCAACGGCTGACCAGATACATTATGGAGAAAAGCATATCAGGCTTGCGGTTTTATCACTTGTTAAGTAACGCAGATTCAGACTTGTCTTTGGTCTCCGAATTCAAGGGCCCGCACGGCGGGCGACGATGGCCGCGGCCGAACGCGGTGCGGAGAGACTGGAAGAGAGCGAGAGGCGCCCCGTAATGCAGCAGTATTGGGTCGTCGGCGGGGAATACACGGACACCCGCTTCCACAACACGGTCGGTCGCGACGAGACCTGGATCGGACCCTTCGATTCCTACGATGCGGCGATGGCCGAGTGGTCCAAGCACGCTTGGCACACGGTCGACGACTGCCACACCCGCTACCGCATCGAGGCCATCGACAAGGACGCCCCGCCGCCCTGCACGGACTGACCGGCGCCCCGCCTTGCCCTGGCCCCTTCCCGAAGCTCCCGACGACCGTCTGGCGCTGGCCAAGGGGTATCCCTTCGCCGCGCCTTCCGATTCCTTCGTCTTCGCCGAAGGCGAGATCCGGCCCATCGACGAGGCCGGCTTCGACGCGCGCCGGCCGGTTCTGGCGCACGGCTCGAACCGGGCGCCGGCGCAGCTGGCCCGGAAGTTCGGCCATCTGACCGAGGACGACGGAACGGTGCCCGTGACCCGGGCCTGGCTGCGCGACTACGACGTGGTCTACGCGGCCCACGTCACCCGCTACGGTGCGGTGGCCTCGACCCTGCAGCACGCGCCGGGCTGCGCGGCGGCGGTCGCCGTGACCTGGCTGACCGGGGCGCAGCTCGACCGCATGCACGAGACCGAAGGCGTCGGCAGCTATGCCTACGGGCGGCTCGCGGCGGTCGAGCTCCGGCTCGAGGCCGGACCCTCGGCGCGGCTCGAGGAGGTCGCGCTCTACCTCGGGCGTCACGGCTGCCTGGCGATCGAGGGTGCCGCGGTCGGCCTCGCCGCCGTGCCCAGCCGCAACCGCCGGCACCGCGCCCTGCACCAGGAGGAGGTCCAGGCCTGGCTGCGCGACCGGCACCGCCCGGGCCAGGACCTGGACGAGATGATCCTGGAGCACATCGAGGCCCCTGAAGCGCGGCGGCGGCTGGCCGAACGCCTGCAAGCCGAGGCACTGGCCCCCGCGGCGCCGCACTTCCGGCCGGCGGAGCGCTGATCCGCCGGCCCTTCCCCGGGGCTTCACTCGGCGGCGGTGGCGGCCACCGCGAAGCCCGGCAGGTTGACCCGGACCAGCACACCGGCGTGGTCCGAGACCGAGGGTCCGGTCCCGCCCTCGACCTCCGAGTTGAAGATCACCTGCCCCTCGACCGCGGGCCCGAAGTTGCGGACGAAGACGTAGTCGATGCGCCGCGCGTTCGAGCCGTCGAAGGTCGAAACGCCGACGGTGCAATGCTCGTCGGCCGCCGCCTCATCCTGGCAAAGATCCCTGAGATCCAGCCCCAGAGCCTCGGCGTAGGCGTCCTCGAAGTCCTCGCCCAGGGTGATGTCGTCGTAGACGAAGAGCTCCGGCCCGAAGCGGCCAAGGCCGGTGTCGGGATCGGGTCCGGGCCCGCCCCGGAAGTTGTCCTGGTTGAAGTCGCCGCCCAGCAGGTGCGCCCGCGGACGGAAGAAGGAAAAGAAGCGCTCCACGTCGTTCACGAAGCCGAGGGCCGCTTCGGCCTGATCGCCGAGCTCCGAGACCGTGCAGTCGCCCGCGCAGAGATGGGTGTTGTAGACGTTCAGGCGGCCGAAGCCGGGGACCTTGACGCGAACCATCATGATGTTCCGCGAGATCGGTATGCTCAGGTCGCCGAGCTCGATGGCTTCCGACGTCGCGGGCAGAAACCTGGCGAAGTGGAAGCGGATGTCGCAACGGCTGAGAATGGCGTTGGCCGTCGCCAGGACGCCGGGCAAGCCGGCCTCGAAGGCGGTCCGCAGCTCGTAGTCCTCGCCCGTCACCGCGGTCAGCACGTCCCTCAGGTCGTCGGCGCTGTTGTCGGTTCCCACCAGGGCGCCGCCGACGACCTCCTGCAGGAGTATCAGGTCGACGGGATCGCCGGCGACGGCCTGTTCCCTCAGGAACTCGGAGATCCGCTGAAACCTCTCCTCGCGAAGCGCGACCTCCGAAAACAGCAGATTGAGCGTGAGGACGTTAAGATAACCCCGCCGGTCGACGACGTCGTCGCAATCCGCGGCCTTGGCGCCCGCGACGGGCGCGCCGAGCAGCAGCAGCAGGACGGAGAGGAGGCCAAGAAACGGCCTGCGGCGTGTCTGCAAAACCTTCATCTGATATCTCCCTTTGAGAACCGGAAGGTCTCTCAGGGCGGCCGTCCGACCCGCAGCGTCGGAACTTCAGCTGGCTTGATATCGATGCTGCGAAAGCGTTCGGCGGTCCTCCCCAAGCGACCGGGTGCCCGTGCCTTCAAGGTCTTCCCTACGTGGAAGAGCCGCGGGAACTACAACCTCGAACGGGGACGTTCAGGCCCGCTTCTCGTCGCGCCTTCCTCTGCGCCCCGTGCGGCGAAAGGTCCTGGCGCTGCTTGCGCTATGGTCGATCGTGATGCGCCATCGTGTCAGGCGGATGACACCTGCCTAAAGTTATGGCGAAAGATCCTCGTCACCGCGACAGCGATGCATCTATCGGGTCGCCACCACGACCCCGGCGCCCATCAGGAGGCCGCCCGAGACCCGGTTGAGCTGCCGCAGCGCCCGCTCAGAGCGGAACAGGCGGCCGGCGCGGGCAGCCAGGAAGGCGTCAGCTCAGAGTCCCCCAGTCAACGCCCCCCAGTCAGCGCCCCCCAGTCAGCGCCAGGCGCGCCAGCAGCGGCACCAGCAGTTCGACCCCGCTGAGCGGCGCGTCCTGGACCATGATCGGGATGCGCCCCGGCCTCGGCCGCCCGCTTGGCGCGGGCCGCGGTCATCGCCAGGCTCCGCTCACGGCGCGATGTAGGCGGTCTTGACCGTGGTGTAGAACTCGGCGGCGTAGCTGCCCTGCTCGCGCGGGCCGTAGCTGGAGCCCTTCCGCCCGCCGAAGGGCACGTGGTAATCGACGCCCGCCGTCGGCAGGTTGACCATGACCATCCCGGCCTGCGCCTTCCGGCGGAAGGCCGCGGCGTGTTTCAGGCTGGTCGTGCAGATGCCCGAGGACAGGCCGAAGTCGGTGTCGTTGGCGACCGCCAGGGCCTCGTCGAAGTCCGCCACCTTGATAACCGAGGCGCAGGGCCCGAAGATCTCCTCGCGGCTGACCCGCATCGCGTTGTCGGCGCCGAGGAAGACCGCCGGCGCCTGGTAGAAGCCCTCGGTGGCGCGCTCCAGGCGTTCGCCGCCGACCACCTCGCAGCCCTCCTCGCCGGCCAGGGCGACGTAGGTCAGGTTCTGGTCGAGCTGGCTCTGGTCGACCACCGGGCCGATCTGGGTCTCCGGGTCGAGGGCGTCGCCGACCTTGAGGGCCGCCGCGGCCGCGGTCAGCTTCTCGACGAAGGCGTCGTGGATGCCCTCCGTGACGATCAGCCGGGAGGAGGCGGTGCAGCGCTGGCCGGTCGAGAAGAAGGCGCCGTTGACGCAGGCCGGCACGGCGACCGCAAGGTCGGCGTCGTCGAGCACGACCATGGGGTTCTTGCCGCCCATCTCGAGCTGCACCTTCTTGTGGGTCTCGGCGCACTTGGCCGCGATGCCGCGGCCGGTGGCGACGGAGCCGGTGAAGGAGATGGCGTCGACGTCGGGATGCTCGACCAAGCGCGCGCCGACGGTGGAGCCGCGGCCGACCACGAGGCTGAGCACGCCCTTGGGCAGGCCGGCGTCGTCGAGGGTCCTGGCCAGCTCCCAGGCGCAGCCGGGGGTCAGGTCGGCCGGCTTGAGGACCACGGCGTTGCCGTAGCAGAGCGCCGGCGCGATCTTCCAGGCCGGAATCGCGATCGGGAAGTTCCAGGGCGTGATCAGGCCGACGACGCCCAGGGCCTCGCGGGCGATCTCGACCTCGACCCCGGGGCGCACCGAGGCCAGCTTCTCGCCCCGGACCCGCAGGGCCTCGCCGGCGAAGAACTTGAAGATCTGCGCCGCGCGGATGGTCTCGCCGATGCCCTCGGCCAGGGTCTTGCCCTCCTCCCGGCTCAAGAGCCGGCCGAGCTCCTCCTTGCGCGCCATGATCGCCGCCCCGGCGGCCTCCAGCACGTCGTGACGGACCTGCGGGCTGGCCTCGGCCCAGGCCGGCTGGGCGGCGCGCGCGGCCGCCACCGCGGCATCGACCGCCTCGGCGCCGGCGCGGGCGTACTCGCCGACCACCTCGGCGGTGTTCGAAGGGTTGATGTTGGGCGCGACCTCCCCGTCCTCGACCCATTCCCCCGCGATCAGATTGGCATGCAGCATGACCTGGTCTCCATCCTTCCGTGCCTTCGCCTCTTGCGTCCCCCTTGTAATGCGATCCCGCACGCCGAGCCATAGGCAATTCAACATATATATAAAGTCATAATAAATCTATTGTGCATGCTTGTATTAAGAGATAATCTCTCTATTAGGAGGTGTGCCGACAAGCTGCAAAACGCACGAGCCAGGCTACGAGCGCAGACCGATCCCGAAGTGGGCTAGAAGGTGAACGGCCTGTAACTCTTTTACAATGAGGTAAAATACATCGAGTTCAGCCGCGACGTCGTTCGCGGACCTCTCGTCCTACGCGAAGGCCGTCGGGCTCTGCCGGAACCTTGCCTGCAATCTATAAGGGAGTGATATCCCATAACATATATATAGAAGCGGTCGCCCCCCGGAGGCGTCCCTGCGCTTCCCGTCCCTTCGGCAAGGAAAACACGGCGGCGGGCACGAGCCGAAAGAGGCCAGGTCACCGGAGGCGTCACGAAACGCGGAGCAGGCCCCGGGCCGCCAGGTTCCTCATCAGGGCGCCGGGGCCGAAGGTCCAGGGCGGCGCCCGGTCGCAGGTGGTGACCCGGTTGGTCAGGGCGCCCAGCTCCGGACAGGAGATGGTGACCAGGTCGCCCGGCTTGTGGGTGAAGCCCTGCCCGGGCGCGTCGCGGTCCTCGATCGGCGCGAACATGGTCCCGGCGAAGAGGACGAAGCCGTCCGGATACTGGTGGTTCGGGCCGAAGGTCTGGCCGACCAGATCGGTGATGTCGCGGCTGATCTCGCCCATCGAGCTGGTCCCGGTCAGCTCGAAGCCGTCCTCGCCGGCGACCCTGAGGCTGATCGTGGTCTGCCGCAGGTCGTCCAGGGTGAAGCTGTCGTCGAGCAGGCGGATGAAGGGCCCCAGCGCGGTCGAGGCGTTGTTGTCCTTGGTCTTGCCCAGCAGCAGGGCGCTGCGGCCCTCGAAGTCGCGCAGGTTGACGTCGTTGCCCAGGGTCGCGCCCCGGATCCGGCCTTCGGGATCGACCACCGCGACCAGCTCCGGCTCCGGGTTGTTCCAGGTCGAATCGCCGCGGATGCCGATCTCGGCGCCGGCGCCGACGGCCGAGAGGACCGGCGCCTTGGTGAAGACCTCGGCGTCCGGGCCGATGCCGACCTCCAGGTACTGCGACCAGGCGCCCTGCGCGACCAGATGAGCCTTGAGGCGGCGGGCCGCCTCGGAGCCGGGCTCGATCTGCGAAAGGTCGCTGCCGAGCACTTCGGTGATCGTGGCCCGGATCGCTTCCGCCTTGCCGGCGTCGCCCCGGGCATTCTCCTCGATCACCCGCTCCAGCAGGCTGGTCGCGAAGGTCACGCCGCTGGCCTTGAGGACCTGCAGGTCGACCGGCGCCAGGAACCGGGGCCGCCCCGGATCGCGCGCGTCGTGGGCGCTGTTCGCCAGGATCGCCGCGAGATCGCCCAGCCGCGGCCCCGCGGCGCGTGCGAGGGCCAGCGGGTCCGGCGCGGCCACGAGGTCGGCCATGGTCGCCGCGACGCCGGAAAGGTCGATCACGCCCTCGTCCCGGATCGCTACCACGCTGGGCCCCGCCGGGTCCCCGGGCACCCAGGCCCGCCCGACCAGGGTCCCCGCCGTGCCGTCCGTGGGCAGCACCGCCGCCGGCGTCAGATGCTCGCGCATACGCTTCCGTCCTCTCTTTCTCGATTGCGGAGACAGCATAGCAGGCGAAGAGGAGCGGCCGAAGCGCAGCGCGACTGCAGGTACGCAGGTCGGTTGCCACACCCGTGCTGTCATGCCCGGATCGAGTCCGGGCATGACAGACGGTGCGGGAATCAGAGCTATCGGCTCCGGCGCCTCGTCCGGCCGCGTCGTCGGCGGCGCGCGACGTCGCTTTACGACGCGCCGCTACCCCGCGATCCGGGGAAAGGCCGTGCCCGAGGCGTCGAAGAGGTGGCAGTCGGCGGCGTCCAGGCCGGCGGCCAGCTGGTCGCCCTCGCGCACCTTGGCGTCGCCCTCGCTGCGGAGCACGACGGTCTCGCCGTCCGGCAGCCGCAGGTAGGCGAGGTTGGACTCGCCGAGCTGCTCGACCACCTCGACCCTGCCGACCAGCCGGGCGCCGGCCGTGCCGCCGCGCAGGTGCTCGGGCCGCACCCCCAGGGTCACCGCGTCGCCGGGCCGGCCGACGCCGGGCCGCACCGCGACCTTGGCCGTCACCGCGCCGGGCAGCGCGACCTCGGCGCCGGCCTCGCCGACGGCCGAGAGGGTGCCCCTGATGAAGTTCATCTTCGGCGAGCCGATGAAGCCGGCGACGAAGAGGTTGCCGGGATGGTGGTAGAGCGCGAGCGGCGAGCCGATCTGCTCCACCCTGCCTTCGTTGAGCACGACGATCTTGTCGGCCAGGGTCATGGCCTCGACCTGGTCGTGGGTGACGTAGACCATGGTCGCGGCCATGTCCTCGTGCAGCTTGGCCAGCTCGATCCGGGTCTGGACCCTGAGCGCGGCGTCGAGGTTCGACAGCGGCTCGTCGAAGAGGAAGACCTTGGGCTCGCGCACGATGGCCCGGCCGATGGCCACGCGCTGGCGCTGGCCGCCCGAGAGCTCCTTGGGCCGGCGCTCCAGCAGGTGCCCGATCTGCAGGATCTCGGCGGCGCGCTTGACCCGCTGCTCGATGGTCTCACCGCTCGCGCGGGCGAGCTTCAGCCCGAAGGCCATGTTGGCGTAGACCGTCATGTGCGGATAGAGCGCGTAGGACTGGAAGACCATGGCGATCCCCCGCTGCGCCGGCGGCAGGTCGTTCACCCGCACCCCGTCGATGGTCATCTCGCCGGCGGTGATGTCCTCCAGCCCGGCGATCAGGCGCAGCAGGGTCGACTTGCCGCAGCCCGAGGGGCCGACGAAGACCACGAACTCACGGTCCGCGATGGTCAGGTCGACGCCGTGGATGGTCTCGACCTTCCCGAAGGACTTGCGGATGCCCGACAGCACGACTTCAGCCATGACCCGTCGCTCCCTGGTTCCCGGTTCCGGTCCCGCCTTGCCGCGCCGTCGGCAAGGCGCCGAAGAAGACGCCGTAGCGCGGCAGGCGCAGTTCGCCGTCCTCGACCACGGCGGCGAAGCCGTGGCCCTCGAGCGGCGCCGGTGCGGGCCCCTTCGGAAGCCGGAAGCGCTGCGGCGCGGCGCCGCAGTTGAAGACCGCCAGCAAACGCTGCGCGGCGCAGGCGCGCTCGAAGGCGAGCAGCGGCTCCGCCGCCTCGAGGAAGCACAGGCCGCCCAGGCGCAGGGCCGGCTGGCGGCGGCGCCAGCGCAGGAAGCCCCGATAGGACCGGAGCAGCGACCCCGGCGTCGCCTCCTGACGGTCGACCGCGCGCGCCGGGTGGCCGGGGTCGAGCGGCAGCCATGGCTCCGCGCTGGAGAAGCCGGCGTGATCCGCCGCGCTTGCCCAGGGCATCGGCGTGCGGCAGCCGTCGCGCCCCTTGAACGCGGGCCAGAAGGCCTTGCCGTAGGGATCCTGCAGGCGCTCGAAGGGCACCTCGGCCTCCGGCAGGCCGAGTTCCTCGCCCTGGTAGAGGCAGAGCGTGCCGTGCAGGCTGAGCAGCAGCGCCATCAGCAGGCGGGCGAAGTCGTCGTCCCCGGCGGCGCCCCAGCGCGAGGGCGCGCGGGGCACGTCGTGGTTGCTGAAGGCCCAGCAAGGCCAGCCGTCGCCGACGCGGGTCTCCATCTCGCCGAGCACCGCGCGCAGCCGCGCGGCCGAGAACTCGGGCGTCAGCAGATTGAAGGTGTAGGCCATGTTCAGCCGGTCGCCGCCCTGGGTGTAGGCGGCCGCGGTCGCCAGCGAATCCTCGCCGCTGATCTCGCCCATGGTCGCCCGCCCCTCGTAGCGGTCGGTCAGCGCCCGCAGGCGGCGCAGGACCTCCATCGTCTCCGGCCTGGACTTGTCGTAGAGGTGGCGCTGGTAGGCGTAGGGGTTGTCCGGCGCCACACCGTCGGCGGCCCGCTCGCCCGGCGCGCGCGGCGGGTTGTCGCGCAGCGCCGGGTCGTGGGTGCAGAAGTTGACGGCGTCCAGGCGGAAGCCGTCGACCCCCAGGTCGAGCCAGAAGGCGGCCTCGGACAGCAGCCGGTCGCGGACCGCCGGGTTGTGCAGGTTGAGGTCCGGCTGGCAGGCCAGGAAGTTGTGCAGGTAGTACTGGCGCCGCCGGGGCTCCCAGGTCCAGGCGCCGCCGCCGAAGACCGACAGCCAGTTGTTGGGCGGCGTGCCGTCGGCCTTGGGATCGGCCCAGACGTACCAATCCGCCTTGGGGTTGTCGCGGTCCCGGCGACTCTCCTGGAACCAGGGGTGTTCCTCCGAGGTGTGGCTCAGGATCAGGTCGATCAGGACCTTGAGGCCCAGGTCCCGCGCCCGCGCCAGCAGGCGGCGGAAGTCCTCGAGGGTCCCGAAGACCGGATCGACGGCGCGGTAATCGGCGACGTCGTAGCCGAAGTCGCGCATCGGCGACTTGTAGAAGGGCGAGATCCAGATCGCGTCGACCCCCAGGCCGGCGACGTAGTCCAGCTTGGCCGTGATGCCCGCCAGGTCGCCCAGGCCGTCGCCGTTGCTGTCGCAGAAGCTGCGCGGATAGATCTGATAGATCACCGCCCCGCGCCACCACTCCGCCCTTTCCGCCGCTGCCGTCATCCCTTGACCGCCCCCGCGGTCAGGCCGGAGACGATCTTGCGCTGGAAGATCAGCACCAGGACGATGATCGGCAGGGTCACGATCACCGAGGCCGCCATGATGTTGCCCCAGGGCAGCTCGTGCTGGCTCGCCCCCGTGATCAGGGCGATGGCCACCGGCACCGTGCGCTGGTCGTTGGTCAGGGTGAAGGTCAGCGCGAAGAGGAACTCGTTCCAGGCGGCGATGAAGGCGAGCAGGCCGGTGGTGACCATCGCCGGCCACATCAGCGGCATGAAGACCTGGGTCACGACGACCCAGGGGCTGGCGCCGTCGACCAGCGCCGCTTCCTCCAGCTCGACCGGCAGCTCGCGCATGAAGGTGGTCAGCACCCAGACCGTGAAGGGCAGGGTCAGGATCATGTTGGCGAGGATCAGGCCGAGCAGGTCGTTGTAGAGGCCGAACAGCCGGATCATCTCGAACATGCCCGACAGCACCGCGACCTGCGGGAACATCGAGACGCCGAGGATGGTCAGCAGCAGCGTGCCGCGGCCGCGGAACTTGACCCGGCCCAGGGCGTAGGCGCCGGTCAGGCCGAGGAAGAGCGACAGCGCCACCACCGCGAAGGCGACGGCGACGGAGTTCAGGATGTTGCGCGCGAAGGGCTGCTCCCGGAAGACCGCGGCGTAGTTCTCCCAGTTCCAGTTGAAGGGGAAGTAGTCGACGCTGAACAGCTCGCTGCCGACCTTCAGCGAGGACAGGATCGCGTAGTAGAAGGGAAAGACCGCGAAGAGCACGATCGCGGCCAGCAGCAGGCCGAAGCCGCCCTTGAGCAGAAGCCGCCGCATCACCGCCCCCCCTCGGCGAGCTTGACCTTGCCGGCGACGATGTAGACCACGGTCAGCAGGGCGATGATCATGAACAGCAGGGTCGAGGCGGCCGAGCCGTAGCCGACCGCCTGGAAGTCGACCAGCTGCTGGCGCGCGTAGACCGACATCGACATGGTGTCGGCGCTGTTCGAGGTCAGCACGTAGATCAGGTCGAAGATCCTCAGCGCGTCGAGCAGGCGGAAGATCACCGCCACCATGATCGCCGGCCGGATCAGCGGCAGGGTGACCCGGAAGAAGACCTTGACCGGATGCACGCCGTCGACCCGGGCCGCCTCGTAGCAGTCGGCCGGCAGCATCTGCAGGCCGGCCAGGATCAAAAGCGCCATGAAGGGCGTGGTCTTCCAGACGTCGACCATGATCACCGCCGACATCGCCAAATCGGGATCGGCGGTCCAGGCCAGGGGCTGGGACAGGATGCCGAGCCCGATCAGGATGTCGTTCAGGACCCCGAACTGGTCGTGCAGCATCCAGCTCCACATCTTCGCCGAGACCACGGTCGGGATCGCCCAGGGGATCAGGATCGCGACGCGCAGGACGCCGCGCCCGGGGAAGCTGGCGTTGAGCGCCAGGGCGATGATCAGGCCGAGGACGGTCTCCAGGC
This sequence comes from Kiloniellales bacterium, assembly GCA_022361275.1. Lineage (GTDB taxonomy): Bacteria > Pseudomonadota > Alphaproteobacteria > Kiloniellales > JAKSBE01 > JAKSBE01. The sequence continues at coordinate 10,733 of JAKSBE010000356.1, forward strand.
TCACCGAGACCACGGCGAAGACCAGGGTGTTGCGCACCGCGTTCCACCAGTCCGGATCGGCCAGCAGGCCGTACCATTCGCCCTCGTCGTACTCCAGGTAGTTGGCGAAGCCGATGAACTCGTAGGACGCGAAGTCCGAGAGATCGGCATCGGTGAAGCCGAAGTAGATGGTCCGGACCAGCGGCCAGCCGGCGACCAGCAGCAGGACGCCGAGCATCGGCGCCAGGAAGATCCAGGCCGACCTGACCCGCTCGCGGCCCAGCGCCGAGGGCTTGGGCGGGGCCAGGCTTCCGGCGGCGGCCTGCGGCAGGGCGGTCCGGGTCATCGCAGAGGGCCCGGGAGCCTAGAGCCGACTTGCATAAGTCGGTGTGTCATCCTCTCCTCGGCCCTCCCTCGTCAAGGGGGAGGGGGAAGAACGCGGCCGCCGTTCAATCAAGCCCTCCTCCTCGAAGGGGAAGGGTGGGGTGGGGGGGCCTCTCTGAAATCTGCAGGTCAGCACGAGGGCGCTACCATCTGCCGTTGCGGCTGATCCGCTTCAGCTTGCGCTCCAGTCGGGCCAGGCCGGTCGTGGCGTCGCTCTTGCCGGAGAGCACCGCGTGGGCGGCGTTCCAGAACTCGCTGGACAGCCGGTTGTACTTCGCGCCGGCGATCTTCGAGGGCCGGGCGACGGCGTTGGTGAAGGTGTCGTAGAGGCTGCCGAAGAACGGATTGGCGGAGAGCACCTGCGCGTCCTTGTAGAGGCTGGCGATGGTCGGGTTGTAGGCGCCGACGATCGCGCGGCGCTTCTGCTCCTCCAAGCCGGTCAGGTAGAGGACCAGGCTCGCCGCCACCTCCGGATGGTCGGAGTACTTGGACACCGCCAGCTGCCAGCCGCCGAGGGTGCCGCTCTGCTTGCCCTCGGCGCCGCCCCTCGGCAGCGCGGACACGCCGACCAGGTCGCGCACCGGGCTGTCCGCGCCGTTGGCCGGTGCCCAGGCGTAGGGCCAGTTGCGCATGAAGACCGCGTTGCCGGACTGGAAGACGCCGCGCGCCTCCTCCTCGGAGTAGTTCAGCACGCCGGGCGGCGAGATCGCGCCGACCCAGCCCGCCGCCAGGTCCAGGGCCTCGGCCGCCTTGGGGTTGTTCACGGTGATCTTGCCCCTGGCGTCGACCACCGCCCCGCCGCCGTGGGAATCGATCCACTCCAGGGCGTTGCAGGTCAGGCCCTCGTAGGCCTTGCCCTGCCAGACGAAGCCCCAGAGCTTGTCGTTGCCGGCCGCGCGCTCGGCGGCCTGCACGGCGGCGGCGGTCTCGGTCAGCTCCCGCCAGGTCGCGGGCACCGCCTTGCCGTGTTTCTCCAGGAGGTCCTTGCGGTAGTAGAGCAGGCCGGCGTCGGTGAACCAGGGCATGGCGACCAGCCGGCCGTCCACCGTGTTGTTCTCGACGATCGCCGGGAAGTGCGCGGCCTCGGCGCCCTGGCTGAAGGGCGTCAGGTCGATGAAGTGGTTGGCCAGCATGCCCGGCCAGATCACGTCGATCTGGAAGACGTCGATGTCCTTGGCCCTGGCCGCCAGCAGCTGCTGGTAGAGGGCGAGGCGCTCGGTGGCCGAGTTCGGCGTGTTGACCAGGCGCACGCTGTGGCCGCTCTCCGCGGCCCAGGCTTCCGCGCCGTCCTTGCAGAGCTGGAACTCGACGCCCAGCGCCCCGCAGGCGATGGAGATCTCGGCCGCCTCGGCCGCCGGCTGGGCCGCGCCCGCCGCCAGCGCGACGGCGCCCACTGACAGCAACCCGCCCCGGGGACCGCCCCGGGGACCGCCTCGTCTTGCGCTCTCGGTCATCTTGTCCTCCCCATCTTGGTGGCCGATCTTTCGGGCCCGGCGGCCTTAGCCGCCGCGACGCCCGGCGTCGTTCTGCCGCGACGCTCCAGGCTCCCCGCCGGCGCCGGGCCGGCGCGCAACGAAGGCAGTGATTACAACCTTAAGAGGCGGTGCTGGGGATGACCAGCGCTTCTTGCCGGCCGTGGACCGACCCTCAGGGAGCGGCCAGGGAGTCGATTGTCGTCCGCTATCTTCTTCCAATGGACGATGCAAAGGAACGCCATAGCGGCGACGGCCTCTGCGGCGCCGTGCGCTACGCGGGCGGCTGCCGGACGTGGTCAAACCGTTACTGCACCCTTTGCCGGAAGCCGCATGGCGTCTGCGGTCCTCGTGCCAAGGCCGACAAGGCGGCGCTCACCGTCGGCGAAGGCCGCGGGCATCGTGGCGTATCGGCGGCCTCATGCTTCGACAAGCTCAGCATGAGGGAGATCTTTCACCTCGTCCTGAGCCTGTCGGAGGGCGAGGTCGGCTTCGATACCTGCAAGTTAAAACAACGCACGGAAAAGCAAAACCCCGGCCGAAGCCGGGGTTGCCTGCTCGGCGGCCGAGGCGCCCTACTTCAGCTTTCTCTTGGAATACTTGGCGGCCTCGTCCTTGAAGGCCTTGCCGGCGGTGAAGCGCGGCTGCAGGGTCGCGGGCTTGGCCTTGAAGGTGGTCGGCTCGCCGGTGAAGGGGTTGGTGCCCTTGCGGGACCTGGTCGCCGCCTTGTAGCGCATCTTCAGGCGGCCGAGGTGGCCCAGCGGCACGCTGCCCGGCACGGTCTTCTTGGTGTCCTTGAGTGCGAGGTCGGCGACGACCGGCCAGAGCGCGTTGAGCATCCTGTTCGCGTCCCGGCGGCTGAACTCGCATCCCCAATCCTCGCCGAGCTCCTTGTTCAGGGCCGCGCAATAGGCGTCGGCAAGCTGGGTTTTGGTGACAGTCATGGCGTTTCCTTTGTTTTTGCCCCGGAGGTCTTGAGACTCGAACCGGCGAAAGCCGGCGATGTGCGGTTCCGCCTCCTTACGTAGACAGTGGTAAATAAAAGGTAAAGGGCCTTCGCCACGCCGCTCGGCTGCTGCGCCGGGGTCGGGCTGATCGGGCCAGAAACCCCGTGCCGCTTACCCGCCATGTCAAGACAACGGAGAAACCGCGTTCTTGTTGCCTCGGCGCGATCCGGCCCGTCCTCCCGATCGGCGAGTCGCACGGCCGGCCAAGGCCGCCGGGCGGACGGCCGGTTTGCCAGGTGCACCGCTTGGCAGCAGGATGCCAAGTCTCCTTATCCGCTTGGCAGGAGGCCGATTCCATGCCCGGATCGCCACGGCCCGCGGCCCTGTTCGCCGCGGTTTCCCTTGTCGCCTTCGCCACGCCCGGGTGCGATTTCGTCGGGGAGCGTCAGGCCGACACCGCCTTTCCGCGCGTGGTGGAGCTGAAGAACGCCTCACAGGACCGGATCGACCTGACGGCGCTTTCCAGCACGCCCGACGCCAAGGCGACCTTCTTCCTGATGGGCAAGCCGCTGTTTCCCGGCACCACGCAAAGCTGGCGCATCCGGATCGATGCCTACGACGATATCCGCTCCGGGCGCTTCATCCTGGACGGCGCCTGCGGCGACATCGCGCGCTGGGCGATGGACGGCAAGGCGCCGAAGCTGCAAATCGTCGAGCAGGAAGAATACGGGGAAGTCGTTGTCGCCGTGCCGGTCTGCGGCGGTTAATGCAGTCGCCCCTCTCCGCGCCGCTCCTGACATCGCGGATCACCTGGTCCGTCGCCCCCAGGCCGTCACCTCGGACCGGTCCAGATCGAGGGGCTTGCCGAAGAAGAACAGGACCGGCCGCTGCGAGATGCCCGAGGCGTCGATCCGAACGCGGCCGAAGCGCCGGCCGGCTCTATCCCGCACCATGGCTTGCCACGTAGCGTCCTTGGGCCTCGTCCCAGCGCAGCCGCTTCTTGTGCTGCCGCAGCCAGGCCCGGATGGCGTCCTGGTCGCGCCAGGGCTCCAGTCCCTCGGGAAGCGGCAGGAGCGCCTGAAGGGCGAGGGCGAGCTTCCTGATCCCGCCCGACGACGGCAGGTAGTCGAGAAGGTCCTCGGCGACCTCGATACGACCGAAAGCAAAAAGCCCCGTGGCCAGAACGAAAAGCCCGTTCTTGATCATCAGAGACTCTTGGGGCCCCGCCTCGCTGGCCTTCAAGGACTCGAGGCGCGCCCTTTCCTCCCGATAGCAGGCCTGAAGGAAGTCGCGGAAATCCTCTTCGGGATCGACGCCCGCGCGCGGCCGGTACTGCGTCAGGGTCTGCCGCACGGCGGTTCGGTACAGCCGGCTCGGTGGTTGATGGCCCGGGGCCATGCGCTGCTACCGCGCCGGGACCAGGAGGCCGTTGGGGTCGACCCGAAGAGCGGGAACCCGGGACGCCGGCAAGATGCCGACAATCCATTCATCTGGTATCTGGTTTAGCAGGACCATTCGTTTTCCACGGCAAGCCCCCAATCCGGCACCTTGATCGCCGAGTTCTTCGGGACCCGAATGATATAGACCACGCCCGAATTGCCGAAGTTGGCGGCAACGCCGGGTATGCGGGTGGTCGGTATGCCGACGGCGCCGACCGGCTCGCCGACCAGTTGCGGCAAGGTCTGATACGGCGGCACCGGCTGCGTATGCCATCTGGCTGTGGCCGCCGCGATCTCCTCGCTCGTCAGGCCCGCCGCCCGGCACGATGACGCCGATGACCGCGCCCGTGACGGCGTCGAAGACGTAGACCTGCGCGCCCGAGAACTGGCCCTGCCTGGCATCTTGGGCGGCGCGGAAGGAGGTCGTCATGCCGGCACCGGCCAGGGCGCCGCTGCCGTAGAAGCCCAGGCCGAGCCGGCCGCCCAGGGTAAAGGCGCCGCCGGGCACCACGAAGAGCGCGAAGGCCTCCCCGGCCACCTGCAGTTCGGACACGCTCGGATAGGTCTCGTCACCCGGACCCGGCGCGTTGGCGATGTTGGGTCGCAAGAGGACGTACGCGGCTGCGGCCAGGGGCAGGAACCATAAAAGCGGATAGATCTCGTCGCGCGTCGCGCCATGCAGCGCGCCGAGGTCCGGCCGCTCTAGCGCCGCCAGGCGGTCGGCTTCGGCCTCCAGCGTCGCGCGGCTTGCCGTTTCACCGGTCACCTCGCCCCGGCGTACCTGGCCGACATGGATCAGCTCATGCCGCAGCGCCGCCTCGACGCTCGGCCCGCAGGCCGTGCCCACGCCGCCCCACGCCAGACACCCTGGCCCTGCCGCAGTTGGGCGGCGTCAGCCGTGGGCCCCCTCGCCAGGGCGCCTCCACTTGCGGCTGAAAAACCTGGAAGCTGCATCATGCGAGGGACGATAGCACAGCGGCGGGATTTGTCGTGTCCGATCCATGCCGTCGAGCCTGTCGACACGAAGGGATCGCGGACTCTCCGCCTTCAAGTGAACGTGGGCCGCTCTAGGGGCGGCAGGAACCTCGACCATCTGGCGGGTTTCCGAGGGCCACCGTCAGCAGTCGTGAGGCGGCAAGGCTTCGAAGGTCCGGCGGCGCAGCCGCAAAACCGTCATTCGCCGCCGCCGTGGGTGGCGTCGAGCGCGTCGATATCGCTCCGCTCCACCGGACGGTGCGACAGGGTCTCCGAGAACCTGAGCAGGTAGCCATCGGGGTCAAGGACCATGAACTGCCGTCGCTCGTCCATCCTGTCGGTCCTCCAGATGCTGGCCGTGTGGAGCGCCAGGAAGGGCTCCACGCCGGCCGCGACGACTCGGTCGTGCAGTCCCTGGACATCCTCGATCATGAACTGGAAATTGATCCCGCGACCGAAGGGCCGCGCCATCGGCTCCGGGAACCAGGGCTCCCAGCTGCCGTCGAAGCGCCAGTGCGCCAGCATGATCTGCGCGCCTCGAAAGCCGAGGTAGGCATGGGGGTCCCGGCCGCGCCGTTGGACCACGTCGAAGCCCAGCTTTCTCGTATAGAACGCCAGGCTCTCCTCGAAGTCCGAGCACCAGAGCTCGGGCACCAGACCGTTGATCTCGAAGGTCATCGATCGCCTTGCCTCTCTTCCAGTCGCGTCTTCCCCATCACCCTAACCTAGATCCCGATCGGGCACGGGTGCATCCGGCCTGAACCAGGATCCAGCCGAAGCCGGCGGCGCGTCGCCCGGCGAGGTTTCCTCGCGCCCTCAAATCCCCAGCCAGGCCTTCTGCACCTCATGGTCCGCCACCAGCGCCGCGCTCGCGCCCTGCCACTGCACCCGGCCCTTGCCGAGGACGTAGGCGCGGTCCGCCAGGGCGGTGGCGAAGTGGAAGCTCTGCTCGACCAGGAGGATGGTCAGGCCCTCGTCCTTGACCGCCTGCAGGTGGGCCTGGACCTCGCGCACGATCACCGGGGCCAGGCCCTCGGTCGGCTCGTCCAGGATCAGCAGTTCCGGGTTCAGGAGCAGGGCCCGGGCGATGGCCAGCATCTGCTGCTCGCCGCCGGAGAGCACGCCGCCGCCCTGGCGCCGCCGCTCGGCGAGGCGCGGGAAGAGCCGGTAGATCCGCGCCAGGTCCCAGGGCCCGGGCCGG
>JAKSBE010000091.1 GCA_022361275.1 Kiloniellales bacterium
TAGCGGCTCACGTCGAAGCGGTCGCAAAGCTCGACCTCGGTGGGAAGCCTGTCGCCGACGGCGTAGTGACCGGCGTCGATATCGTTCAGCAGGCTGCGCACGATGGCCCGGTATCGCGGGCCTTCGGCCCTTGCCGCTGCGCTGGCGTCGGTCATATGGCGCCCTCCTTGCGGAGCTGGGCGATTTCCAAGGGCGTGTAGCCCAGCTCCGTCAGGACCGACTCGCTGTCTTCCCCGAGCTGCGGCCCGGTATGGGTTGGCAGATCCATGTCGGACAGGCGGATCGGTCCGGTCAGCATGTCCACGGCCGGGCCGCCGTTGCGTGGCTGGAAAGTCGCCGTGCGGTGCTGCTCGTGGGTGAAGGGATTGTCGAGCGCCTGCGCGACGTCGTAGACCGGCGCCACCGGCACGATGCCGGACAGGCGCCCGATCCAATCCTCCGTGTCGCGCGTTTCGAAGATCCGGTCGAGCAGCTCGGTCAGCTCCTCCCGGTGTGCCAGTCGCGCCTTGAAGTCGCAGAAGCGCGGGTCCGCTGCCAGCTCCCTGCGGCCAAGTTCGTCGCAGAACAGCGGCCAGAACTTCTCCTTGTTGCACATGACGAAGATCCAGCCGTCGCGCGTTCGGTAGAGCTGGCTCGGCGTCAGGGAGGGGTGGGCCGAGCGCGGCTCACGCCCCTGTTGGTGTCCGCCGTTGAAGTACCAGGCCGCAAGGTAGTTGAGGTTGTGCAAGGCGACGTCGAAGAGGCTGACGTCGACGTCCCGGCCCCGGCCCGTCGCGCGGGCGCCGACCAGAGCGGAAACCAAGGCGAAACCGGTCATCAGGCCGGTCATCATGTCGACGATCGACAGGCCGAAGCGCGCCGGCGGCCCGTTCGGCTCCCCGGTCAGGCTGAGGTAGCCGGCCTCGGCCTGCATCAGGTAGTCGTAGCCCGGCCAGGACTTCCGCGAGCCCTCGCGGCCGTAGGCGGAGAGGTGGGCGCAGACGATCCGCGGGTTGATGTCCTTCAGATGGTCGTAGGTCAGCCGCAGGCGCTCGGCCTGGTTGCCGCGCAGGTTGTCGACCAGGGCCTCGCTCTTGGCGACCAGGGCTTCGAGAACCTCGCGTCCCGCCGCCGTCTTGAGGTTCACGGTGAGGCTGCGCTTGTTGCGGTTGAAGGCCTGGAAGAAGTGGCTGTTGCCGTCCTCGAAGAAGAACGGCCCGACCTGGCGGCCGACGTCGCCGCCGTCGGCCGGGTTCTCGATCTTGATCACCTCGGCACCCAGGTCGGCCAGCAGCATCGTGCCGAAGGGCGCGGCGCCGTACTGCTCCACGGCGATGACGCGCACGCCGTCGAGGGGCAGGCGGGGCGTGTCGGCTGGCCCGTCCATCAGACCGGGTTCCGCTCGATCAGCCGCTTGGCGATGAGCAGCCGCTGCATCTCGTTGGTGCCTTCGCCGATCGCCAGCAGCGGCGCATCGCGATAGAGGCGCTCGACGACGAACTCCTTGGAGTAGCCGTATCCGCCGAAGATGCGCATGCATTCCAGAGAATTGTCGATCGCCGCTTCGCTGGCGAAGAGCTTCGCCATGCCGGCCTCCATGTCGCAGCGTTCGCCGCGGTCGAGGGCGGTCGCGGCCCGCTCGACCAGCAGCCGCGCGGCCTCGGTCCGGGTCGCCATGTCGGCGAGCTTGAGGGCGATCGCTTGATGCTGGTGGATGGGCTTGCCGAAGGTCTTGCGCTGCTGGCTGTAGGTGACGGCCTCGTCGAGCGCCGCCTGTGCGATGCCGACGCCGCGTGCCGCCACGTTGACGCGGCCGAGTTCGAGGCCGGAGAGGGCGCACTGCAGGCCGCGCCCTTCCTCGCCGCCGATCAGGCAATCGGCCGGCACGCGGTAGTTCTCGAAGATCAGTCCGGCGCTGTCGATCCCCTTGTAGCCGAGCTTTTCGAGCTTGCGGCTCACGCCGAAACCCTCCCGCTTCTCGGCGAGCAGCATGCTCATCCCCTTGTGGCGCGGCTCGGCATCCGGGTCGGTCTTGACCAGCAGCGCGAAGCACTGGCCCTCGATGCCGTTGGAGATCCAGATCTTGGTCCCGTTGACCCGGTAGTCCTCGCCGTCGCGGCGGGCCACGGTGCGGATCGCCTGCAGGTCGGTGCCGCAGTCGGGCTCGGTCAGCGCCAAGCCGCCGCGCAGCTCGCCGCTGGCGAAGCGCGGCAGAAAGCGTCGCTTTTGAGCCTCGGTGCCCCGGCGCTCGACGATGTAGGCCATGATCAGGTGAGAGTTGATGATCCCGGTCAGCGACATCCAGACCCGCGCGATGCGCTCGATCATCCGGGCGTAGAGGCTGGGCGACAGGCCGAGCCCGCCGTAGTCGGGGGAGATCAGGGCGCCGAACAGGCCCAACTCTTTCATCCCCTCGACGATGTCGTGGGGATAGCCGTCGGCGTGCTCCAGGGCCATGGCGTGCGGCTTGACCTCGCGTTCGAGGAACTTCTCGAGGCTGTCGAGGATCAGGCGGTCCTGCTCTTGCCGGTCGTCGCTCGTCGCGGCAGGGCTGATTGAAGCGGCAGTCGACATCGGGTGTCCCTCCAAACGTTCGATCACGCCGTCCCCAGGGCCGCCGCGAACCGCCGCGCCGGCAGATCGTCCGGCGCGGTGAGGATCAGGGATTCGATCTCCTCGGCCCGGCGTGCGGACACCGAGGCCGTGGCGTTCTGCCGGAACTTCTCGGCGATCTCCCCGTTGGCCAGAGGGCGGCCGGCGGCGCCACGGTTGACCGCCTCCCTGTGGTGCAGGGTCCGGCCGTCGGACAGCGCGATCGATACCTCGCCGGAGTAGGACTTGGGGTAGGGCGAGTCCGGGTCCGGCTCGCAGTCGACCCGGCCGGCGAGATCGAGGATCTCCGGGTCGCGGAGAGCGTCTCCCTCGATCTCGGCCAGGCTCACCCGTCCGCGGCGGATCGCGGCCGCGACCAGGAAGGGGATGCTGAACTGGGCGTCGTAGCTGTTCGCCGGGCGCTTCTTGTTGTCCTCCGGCTCGCAGACCACCGGCATGACCTCGCGCGGCAGGCGCACCGTGATCCGTTCGACCGCGGTGCCGTCGATGTCCCCGGCGAGCGCGAGGGCGGCGTCGATCGCGCCATGGGTGAAGTGGCAGGCGGGAAAGGGCTTGATGGCGGTCTCCATCAGCTCCCAGACGGTGCCGAGGTCGCGGGTCGCGAGCGACAGGTCGCAGGCCTCGAAGTGCGCGCCCAGATAGCTGCGGTAGAGGCCGAAGCGGCCTTCGTAGGGCCGGCTGGCGCCGACGAAGCCCGCCGCGGCCAGCGTCGCGGCCTGGAGGCCGGCGGCGGCGGCCCAGCCGGGATGGATGCGCTTGGTCCAGCCGCCGTCCTCGAGGAACTCCAGGCTGCCCGACGCGAAGCTGAGGGCGATGCCCTGGGCCTGGCGCAGCTCGGCCGGGGTGAGATCCAGGAGCCTGCCGGCGACCAGCGCGCTGGAGAAAGCGCCGACCACCCCGGTCGGGTGGAAGCCGGCGGCATGGAACTGGCTCCTGGCGGCCTGGCCCAGCCGTGCGGCCGTCTCGACGCCGAGCACATAGGCCGTCAACAGGCGCTCGAAATCCGCGTCGGCGAGCTCGGCTGCCGCCAGGGCCGCGGGAAAGGCGCTGGCCGTCGGATGGACCACCGCGCCCAGATGGGTGTCGTCGAAGTCCAGGCCGTGGCAGAGCAGTCCGTTGAGGGTCGCGGCGTCGCGCGGCGCCAGGCGGCTCGGCAGGCCGAGAACGGCGCAGTCGCCGGCACCGCCGGCGCGCTGCAGGGCGACCAGCGTGCGCTGGGCGAATTCGCGCTTGCCCGAGGCCAGGGCGATGCCGATGGCATCCAGCAGGTGGTGCCGGGCGCGCAGCCGCACCGCTTCGGGAATCGCGTCGGGAGTCAACGCTGCGGCAAAGTCGGCGAGCCGGTCGGCGATCGCGACCTCACTGTGGGTCGGGTCATGCATGCTCTGGTCTCCGGAGGCTGGGCGTCTAGGCGGCGCTATGGCCGCGTTTCGGAATCAGGCTGGCGCGCTCGAAGGTCATGAACACCGTGCCGTCCGCCTTGTAGCCCTCGGTGCGCGTGGTCACGATTCCCTGGGTTGGACGCGACTTCGACTCGCGCACCGAAAGGACCTCGCTGCGGGCATAGACGGTGTCGCCCGGGAAGACCGGCGCCGTCAGCTTGATCTCGCGCCAGCCCAAATTGGCGACCGACTTGGCGCTGACGTCGTTGACCGTCATGCCGACGACGATGGCCAGGGTGAGGGCGCTGTTCACCAGGGGGCGGCCGAACTCGCTTTTGGCCGCGAAGGCATGGTCGCAGTGCAGCGGGTGGCTGTTCATGGTCAGCAGGCTGAATTGGATGTTGTCGGCCTCGGTGATGGTGCGGCCCGGCCGGTGCTCATAGACGTCGCCGACCGCGAAGTCCTCCAGGGCCCGCCCATAGCTGGCCAGGTAGCGCTGGGGCGCGATCTCGGCTGGATCGAGCATGATCGCCTCGACTCATAGATGGCTTCAATTTGTCTGGACAATTTTAGCAAGCAAGATCGGCATTGGAAGAGGAAAAGCTGATGGAGCGACAATGGATCTCTGGCGCACAAGGAAAGCCAGCGAAAATGGCGCCAGGACCGTTATCGCAACAGCGATAGGTTGTGCTCGAACTGTCTGGACAAATAATTTGTATGATTGAGAGTGGCCTGGCGCCGAACGGCATTTCGGACCGGGCGGCGATGGGGCTGGATCTGAGATCTGCTGGGTGATTTGCACCGGAATTTGTCGTTTGGGGTGCTCTGGTCGAGATTCGTTTGAGGCCTGTATCTCCGGTTGAGCTCAGGCCAGGGGCCGGACAGCTGGGGTTTGAGAAATCGATTTCGTTGGACCAAAGAAGGGCGACATCACTGGTCTCGGCCCCGTTGTTCTATCCTTTCGCTCTTGTTGGCCCGAATTGGCGATGCCGATGAGAGCCGTGGACACGACAGTCGGAGTGCCACGCCCTCGTCGAGTCTCAGGGCCTGCAACGGCAAGCGGCTACAAGCCGCGTTCCGCCATCCTTGCTTAATAGCGCTTTATCGAAAGCACATCGAAGGTGTGCTTGATGGTTTTCACCGCCTTGTTGTAGTCCGATAGGGCGAGGCATGCGATGAGGGCATCGACAATACCGAGTTGGGCGATTCTGCTGGTCATGGCCTCAGTGCGGAACTGCGTCTCTTTGGCCATGGTGTAGAGAACCACATCCGCAAAGGCCTGGATCGGCGACTTACCATAGTTCGTGATGCAGATGGTGCGCGCACCCGCTTCCTTGGCAAGCTTGGTGGCCGCGATGGTTTCCTGGGTGCTGCCGGAGTGGGATACGGTGATGGTCGCGACCTTGCTGTCGGTCAAAGATGCCGAGATCGCCTGCACATGGGAATCAACGACGACCTTACAGTTGATGCCGATCCTCAGCATTCGATATTGGATGTCCTCAGCGATGGGCGCGGCGCTGCCAATGCCGTAGACCTCGACCCGCTCGGCGTTTCGGATTAGCTCTGCAGCCTTGGCCATGGCCGCGGGATCGAGGACCGATAGGGTGTCATGCAGAGCCTGAATGCCACTATGAAAGATCTTGTCGATGACCGTCGCTGCATCGTCCTTGCGCTTTAGGTCCTCGTGGATGAACTGGATCGGTTGCACCAAATCTTGTGCGAGGGCGATCTTCAACTGCTGAAATCCGGTCGTGCCGACCTGTTGGCAAAGGCCGACGACGCTCCCCTCGCTGGCTCCGGCCTGCTCCGAGACTTCCGTTACCGACATGTGAACCACGTCAGACGCGTTGGCGACAATGAAGTCAGCGATTCTTCGCCCCGTCGGCGCGAGCGAGGGCCGCATCGTGGCTAGGCGCTTCAAGACGCCATTGACTGCGGGAGTCTTCTCTTCCTGCTTGGCAACGGTCTTCGTCTGCTGCGTTCGTGCCATGGATGGCTCTCCGTACAGGGCGGGCGGACAGTGTGCATTCCTCCTAGGCAGGTGCCCGGCGAGGAATGGCACCAGGGGAGATTTGGTCTCTGGACAACCAGTCTAGCAATTGCACGAGATCATCTACATGGCGGTCAGAGCCCGAACCGACCAGGACATGACGCATCCCTTGTCGGGTGGCGCCGGCGCCGTCGGTCTCGGGGTTATCACCGATCACAAGAGTAGTGCTCGGGACAGAGCCCAATCTTTGCAGGGCTTCTAGAAAAAGGTCCGGCTGTGGTTTACCGATGACGCGGATAGCCGGTGGAGCTGTACAAGCGACAATCCCGCGCATCAAAGCCCCGGTTTCCGGAACAAGACAGCCCTCTTCGCCAGGATGCGATGTATCAGGATTGGTTACAACCAGTGATGCACCGCGCTGGATCTCGTTGACCGCGAGGGTAAGTCTTTCATAGGAGAACGTTTCATCACGCCCGAGAAGGACGACGTCAGCAGCACCCTCAACGAGCGTGAGGCCA
>JAKSBE010000461.1 GCA_022361275.1 Kiloniellales bacterium
CCCCGCGGCCGCGGCCAGCTTCGGGCCCTCGCTTGGCAGCGAGAACCGCCGGAAGGAGAAGGCGGTCCGCTTGCGCGGCTTCAGGAGCTCGAGCGCGGCGCGCTTCTGGCGCTGTTCCTCGACCTCCTGCTTCAGCGCCGGGAACCAGTCGCGCTGGGCGGCACGCATCACGTCGAGGGGGATCTGGCCGATCAGCTGGGCGGCGATGTCGGCTTCCAGGTTGCGGTTCAGGCTCAGCTCGATCCGGGCCCGGACCGTCTCGGCGCCGGTGACCACGATGTCGTACAGCAGCTCCTTGATCGCCCAGGCGACGTTCTGGACGGCGCGCAGCTCGCCTTCCTTGGCCTCGGTCAGGTCGCTGAGCTCCAGACGCTGGACCAGGGCCAGGTCGATCTCCAGCCCGGGCTGGCCGCTCAGCATCATGACCATGAAGGGCGAGAGGTTCTGGGCGATGGCGTACTCCGGCCATTGGCCGACATCGATCTTCTTCTCCTGCAGCGTCTCGAGATCGAGCTCGGGCAGGGCGATGACCGGGATGCCCTTGGTTCCGGCCAAGCCCTCGCCCTGGATGTCCTTGGTGTGGCAGGCGGCGCAGGTCTCGTTGAAGGGCTTGACCTCCATGTAGCGGCCGCTGGCGTCGGGGACGTGGCAGGCGCCGCAGGTCTGCGGCGGGTTCTTGACCTTGGACTCGGAGAAGTTGCGGTTGAAGTGGCTCTCATGGTTGAAGGACAGGCGGGTCCGCCGCAGGTAGGGATAGCGGTCGAAGGGCGGATGGCCTTCGGCGAAGCTGGTGAACTTCACCGCGTGGCAGGTCTGGCAGCGGTCGTCGGGGACCGCCGTGGCGTCGAACTGGGCGCCGCGGTGCTCCTTGTGGCAGGTCGCGCAGGCCAGGGCGTCCTCGGCCTCTTCCGGCAGGTCGAAGACCGAATCCCGGACCGCGACCATCCAGGACGGCCGGGACTGCGGCGTGTTCGCGGTGATGGTCCTGGTGTGCTGCTCCAGGACCGCGGGCGAGAGGTTGTGCGGATGGGTCGCGTGGCGGCCGCGGTCGTGGCAGGCCACGCACTTATCGCTGTCGCCGTGCGGATCGTCCGGCCGGACCGCCGCCTTCAGCCAGGCGGCGGGGCCGCCGTCGAAGGCGACGTGGCAGGTGGCGCAATTGCCGACCTCGCCGTGGCCCTGGATCACCGGGCCCGGATCGAAGACCCGGTCGCGCGCCTGGGTGCCCAGGACCAGAGCCGCCACCGCGACGGTCAGGGCGGTGGCCCAGAAGGTCACCTTTCCGCGCTTGCGGCGCAGGGTCGCCTGCGGCACGCAGGGCGGGCGCTGCTGGCAGCAGGTGCCGTCCCGGCCGGGGCCCTCCTCGCAAGGGCCGCCCAGCTCCTCGGACCGGGTGCAGAGCCATTCCCGACCGTCGTGCCGCGGCTCGCATTCCCCCTGCGACTGGCAGCGGCCCTTGGCGGTCGGGCCCAGGCAGCAGGGCCGGCCTTCGGCGGCGTAGCCGCAGACCCAGTTGTCCGAGACTCTTTCGTAGGCGCTGCGGTTGAAGTCGAAGCTCTGCAGTCGTCTCATCATGGGGCGGCCGATCCGAAGGCGTAGGCCAGGCCCACGTGGACCACGCTCAGGACCAGCACCGAGTAGCTCAGCGGCAGGTGGAAGAACAGCCAGAGCTTCATGGTCAGCTGCAGCGCGTACTGGTGGTCGAGGTTGTCCTTGGCCGCCGTGATCTCGCCCAGCTTGGTCAGCAGGGCGCGGCCCTTGGTGTTCTCGTAGCGCTGCAGCTCACGGATCTGGTTCTCCAGACGCCGGGCGTGCTTGCGGGACCCGGCCAGGTGCGCGAGCAGGTTGCGCGGCTTGCGCAGGTAGGGGGCGAGCACGGTCCAGTAGAAGTTGGCGACCGCCGTGTTGCCGGTCTCGTCCAGCGAGTTGTAGGCCAGGGCCTCGGCCTCGTTGGCGAGCTGGGCGCGGAACGAGGGGATGCGCTCGAAGAGCATCCGCTCGCCGCCGCTGCTGCGCAGGCGCAGCGGCAGGCGGCGCGAGATCACCAGGCCGAGGGTGCCGGTGACGAAGAGCGCCACCGTGGTCGCCCAGAGCAGGATCTCGAAGAGGCCGTTCGGCAGCCTGAAGTCGGAGTGCAGGAGGAACAGCAGGGCACAGATCAGGCCGAGGTAGACATGGATCTGCAGCCAGGTCGAGGCCGCCATCAAGGGCAGGAAGGGCAGCTTCTTGCGGGCGTTGAACAGGGCCAGAAAGACCATGCCGGCGAAGAGCAGCCAGCCGTTGAGGAAGGCCGCGTCCCTGAGCGACATCTCGTAGAGCGTGTTGAACAGGACCAGCAGGCCCGCGACCAGGACCGCCAGGGTGACGTTGACGAAGCGGCGTTGCGCGAAGGTGTTCATTGACTGGCCCAGCGCCACAGGCTGTCGCGGTCCCGGAGATCGAGGCGGATCAGGGCGTCGTGCGGGCAGGCCCGCTGGCAGGCCGGTCCGCCCAGCTGGTCGATGCAGAGATCGCACTTGGTCGCCTTGACGATCGGATTGCCGCTGGTCTGGTCGACGATCAGCGCGCCGCCTTGGTCGCGGATGTCGACCATGCGGATGTTGTCGTAGGGGCAGGAGTTCGCGCAGGTCGCGCAGCCGATGCAGGTCGTGTCGTCGATGACGACGTTGCCGGTCGCCTGGTCGCGGTGGATCGCGCCGGTCGGACAGCCGATCAGGCAGACCGCGTCGACGCAGTGCAGGCAGGCGTTGGCGATCATGATGTTCTCGTGCTCGGGGCCGTGGCGCACGAAACGCGGATTGTTGTCGTGGGTGGCGGCGCAGGCCCGGACGCAGTCGTCGCAGGACGTGCAGCGGTCGGTGTTGATCGCCATCACCGCCGTGCCGTTCATGGTCCGGGTGTTGACCAGGAAGTCGATCAGGGTCGGATCGACCGTCGCCTCGCGCCGGCTGGCGAAGTCCGAGAGGTAGCGCGTCGGGTCGTCGCGGGTCGCCGCGGCCAGGGCCTCTTCCGGCAGGCTCGGCAGCACGAAGCGCTCGACCAGGACGGTCGGCACCCGCAGCAGGTCGACGTAGCCGACCGCGTGCAGGCCGAAGCGGTGGTTCAGCGGCGCGTCCCGGCGCCAGTGGTCGATGATCTCGGGCAGGCCGAAGGTCTCGTTGCGGGTCAGGAAACCGGCCGTGCGCAGGCCGCCGGCCTCCTGCTCGGTGATCCGGCCGAAGCCCGAGCGGATCAGGATCAGGCCGTCCAGGTAGTCGCCGTACTCGGCGATCACCGGCTCCGCCTTGACCACCTCCTGCGGGCTTTCCGAGGCCAGGCGCTTGAAGCCGTGGGCCCATTCGAACTCGCCGTGGGTCTCGAAGAGCGTGTTCCTGGCGATATGGTCCAGGACCTCGTCGTCGAGGTGACGGAACAGCGGCGACTCCTGCAGGTGCATCCGGAGGTCCCGGCTCTGGTAGAGCGAGTCGATCCGGGCCCGGAAGGTCTTGTTGCAGCGCCGGATGTCGCGCAGGCCCTGCCAGCGCAGCTCCAGGACCACCGCCCGGCCCTCGACGAAGTAGGTCCGGTTGTAGGGCTGCCGGGTCAGGGCCTCGGTCTCGCCGAAGACGTCGTCCTCGGTCAGCAGTTCGCTCTGCTGGCTCGCCAGCACGGCGCCGACGTCGGCCAGACGCTCGCGCGGGCCCTCTTCCTCGGCGAAGGCCCAGGGGCCCGACAGCGCCGGATAGTCGTCGATGTTGCGCCGCTCGGGTACCGGGGAATTGCGCCAGAGCTGGCTGACCGCCGAGAAGAAGGACCGCTTGGTCTTGGCGCCCTTGCGCGCCGACCGGCCGTTGCCGTTGGTCTCGCTGCGCAGGCCGCGGACGCGGCCGGCCATGACCTGGAAGAAGGAGCCGCCGAAGTCGCCGGCCCGGACGATCACCTCGCCATGCTCGTAGTGGCGGATCCGCGCGTCGTTCAGCAGGATGCCCCGCAGCGGAAGGTTCTGCGGGAACTCCTTGGGGTCCATTTTCTGGAAGACCGGCGTCTCCATCACCAGATCGACGTCGCGCTCGGTCATCTCCGGGTCGAAGGGACGGTCCCAGCGCTGCGGCCGGGGGATCCCGACGGTTCGCTGGGTGCGGCCGCGATCGCCGTGAACCCTGGTGCTGCGGCCGGTTTCGGCGCGGAGGTCGATCGACAGGCCGTCGCGTGCTCGGGTCATGTTTTCCCTCAACTGCCGGGTATCCTGGTATCGCCCTTGTGCTCGTCGCTCTTGGGCAGGAAACGATCGATGGCGGCGAGCTTGGAGCCGTCGTGCTTCTCGGCGAAGGCCTTGGCCGCCTTGGCCACTAGGTCGGCCACGCCGGCCAGGGACTTGACCTCGCCCAGACTGAGCCGGGCGCCGCTGGCCGCACGGGCCAGGGCGATCAGGTCCGGGTCCTTGGTGGCCCGGGCCAGGCGGCGGGCGCGGAGCCGCGCGATCTGGATCCGCTTGGCCATGGTCACCGCGAAGCGGCCCTTCTCGGTCGCGGTGCTCAGCGCGCGCAGCGAGTTCTCGAGCTCGACCGCGACGCCGACCGCGTAGAACAGCCGCAGGCGCTCCTGGCTCAGCGGCCGGTTCTCGGCGCCGGAGTTGTGCCAGGTGTTGTGCCGGATCTCGCCCTGGGACCAGCGGACCAGCTCGAAGGGGCTGCCGGCGGGATGGCCGCCCTGGTTGACCAGCTTCTCCTCGGGGACGATGTGACAGTCGTAGCAGTTCTTGGTCAGCGCGTAGGTCATCTTCGGCCGGATCATCCCGGCCGCCTCGGCGTCGAGCATGCGCTGCTTGGCCTCCGCAGGGGTCTCGGTTTCCTTCTTCTTGCCACTGTATTCGCTATGCCGATTGATCCAGTCCTTGGCCGGGCTGTGGCAGGATTCGCAGGTGATGCCGGCGATCGGCTTGGGCTTGCCGCCCTCCTCCTCCTTGCTGGAGAAGTGGCAGGTCAGGCACAACCCTTCGGAGCGGACCCGCCGCAGGCCCATGGCCTTCCCGATCTCCCTGGCCTTCTTGTTGCGCGGGAGCTCCTTGAAGGTCTTGTAGTGGCGGGTCTTCTTCCAGGCCTCGGTCTCATCCTTGTGGCACTCCGCGCACTCGGTCGGGCCGACCACCTTCTTCGGATCCGGAGCGCGCGCCGGAGCGTCGCTCGGCAGCATCAGGAGGAGGGTGAGGACCAGGCTCAGGCCGACGCCGGCAAAGCGGGTCCCGTGGTGCTGAGGTTGTTTCATCATGGCTGCAGTCCCGCGCTTCAGGCGTCTAGAACGAGGTCGCTTTCGGGGACGGCGATGCAGGCCAGGCATTGGCCCCTGGGCGGCGTCTGCCCCGGCTTCGCGACGTAGCGGACGCGGCCTTCCTTGATCCCGACCATGCAGCTCCCGCACTGCCCGGCCCGACAGCCGCTGTTCAGACTGACCCCGTTGGTCTCGGCCAGGTCGAGCAGGCTGCGCGCGGCCGGGCTCCAGTCCAGGGTCTTGCCCGACTTCTGGAACGAGATCTTGACGCTGTCCTGC
>JAKSBE010000188.1 GCA_022361275.1 Kiloniellales bacterium
GCGCGTCCATCAGGGCCGTCTTGCCGGAGCCGACGGGCCCGCCGATGCCGACCCTCAGGGGGCCCGAAGCGGAAGCAGTCATGAGCGGAACAACCTCGTGTACTGGGTTTCGTGTTTCATGGCGGCCAGGTCGGCCAGGAGCGCGGCACCGCCCAGATCCTCCAGCGGTGCCGCCAGGGCGGCTTCCAGGGTCGCGGCGATCGGCGCCTCCAGCGCGGCGACGACCCTCTGGCCGTCGCGCTGGCCCAAGGGGATCAGCCGCAGCCCGGCCGAGACCAGGTTCGCGGTGAAGCCCTGCAGGTAGGCCTGCAGGCTCGGCGTCAAGCCCAGGCCGTGGCCCACCGCGGCGACCGCCACCGCGACCGGGTAGGCGAGCGGTCCCGGCCAGGCCGCGCGCAGACGATCCAGGGCCTCGCAGGGCCAGGCGTCGCAGGTCGCCTCAAGGAAGGCGCGGCCCTGGGCGGTCGTCTCCAGGTGCCGCTCCGAAGACGCGGCGAAGGCGGCCGCCAACTCGGCGATCTCGCGCAGGGCCGCCGGGTCCGCAGCGGCCTCGAAGGCGTGGCGGAAGAGGATCGCGTCGTTGCGCCCCGAGCCGAGCTGCAGCAGATCGGTCAGCCAGAGCCGCAGGGACCCGGCGTCCCGGACCCGGCCTTCTTCGACCGCGTACTCCAGGCCGTGAGAGTAGCTGAAGGCGCCCACCGGGTAGGCGGGCGACAGCCAAGTCATCAGGCGATAGAGCGCGGCGTCAGTCATGGTGGTGTCCGGTCCCATGCGCACCCTGTCCGTGATCGTGGACCCGGCCGTGACCGTAGGCGCCGCCTTCCGGATCGAAGGGCGCCTCGACCGGACGGACCTGTGCGCCCAGCCCTTCGAGCAGGTCGCGGATCACGTGGTCCTCCCGGATCCTCAGCGCGTCGCCCAGCAACTGGGTCGGCAGGTGGCGGTTGCCGAGGTGCCAGGCGATGCGCAGCAGGTCGGCGCCCGGCCCGGCCCGGACCTCGAGCAGGCGCTCCGGCGCCGCCTCGACCGCAACGATGCCGCCGTCCTCCAGCAGCAGACCGTCGCCGCCGCGCAGCGCCACGGCCTTCGGCAGGTCGAGCAGGAAGTCGAGGCCCCGAAGACCGCGCAGCACGATTCGGCGGCGGTGGCGGGCGTCGTAGTCGAGGCGCACGGCGTCGCGGGCCTCCGCCGGAGACCAGCTTCCCGCCTTGCGCACCGCGGTCGCTCTCAGCATCGCCGCCGCCTCAGAACAGGAAGTAGCGCTGGGCCAGGGGCAGCACCTCGGCCGGCTCGCAGGTCAGAAGCGCGCCGTCGGCGCGGACCTCGTAGGTCTCGGGATCGACCTCGATCCGCGGCGTGAGGTCGTTCAGCACCATGTCCTTCTTGGTCACGCTGCGGATCCCCGAGACCGGCAGCACGGGACGGCCGAGGCCGAGCCGGCGGCCGACCTCGGCCTCGGCCGCCGTCTTGGAGACGAAGGTCACGGCGCTCGCCGTCATCGCGCCGCCGAAGCCGGCGAACATGGGGCGGTAGTGCACCGGCTGCGGCGTCGGGATCGAGGCGTTGGGGTCGCCCATGGCGGCCGCGGCGATGGTCCCGCACTTCAGCACCAGGTCCGGCTTCACCCCGAAGAACATGGGCTTCCAGAGCACGAGGTCGGCCAGCTTGCCGACCGCGACCGAGCCGACCGTGTCGGCGATGCCGTGGGTCAACGCCGGGTTGATGGTGTACTTGGCGACGTAGCGCTTGACCCGGAAGTTGTCGTTGTCGCCGCTTTCCTCCGGCAGGGCGCCGCGCTGCTTCTTCATCTTGTCCGCGGTCTGCCAGGTCCGGATGATCACCTCGCCGACCCGGCCCATGGCCTGGCTGTCGGAGGCGATCATCGAGAAGGCGCCGAGGTCGTGCAGGATGTCCTCGGCGGCGATGGTCTCGCGGCGGATGCGGCTCTCGGCGAAGGCCAGGTCCTCGGGGATCCTGGGGTCGAGGTGATGGCAGACCATCAGCATGTCGAGGTGCTCGTCGACCGTGTTGACCGTGAAAGGCCGGGTCGGATTGGTCGAGGAGGGCAGGACGTTCAACTCGCCGCAGACCTTGATGATGTCGGGCGCGTGGCCGCCGCCCGCGCCCTCGGTGTGGAAGGCGTGGATGGTGCGCCCCTTGAAGGCGGCGATGGTATTCTCCACGAAGCCGGACTCGTTCAGCGTGTCCGTGTGGATCATCACCTGCACGTCCATGTCGTCGGCGACGCCGAGGCAGCA
>JAKSBE010000323.1 GCA_022361275.1 Kiloniellales bacterium
GAAGCCGACCTCGACCTGGACCTCGGCCAGGCGCCGGTAGTCGCGGGCCAGGAGCGCGATCATCATGTCCGCCAGGTAGCTGCGGGTCTTCATGTCGAGCCGGCCCATGATGCCGAAGTCGACCGCGCCGATGTTGCCCCGCGTGTCGACGAACATGTTGCCGGGATGCTGGTCGCCGTGGAACAGGCCGTCGCGGAAGACCTGGAGGAAGAAGATGGCCGCCGCCTTGCGCAGCACCTCCTGCAGGTCGTGGCCGGCCGCGAGGAGGGCTTCGCGGTCGTCGATCGGGATGCCCGAGAGCCGGCCCAGGGTCAGGACCCGGCGCGAGGTGCGCTGCCAGTCGACCTCGGGCAGGCGATAGTCGGGATCGCCGGCGAAGTTCTGCGCCAGCTCCGAGGCCGCCGCCGCCTCCATGCGCAGGTCCATTTCCAGAAGGGTCTGCTCGGCGAAGAGCCGCACCGCCTGCACCGGCTTGAGGCGCCGCAAGGCCGGCTGGGCGGTCTCGACGACCTCGGCGAGGCCCCACAGGAGGTCAATGTCGCGCTTGAAGGCCGCCTCGACCCCCGGGCGCAGGACCTTGACCGCGACCTCCTCGCCTTGGCTGGTGACCGCCATGTGCACCTGGGCGATGGAGGCCGCCGAGACCGGCGCCTCCTCGAAGCTTTGGAAAAGCTCCTCCAGGGGCGCGCCGAGCTCCTCCACGACGATCGCCTTGGCCTCGGTCCCGGGAAAGGGCGCCAGCCGGTCCTGCAGGTCCGAGAGGTCGGCGGCGACCTGCTCGCCCAGAAGGTCCGAGCGGGTCGAGAGGAATTGTCCCAGCTTGATGAAGGCCGGGCCGAGCTCGGTCAGGGCCCGGGCCAGCTTCTGCCCGGGCCGGCCCTCGGCCCGGCGCCGTGACAGCATGCGCGCCAGGGCCACCGGCAGCGGCGCGATGCCGAGCTCCTCCAGGGGCGCGAGGGCATCGTGTCGGGCCAGGGTCCGGGCAATGGAAAGCAGCCGGAAGGGGGCGCCCAGTCGTGTCAGCATGGATCCTAAAGCCGCCAGGCGGAATGCAGGGCGGCGATGCCGCCGGAGAGGTTGCGGACCTTGACCTGGTCCAGGCCGGCGGCCGCGATCCGCGCCGCCAGCTCGTCCTGCGCCGGGAAGCGGCGGATGCTCTCGACCAGGTAGCGGTAGGACTCGGCGTCGCCGGTCACGATCTCGCCCAGCCAGGGCAGGACGCTGAAGGAATAGCGGTCGTAGAGCTCGGCCAGCAGCGGCAGCACGACCCGCGAGAACTCGAGGCAGAGGAAGCGGCCGCCCGGCTTGAGCACGCGCCGCGCCTCGGCCAGGGCATCGTCGATGTCGGTGACGTTGCGCAGGCCGAAGGCGATGGTGACCGCGTCGTAGCCCTGCGCGGCGAAGGGCAGGTCCTCGGCGTCGCCGCAAACCCAGTCGATGCCGGACAGCCGGCCCCGGTCCAGCGCGCGGTCGCGCCCGACCGCGATCATGCCCGGCGTCAGGTCGCAGACGACCAGGCGGCCCGGCGTCTGCGGACTCAGCCGGTCGAGAAGGCGGAAGGCGACGTCGCCGGTGCCGCCGGCGAGATCGAGGAAGGCCTGCCCGGGCCGCGGCATCAGCCAGTCGACCATCGCGATCTTCCACAGGCGGTGAATGCCGCCCGACATCAGATCGTTCATCAGGTCGTAGCGCGACGCGACGGAGGTGAAGACACCGCGCACCAGCGGCGCCTTCTCCTCCTCGGGCACCTCGCGGTAGCCGAAGGAGGCCTTGCGGCCTTGTTCCGGGGTCTCGGATCTGGGCTCTGGGGTCTCTGGTCTGGCTGGCATCGGCGGCACCATAGCGCGCGCCCTCCGGGCGCGCTACTCTGCGCCCGAGACCAGGAGCCTTTCCGGACAATGCCCGAACTTCCCGAAGTCGAGACCGTCTGCCGCGGCCTGCGGCCCAAGCTCGAAGGCCGCCGGCTGACCCGTGTGCTGCAGCGCCGCCCCGACCTGCGCTTCCCCCTGCCCGAGGCCTTCGTCGAGCGCCTCGAGGGCCGGCGGGTGACGCGCATCGACCGGCGGGCCAAGTACATCCTGATCCACCTCGACAGCGGCGAGATCCTGCTCTGCCATCTCGGCATGTCGGGCCGCATGGTTCTGACGAACGGCGCGGCGCGGCCGCTCGATGCGCACGACCACGTCGTCTTCTTCACCGACGACGGCGGCGAGATCCGCTTCAACGACGCGCGCCGCTTCGGGGTCATGGATCTGGTCGCGCCGGAGGACCTGGCGCGCCATCGGCTGCTCAAGGACCTGGGACCCGAGCCGCTGTCCAACGCCTTCAACGGCCCTGAGCTGGCGGCGCGCCTCAAGGAACGGCGCTCGTCGATCAAGGCGGCGCTCCTCGACCAGAAGGTCGTCGCGGGCCTGGGCAACATCTACGTCTCCGAGGCGCTGTTCTTCGCCGGGATCTCGCCGCGCCGCCAGGCCTACACGGTGCAGGACGAGCGGGCCGAGCGCTTGGCCGGGGCGGTGCGCCAGGTTCTGCAGGCGGCGATCGCCGCCGGCGGCTCCTCGCTCAGGGACTACGTCCAGGCCGACGGCGAGCTCGGCTACTTCCAGCATCACTGGGCGGTCTACGGCCGGGAGGGCGAACCCTGTCCCGGCTGCGACTGCGGCGCGGCGGAGGGCACCTCCGGCACGCGGGGGATCCGGCGGATCGTGCAGTCCAACCGCGCCACCTTCTATTGCCCCAGCCGGCAACGCTAGGTAAGGAAGGGGCACCATGAAACCCACCTCCCGCGCACTCGTTCTTCTGGCCCTGCTGTGCCTGCTGATCCCCGCGCTTTCGCCCGGGCAGGCGGCGACGCAGGAGCCGGGCCGCTACTTCAGCGAGCTGCCGGACCTGCCTCTGATGCCGGGCATGGCGGAGATGCCCGACGCCGGGGTCAGCTTCGACAAGCCGGAAGGCCGGATCGTCGAGGTCTATGCGCAGGGGGCGGGGACCGCGGAGGAGGTGCTGCGCTTCTATCGGCGCGCCCTGCCGCAGCTCGGCTGGAAGGCGGCGGGCCCGAGGCGCTTCCACCGCGAGGGCGAGGTCCTGGACCTCGAGGTCGAGACTGCCGGCGGCCTCGTCACCCTGCGCTGCGCCCTGCATCCGGAATAGCCGGATCCGCCGAGCCGCCCGGACGGAGGGCGGCGCGGAGCCGGCAACGCCCTTGGTCCTGCTCTGGAGAACAGCATGTCCTACGAGAACATCCTGGTCGAGAAACGCGACGCCGTCGGTCTGATCACCCTGAACCGTCCGCAGGCGCTGAACGCGCTCTGCGCCGCCCTGATCGACGAGCTGGCGGAGGCCCTCGACGACCTGGAGGCCGACGAGGCGGTCGGCGCCATCGTGGTGACCGGCTCCGAGAAGGCCTTCGCCGCTGGCGCCGACATCAAGGAGATGCTCGATAAGACCTACATGGACGTCTACAAGGGCGACTTCATCACCAAGGGCTGGGAGCGCCTGTCCAAGACCCGCAAGCCGACGATCGCGGCGGTGGCCGGCTACGCCCTCGGCGGCGGCTGCGAGATCGCCATGATGTGCGACATCATCATCGCCGCCGAGAGCGCCAAGTTCGGCCAGCCGGAGATCACCATCGGCACCATTCCCGGCTCCGGCGGGACCCAGCGTCTGACCCGCTTCGTCGGCAAGGCCAAGGCCATGGACCTCTGTCTGACCGGCCGCATGATGGATGCCGAGGAGGCGGAGCGCGCCGGTCTCGTCGCCCGGGTGGTGCCGCCCGAGAAGCTGCTCGAGGAGGCCCTGGCCGTGGCCGGGCACATCGCCTCGCTGTCCCGGCCGGTGGTGATGATGGCGAAGGAGGCGGTCAACCGCGCCTACGAGACCACCTTGGCCGAAGGCATCCTCTTCGAGCGGCGGCTGTTCCATTCGACCTTCGCGATCGACGACCGCAAGGAGGGCATGACCGCTTTCTCCGAGAAACGGCCGCCCAAATGGTCGCAAAGCTGAGGCCGCAATGGGCCGCCGGTTTCGGAGACCCAGGGCGCTTGACGGGCCCTCTGGCCGGGTCTATAACGCCGGCCGCCTCGAGCGAGGACGAGTCCCAGATCTGACAGGTTTTAAAGCCCTATGGCGCATCACAAATCGGCGAAGAAGCGGATCCGCCGCAATGACCGCAGGGCCGCGATCAATCGCGCCCGCATCAGCCGCATCCGCACCTACGTCAAGAACGTAGAGCTGGCGGTCGCCAGCGGCGACAGGGAAGCGGCGCGTGCGGCTTTAAAGGCCGCGCAGCCCGAGCTGCACCGCGGCGTCACCAAGGGTGTGCTGCACAAGAACACCGTGGCCCGCAAGCTTTCCCGTCTCTCGGCGCGGGTGAAGGCACTCGCCTAGGCGTAACCAGCCTCGGTTTCTTTTGTTGTTTTCTTGCGCGCGCCTCTGCCTGGCGCGACGGGTGTTATTTTGCCGAATTGCAACCGAAATTGCAGAGTCGAATTCAACCCCCGGCGAAAAAAAGCAGCCGTTCGCTTTTCGGTCCCGTTGCCAGCATCCGGCGCCAAAGGTACATTAACCACGCTGTCTCAAGGGTGCCGAACAGCAAGTATTGGGTCCGGCTCCAAAAGTAATACAGGGACTGTCGGAGGGGATGCGCGATAGCTATTAAATCGCGGGGGCGCGCATTGACCTTAATGAAGTAGCAGAATTAGTAGAGATAAAGCTCGACGCGGGAAGGTTCGGGGATTCTTTTTTTGCGTCGCAAGAATAATATATAAGTGAAACGGCAACAGGGGGAGCAGCGGCGTGCATTCCGCAGGTCTGGAGACGGGGGTCCAGAAAGCTGCCCCGGGTGTCTTTCTCGGAGTTGACAATCTGCTGCGTGGAATCTGCGCGACGTTGAGCGCAGAGGAGGGCTTGGTCTGTGCCTCGATCGCAGCAGACGCCGCCGTGGGGTAACGAAATGACCCAGAGTGACGGGGTACCTGAGTTGCAGGAAGCTTGGGCGCGTGTTCGGGGGCGTTTGCGTGCCGATGTCGGGGAGTCGGCCTACCGGAGCTGGCTCAAGCCGCTGACACTGATGTCGTCCAAGAACGGTGTCGTGCGCATGGCCGTGCCGACGCGCTTCATGCGCGACTGGGTGACCGGTAACTACGCGGACCGTATCCGTGCCCTATGGTGCAGCGAGGACCGGCGGATCAAGACGGTCGAGATCGTCGTCCGCCCGGCCGAACGTCCGAGGCCCAAGCGCATGACCGAAGATCCGGCGCCGCCGCCGAAGGCCGCGCCGCGCCCGAGCGATGCCGGCCTCTATGCCAGCGCCCCCGAGGCCGTGCCGCGGGAGATCTCGGCGCCGCTCGATCCGCGCTTCACCTTCGAGAACTTCGTGGTCGGCAAGCCCAACGAACTGGCCTATGCCGCGGCGCGCCGTGTCGCCGAGGCCGAGACCGTGCCCTTCAACCCGTTGTTCCTCTACGGCGGCGTCGGCCTCGGCAAGACCCACCTGATGAACGCGATCGCCTGGCACATCACCAAGTCGCGCCCCGAGCGTCGGATCATCTACCTCTCCGCCGAGAAGTTCATGTACCAGTTCGTCCGCGCGCTGCGGACCAAGGACACCATGGCCTTCAAGGAACAGTTCCGCTCGGTCGACGTGCTGATGATCGACGACGTCCAGTTCATCGGCGGCCGCGAGGCGACCCAGGAAGAGTTCTTCCACACCTTCAACGCCCTGGTCGACCGCAACCGCCAGGTCGTGATCTCCGCCGACAAGAGCCCTTCGGACCTGGAAGGCGTCGAGGAGCGCATGCGCTCGCGGCTCGGCTGGGGCCTGGTCGCGGACATCCACCCGACCACCTACGAGCTGCGCCTCGGGATCTTGCAGTCCAAGGCCGAGCAGCTCGGCGCTGGCATCCCCGGCAAGGTGCTGGAGTTTCTGGCCCACAAGATTCCCTCCAACGTGCGCGAGCTCGAGGGTGCGCTCAACCGCATCGTCGCCCACGCAACCCTGGTCGGCCGGCCGGTGACCCTGGAGGCGACCCAGGAGGTGCTGCACGACCTGCTGCGCGCCAACGACCGCCGGGTGACCATCGACGAGATCCAGAAGCGGGTGGCCGAGCATTACAACATCCGTCTGGCCGACATGCATTCGGCGCGACGGGCCCGGGCCGTGGCCCGCCCCCGGCAGGTCGCGATGTATCTGGCCAAGCAACTGACCTCCCGGTCCCTGCCCGAAATCGGCCGCAAGTTCGGCGGCCGGGATCACACCACGGTGATGCACGCCGTCCGCAAGGTCGAAGAGCTGAAGACCATCGATTCCAGCTTCGCCGACGACGTCGAGCTGCTGCGTCGGATGCTGGAGAGCTAGCCCCGGTCGGGGGGCGGGGCGGGGGCGTGGCCGGTTTTGCGGCCCGATTCAAGGCTTTGTTCAAGGCCTTGGAAGACCCCTGCGGACTGGGGCTAAACCGCCATTAAAGCTACCTTTTCCGGGCGCGGGCAGGTATACTGCGCGACCCGCTTCGAGGGGCCCGGTTCGAGGCCGCTCCAGAGCGGGCCGCGGTCCGGATCTGGGGCCAAAATCTCCACTTGCAGGTTTTTAGGACTGCGTGGACCGCACGAGGGCAAGATCACGCTGAGTTTTGGCATCATTCCAGGGCATCATGAAGCTGACCATTGAACGCGCCGCGCTGCTCCGGTCCTTGGGCCACGTGCAGAGTGTCGTCGAGCGCCGTAACACCATTCCGATACTGGCCAACGTCCTGATCGAGGCGGAGGGCGGCAAGCTGCGGCTGACCGCGACCGACATGGACCTCAACATCGTCGACGAGGTGGAGGCCGAAGTCGGCGACGCCGGCGCGACCACGGCCCCCGCGCATACGCTCTACGACATCGTCCGCAAGCTGCCGGACGGCGCGCAGGTCGAGCTGACGACCAGCGGCGACGGTGGCCGCATGGTCCTGCGCTCCGGACGCTCGGAGTTCACGCTCGCGACCCTGCCGAAGGAGGACTTCCCGGCCATGGGCAGCGGCGACCTGCCGCAGAGCTTCCGGCTCGCGGCCGACGCGCTGCGCGATATCATCGACCGCACGCGCTTCGCGATCTCCACCGAGGAGACCCGCTACTATCTCAACGGCATCTATCTCCATGCGGCGGAAGCCGACGACACCAAGGTGCTGCGCGCGGTGGCGACCGACGGGCATCGCCTGGCGCGCTTCCAGATGCCGCTTCCGGAGGGTGCGGCGGACATGCCGGCGGCGATCATCCCGCGCAAGACGGTCAACGAGGTGCGCAAGCTGATCGACGAGACCGAGAACCCGGTCACGGTCTCGCTCTCCGACACTCGGATCGAGTTCGCCTTCGACGCGACCCTGCTGACCTCCAAGCTGATCGACGGCACCTTCCCCGACTATCAGCGGGTGATCCCCGCCGGCAACGACAAGATGATGGAGGTCCGCTGCAAGGACTTCGCCGAGGCGGTCGATCGCGTGTCGACGATCTCCAGCGAGAAGAGCCGTGCGGTGAAGCTCTCCGTGCATGGCGGCAGCCTGACGCTCTCGGCCAACAGTCCTGAGAACGGCACCGCGGTCGAGGAACTGGAGATCGACTACGGCGGCCAGGACCTGGAGATCGGATTCAACTCGCGCTACCTGCTGGACATCGCCCAGCAGATCGAAGGCGAGGGCGCCGAGTTCGCCATGGCCGACGCCTCCTCGCCGACCATCGTGCGCGACGCCGCCGACGGCAACGCGCTCTACGTGCTCATGCCGATGCGGGTCTAGCGGCGCGTCCTGCGGACCAGCGGACTTGGTAAGCCCAGCCACAGCGAGCAACGGAGCCTGGAGCGGCGCGGCGGAAGCGCCGGCCAGCGGGTCGGCCGTCTGGCTGTCCCGTCTCAGGCTCAGCAACTTCCGCAGCTATGCGGCGGCGGAACTCGAGACCGACGGTCGTCCGGTGGTTCTGACCGGGGCCAACGGCGCCGGCAAGACCAACCTGCTGGAGGCGATTTCCTACCTGGTGCCGGGCCGCGGCCTGCGCGGCGCGCGGCTGTCGGAGGTCGACCGCCAGCCCCCCGAGGCCGAGACGGGGCCAGAGACGGGGCCAGAGACGGGGCCCTGGGGCGGCCCAGCTCCCTGGGCCGTCTCCGCCGAGGTCGTGACGCCGGCGGGCCCGCGCCAGCTCGGCACCGGCCGCGATCCGGCCGCGACCGGGCGGGAGCGCCGCCTGGTCAAGGTCGACGGCAGCCTGGTCTCCAGCCAGCAGGCGCTGGGCGACGTCCTCGGCGCGGTCTGGCTGACGCCGCAGATGGACCGCCTGTTTCTCGAAGGGGCCTCGGGGCGCCGGCGCTTCCTCGATCGCCTGGTGCTGAGCTTCGATCCGGCCCATGCCGGGCGGATCACCGCCTATGAGCACGCCCTGCGGGAGCGGGCGCGGATCCTGCGCGGCGATGGCGGACCTGCGGACCCGGACTGGCTGGCCGCGCTCGAAGAGACCATGGCCGAGCGCGGAATCGCCGTCGCGGCGGCGCGCCGGGATCTGGTCGGACGCCTGGCCGCGGCCTGCGCCGAGGCCGAAGGCGCCTTTCCCAGGGCCGGGCTCGGCCTGGCCGGCGATGTCGAGGCCTGGCTCGCCGAGGCGCCGGCCCTGGAGGCCGAGGACCGCTTCAAGGCGGCCCTGGCGGCCAGCCGCCGCAAGGATGCAGAGACCGGCGGCGCCGCCCTCGGGCCGCACCGCAGCGATCTGGCGGTCCGGCACCTGGCGCGCCGGATGCCGGCGGCCCAGTGCTCGACCGGGGAACAGAAGGCCCTGCTGATCTCGATCGTTCTCGCCCACGCGCGCCTGGTCGGCCTCGAGCGGGGCCAGACGCCGCTGCTGCTGCTGGACGAGATCGTCGCCCACCTGGACGCCCAGCGGCGGGCGGCGCTCTACGGAGCGCTGCTGTCCCTGAGGGCCCAGGCCTGGATGACCGGCACCGACAGCGGCCTCTTCGACGACTTCGGTGCTGCGGCGCTCTTCGTGACCGTCCGGGACTCCCGTCTGACGCTCTAGAGCGACGGCGCCGACCTTTAGGGACAAGAACCGACGTGATGCTCTCATGACCGACGAAACACGATCCAGCAAGGATGGCAACGGCGACTACGGCGCGGAGTCGATCAAGGTCCTGCGCGGCCTGGAGGCGGTGCGCAAGCGTCCGGGCATGTACATCGGCGACACCGACGACGGCACCGGGCTGCACCACATGGTCTACGAGGTCGTCGACAACGCGATCGACGAGGCCCTGGCCGGCTACTGCGACGCGGTCGAGATCGTCCTCAACGGCGACGGCTCGGTCACGGTACGCGACAACGGCCGCGGCATCCCGGTCGACATCCATCCGGAGGAAGGCGTCTCGGCGGCCGAGGTCATCATGACCCAGCTCCATGCCGGCGGGAAGTTCGACCAGAACTCCTACAAGGTCTCCGGCGGCCTGCACGGGGTCGGCGTCTCGGTGGTCAACGCACTGTCGAAGTCGCTGGAGCTGCGGATCTGGCGGGACGGCCGCGAGCACGGCATGCGTTTCGAGGACGGCGAAGCCGAGGCGCCCCTGGCCATCGGTGAGGAGGCGCCCGAGCGCAGCGGCACCGAGATCACCTTCCTGCCCTCCGAGGCGATCTTCACCAACACCGAGTTCGATTTCGACACTCTGGAGCACCGCCTGCGCGAGCTCGCCTTCCTGAACTCCGGCGTGAAGATCCGCCTGGTCGACGACCGCCACGCCGAGGAGAAGGCGGTCGATCTGCACTACGAGGGCGGCCTCAGGGCCTTCGTCCAGTACCTGGACCGGACCAAGACCTCGCTGATCGAGGAGCCCATCACCTTCGCCCTGGAGCGCGACGGGACGGGCGTCGAGGTCGCGCTGCAGTGGACCGACAGCTATCACGAGACCATGCTGTGCTTCACCAACAACATCCCGCAGCGCGACGGCGGCACCCACCTGGCGGGCTTCCGCGGCGCCCTGACCCGGCAGATCAACGCCTATGCGGCCGAGTCCGGCCTGGCCAAGAAGGAGAAGGTCGCGCTCAGCGGCGACGATGCCCGCGAGGGCCTGACCTGCGTGCTGTCGGTCAAGCTGCCGGACCCTAAGTTCTCCAGCCAGACCAAGGACAAGCTGGTGTCCTCCGAGGTCAGGCCGGTGGTCGAGAGCGTGGTCAACGAGCGGCTCGGCCAGTACTTCGAAGAGCATCCCAACGAGGCCAAGCGCATCGTCGCCAAGGTGGTCGAGGCCGCGGCGGCCCGCGAGGCGGCGCGCAAGGCGCGCGAGCTGACCCGGCGCAAGGGCGTGCTCGACGTCTCCAACCTGCCGGGCAAGCTCGCCGACTGCCAGGAGCGCGACCCCGGGCGGGCCGAGCTCTTCATCGTCGAGGGCGATTCCGCCGGCGGCTCGGCCAAGATGGCCCGCGACCGCAAGACCCAGGCGATCCTGCCGATCCGCGGCAAGATCCTGAACGTCGAGCGCGCGCGCTTCGACAAGATGCTGAGCAGCCAGGAGATCGGCACCCTGATCACCGCGCTCGGCACCGGGATCGGCAAGGAAGAGTTCAACATCGAGAAGATCCGCTACCACAAGATCGTCATCATGACCGACGCGGACGTCGACGGCAGCCATATCCGCACCTTGCTGCTGACCTTCTTCTTCCGGCAGATGCCCGAGATCATCGAGCGCGGCTACCTCTACATCGCCCAGCCGCCGCTCTATCGCGCCAAGAAGTCGGACTCGCTGCGTTATCTGAAGAACGACCCCGAGCTCGAGGCCTTCCTGATCGAGAGCGGCGTCCGCGACGCGGTCCTGCTCGGCCAGGACGGCGCCCAGACCGCCGCCGGGGCGCTGACCGGGCTGGTCGAGCGCGCCGTCCGGGCGCGTCACCTTATGGCCAACCTGGTCAACAAGGTCGGCAACCGGGACGTGGTCGAGCAGGCGGCCATCGCCGGTGCCCTCAATCCGGAGCTGATCTCCGACGCCGAGCGCGCGGCGGAGGCGGCGGACTACATCGCCCGCCGCCTGGACGCCCTGGCGCCCGAGCACGAGCGGGGCTGGATCGGCGAGGCGGCGCCGGACGGCGGTCTCGCCTTCCGGCGCACCCTGCGCGGTTTCACCGAGCGCCGGGTCATCGACGGCATCCTGATCCGCAGCTCCGAGGCCCGACGGTTGGACGAGATGGCCGAGGAGCTGCAGGAGACCTACAAGGCTCACAGCGAGCTGCAGGCCAAGGACAAGGTCTACCGGATCACCGGGCCCAGCAGCCTGGTCGACACCATCTTCGAGCTCGGCCGCAAGGGCATCACGATTTCGCGATACAAGGGCCTGGGCGAGATGAACCCGGACCAGCTCTGGGAGACCACCCTGGACCCCAACGTGCGCTCGCTGCTCCAGGTCCGGGTCAAGCAGATCGACGAGGCCAAGGACATTTTTGCAACACTTATGGGGGATGTTGTGGAGCCGCGTCGCGAATTCATTCAGACACACGCCCTCGAAGTTGCCAATCTGGACGTCTGAAATCGGCGGCTGAGGGCGGGGTTGGGCAACTCGGTCACAGCCCTGCCACATTGATGCCCATTCTTGGACGCGCCATGAGTCTATCTTGAAAGCCATGGCGCAGACCCAAGATGGGGCCTGAGGCGCAGAGCGGCAGGATCAGGGGGTCGACTTGGCAGGGACCAAGCGGAAACGGCCAAGCATGCAACTTCGTGGTGACAGCAGGCCCGGTTGGGAGCGCCGCCGGCGGGCGCCGAAGCGGAAGCGGAGCATCGGCCGCTGGCTCCTGGTCTGGACCGGGGTGATCGGCGTCTGGGGCTTGGTGGCGCTGGGCGGCCTCGTCGCCTACTATGCCTACGACCTGCCGGACGTCGCCCGGATTGCGGCCGCCGACCGTGCACCCAGCGTGACCCTGCTTGCGGCCGACGGCTCGGTCCTCGCCAACTATGGCGAGCTCTACGGCGAGGCCATCGACGTCGGCGACCTGCCGCCGCAGGTACCGCAGGCCGTGATCGCGGTCGAGGACCGGCGTTTCTACGACCATGGCGGGGTTGATGTCTTCGGCCTGGGGCGGGCGATGCTCGCCAACATCCAGGCGGGCCGGATCGTTCAGGGCGGCTCGACCATCACCCAGCAGCTGGCCAAGAACCTCTTCCTCAAGCCGGACCGCACGCTGCGCCGCAAGGTGCGCGAGCTCCTGCTCGCCCTCTGGCTGGAGCGGAAGTTCACCAAGGACCAGATCCTGACGCTCTACCTGAACCGGGTCTACTTCGGCGCCGGTACCTACGGCGTCGACGCCGCGTCGCGTCGCTACTTCGGCAAGCCGGCGAAGGATCTGACCCTCTACGAAGGCGCGGTCCTGGCCGGCCTGCTCAAGGCGCCCTCGCGCTACAACCCGACCCGCAACCTGGGCGCCGCCGAGGGCCGGGCGCAGCTGGTTCTCCAGGCCATGGTCGAGACCGGGTTCATCGGTGAATCCGAGGCCATCGCCGCACTGACCAAGAAGACCAGGCTGGCGGCCGTCGCCGGTTCCGGCACCCGCTACTTCGCCGACTGGATTCTGAACGAGGTGCGCAGCTACGTCGGCTACAGCGACCGCGACCTGATCGTCCAGACGACCCTCGATCTGCCGCTGCAGAGTGCGGCCCAGGAGGAGGTCCGCAAGGCCCTGGAGGAAGAGGGGGCGAGCCGCGAAGCCGGCCAGGCGGCCATGGTGGTCATGGACCCCGATGGCTCGGTGCGCGCGATGGTCGGCGGTCGGGACTATGGCGAGAGCCAGTTCAACCGGGCGACCCAGGCGCTCCGGCAGCCGGGATCGGCTTTCAAGCTCTTCGTCTACCTGGCCAGCTTCGAGAACGGGCTCTACCCGGACCGCCGCTTCGTCGACGCGCCGATCAGCGTCGGCCGCTGGACGCCCAGGAACTACAGCGACCGCTACTACGGCGAGGTCACGATGCGCGAGGCCTTCGCACGCTCCCTGAACTCGGTCGCGGTTCGGGTCTCGCAGGCGGCCGGCCCGGGCGCCGTCGCCGACGCGGCGCGGCGGCTCGGCGTCACCAGCGATCTCGACCTCCAGCCAAGCTTGGCCCTGGGGACCTCCGAGGTCTCGCTGCTCGAGCTGACCACTGCCTACGCGGTCTTCGCCAACCGCGGCTTCGGGGTCTGGCCGCACGGCATCAAGGAGATCCGTGATTCCTCGGGCCGGGTGGTCTACCGGCGGGTCAGCAGCGGCGCGGGCCAGCTGGTCCGTGCCCGCCAGGTCGACCAGATGAACGACCTGCTGCGGGCCACGGTCGAATGGGGCACCGGCAAGGGCGCCAAGTTCGAGTGGCCGGCGGCTGGCAAGACCGGCACCAGCCAGAGCTTCCGCGATGCCTGGTTCGTCGGTTTCACCTCCTCCATGATCGCCGGTGTCTGGGTCGGCAACGACGACGGAACGCCGATGAAAGGCGTGACCGGCGGCGGACTGCCGGCCAAGCTCTGGGGCCGGGTCATGCGCCGCGCTCTGCAGGGCAAGGAGCCGGAACCCCTGCCCATCGACAACATCGCCCAGGCCCGCGGACCGGAGCCTTCGGGCGGCACCTTCATCACGCGGATTCTCGGCGAGCTGACGGGCAGTTCGGCCGAGCGCCCGTCCGCCGCCGAGCCTGCCCGCGTGGAGCCGGTCGAGCGCCGGCGCTTCTTCGGGCGCGACGACTGAGAATCGCGGACCGGCCGCTCAGTCGTCGCCCGGCAGGTCGTAGGGCGTGTCGAACTTGTCCAGGCCGGCCAGCATGCCGTCCTTCTTCTGCAGCAGCAGGCGCTCCTGGTCCCGGTGCCGGAACTGCTGGATGATGTGGTCGACGGTGTCGGCCTTGCAGCCCAGGCGCTTGATCCCCTCGGCCGCCAGCAGCACGCTGGACTCGAAGGTCTCGCGCACGAAGAAGTCGACCCCCAGCTCCAGCAACTCCATCACGTGGACCCGGTCGAAGGCGCGGGCCAGGACCAGGGCGTTGGGACAGCGGTCGCGCAGCATCCGCGCCGCCGCGTTGCAGGCCTCGCGGTCGTTGACGCAGATGAAGATGGCCCGCGCGCGGGCGGCGCCCGCCGCCTCCAGAACGTCGAGCCGGGTGAGGTCGCCGAAGTAGACCTTGACCCCGAAGTCCCGGGCGATTCGGATCCGTTCCGGGTCGCGGTCGATGGCGGTGACGGCGTAGTCGCTGGCGCGCAGGATCTGGGCGACGATCTGTCCGACCCGGCCATAGCCGACCACCAGGATCTCGCCGCCGCTGGCGTCTGAGGCCGGCTCCAGGTCGTCGGTGCCCGGCTTCTTGGGCCGGGCCTCGATGAGCGCCTCGTGAACACCGCCGATCAGCGGCGTCAGGGCCATCGAGATGATCACGGCGGCGGTCAGAAGCTGGGTCAGCTCGGCGGCCATGACCCCTTCGGCGACGGCCACGGTGAAGAGCACGAAGGCGAACTCGCCGCCCTGCGACAGGGTCACGGCGCTGCGCTGGGCGTCGAGGTCGGTGGCCCCGAAAAGGCGGGTCAGGGCATAGATCAGCACCAGCTTGACGACGATCAGCCCGGCCACGGCCGCGGCGATGACCGCGCCGTTCTCCAGCACGAAGCGCCAGTCGACGGACATGCCGACGGCGATGAAGAACAGCCCGAGGAACAGGCCACGGAAGGGATCGATGTCCGCCTCCAGCTGGTGGCGGTACTCCGATTCCGCCAGCAGCACGCCGGCCAGGAAGGCGCCCAGCGCCATCGACAGGCCGGCCCAGGCCATGACCAACGCGGCGCCGACGACCAGCAGCAGGGCCGAGGCGGTGAAGAGCTCGCTGGCGCGGGTCAGGGCGATGATCCGGAAGAAGGGGTTCAGCAGGTAGTGGCCGACCAGCAGGACGCCGAGAATGGCGCCGACGGCCTTGCCCGCCCCCCACCAGTCGAAGCCGGCGGCCGCCTCCTGGGCCGGCGCCAGGATCGGGATCAGGGCCAGCAGCGGCACGATGGCCAAGTCCTGCAGCAGCAGGATCGAGAAGGAGAGGTTGCCGTAGCGGCTGTTGAGCGCGCCGCGCTCGTCGAGGATCTGCAGGGCGAAGGCGGTCGACGACAGGGCCAGGGCGTAGCCGGCGACCAGGGCCGCACCGAGCGGCAGGCCGACTGCCAGGCCGATTCCGGCCAGCGCGGCGCCGGTGATCACGACCTGGGCCAGGCCCAGGCCGAAGATTTCGCGCCGCATGGCCCAGAGCCGCTGGGGCTTGAGCTCCAGCCCGATGACGAAAAGCAGCAGCACCACGCCGAACTCGGCGAAGTGAAGGACCGACTCGGGATCGCTGACGATGCCCAGAAGCGACGGCCCGATCACCGCGCCGGCGGCGAGGTAGCCGAGCACGGAGCCGAGGCGCAGGCGCTTGAACAGGGGCACGGTCAGGACCGCCGCGCCGAGGTAGATCGTGGCGTCGACCAGAAATCCGCTACTTTCCGGGACCGCCACCCCCGACCTCCCGTACGTCTTTAACCATAGCGCATCAGGTCGTTGCCGTTCTTCGCCAGCCAGCGCCGCGCCGCGGCGGCGTCGGGGCAGAGGCGGTCGACGACGCGCCAGAAGCGGCGGCTGTGGTCCATGTGGACCAGATGCGCCACCTCATGCGCGACAACGTAGTCGAGGATCGCTTCCGGGGCCAGGACCAGGCGCCAGTTGAAGCGCAGGCGGCCGTCGGAGGAGCAGCTGCCCCAGCGGCTCTTCATCTCCCGCACCGTGATCCGCCCGGGCCTGCGGTCGATGACGGCCGCCAGGTCGTGCGCCTTCGGTGCGATGGCCTCGCGGGCCTCGCGCTTGAGGAAGTCGGCCACCCGCCGCGCCAGGTGCTCGGGCCGGCCCGAGACGAAGACGCGGTCGTCCCGGCGCCAGACCCCGCCGCGGCCTTCAGGGATGTGGCGGATCAGGTGCGGCCGGCCAAGAAGGGGGATCCGCGCGCCGGGCGCGAAGGGGATCCGCGGCGGCAGGCTGGCGAGCTGAGATTCCAGCCAGTCGGCATGCTTGGTAGCGAAGCGCAGTCCGGCCTTGACCGAGACCCCGGGCGGCAGGGTCAGGCGGACCCCGCCCTTGGCGCCGTCGATCACCAGCGCGATGTGCCGGGCGCGCGGATGGACGCGGACCGCAAGCGGAACCTCGCGCGCGCCGACCCACAAGATGTTGGGTGCCTTTCCGTCCAACGGCATGCATTTTGTATAGCCAGGGCAAAGTCCCCCCGCAAGTGTCAGCTTTGTCGCCTTTATAGGTCGCCTTTCTGGGGCGGGGTTTCCGGGACGGCCTTTCTGGGATGGGGCGTCCGCCTGCCGCGCCAGCGCCGCTAGAGCGGCCCGCGTTCATTCGAACGCGGATAAGCTGCTCTAACTATATGGAATAGATCAAACTGCGTTTGATTGATTCCAATTGAACGCAGTTTGATCTAGGGTCGCTCCGTCGAGTTCCAGGATCCACGCGCCTCTTCGCCTCGGCCAGCAGCGCCGGAAAGCCCGGCCGCCGGTCGCGGCGGTCCTCGAGAATCCGTGCGGCGGAGAAGGACTCCGGCTTGTCGTGCAGGACGTTCAGCTTGTTGGCCATATCGGCGGTGGCTGCGGCGTCGTCACGCTCTGCGACGCGAATTCGGATTTCGGGTGTCTCTGACAAAGCGACGGAGCGCGCTCACCCGCCCGCCCTGTCCGGCCCGCCGTCCCGCAGCGCCTTCAACTCCGTCAATGACGCTTCTTCGATACGATTCGGGTCGGCATCGCGCTCGTGAAGGAGCGCGCTTCGATAGCGGCATCTGATCCGGAGATCTCCGAGCGCTTCCAGCGCCTCGATGTGGCGCAGTTCGCTCGCGCTCTCGAAACGGATCCGAGCGCTTCCTCGGGCCGCGGGCGTGAGGCGTGAAACCGTATCGACGAAGAGCGGAATGCTGTCCGTCCGAAGAAGCGCCGCGCCCTCCGGCTCGATCTTGAGCGCGTCCGGCGGATGAGCCTGAAGCTATAGGCGCCTTTCGGCCGATAGGCGGCGTGAGCGCCAAAGCGGAGATAGAACCGGCGTAGAGCCTCGGGAAACTGCGTGCCGAGGCCGCGACAGCCGCCGGCGCGAGGCCCGTGCCCTCGACGTCGTGACCGAAGCGGGCCAGCAACCGGGCGACGTCATCGATCGGGTCGTCTATCGACATATCCGCTGCCTCCGACAAGGGTGCGACCGAAGCGGGAGCGACGCTCGGGCGTCGGGCGCAAATCGGTCCGCGGGTTGCAAGTGTCGCGTGCCCTTTATAGCAGCGGCCACAGGGACTGACCGACGTGTGCCCAGTCGCGCAGGCCGATAGACATGATCCGCCGAGGTTGCGCGATGTGCCGGAGGTTCTCGACGGGGTTCGGTGCCGGTGCCCTCAGGCCGGGCTCTGCTCGGCTTCCAGGCGCAGCAGCGCCCGCTTGCGCGACAAACCCCAGCGGTAGCCGCCCAGGTGTCCGTCCTCGCGCAGGGCCCGGTGGCAGGGGATGACGATCGACACCGGGTTGGTGGCGCAGGCGCGGCCGACCGCGCGCTGTCCCTTGGGCACACCCAGGGTCTCGGCGATCTCGGAGTAGGTCCGGGTCTCGCCGTAGGGGATGGCGCCCAGCTCCTGCCAGACCCGGCGCTGGAAGGCGGTCGCCCGCACGTCCAGGGGCAGGTCGAGGTGCGGCGCCTCGCCGGCGATGTGGGCCAGCACCAGCTCGAGGGTCGGCGCCAGGGCCATGTCGTCGCGCTCCAGCGCGTCGGCCCGCGGGAACTCGGCGCGGACCTCGTTTTCGAGCTCGGTATCGTCGTCGCCCAGGCAGAGGAAGCAGATTCCCTTGTCCGTGGTCGCGACCAGCAGGCGGCCCAGGGACGAATCGACCAGGGCATAGGTGATGCGCGCGCCCTTGCCGCCCTTGGCATAGGAGGCCGGCGTCATCCCGAGGTGATGCGCGGCGCGCTCGTAGACCCGGCTGGCCGAGCCGTAGCCGGCACCGTAGGTGGCGCTGGCCACCGATTCGCCGCTCTTGAGCTCGGCGCGGAAGCGCTCGCTGCGGCGGGCGTCGGCGTAGTCGCGCGGCGAGACGCCCATCACCCGCTTGAAGACCCGCTGCAGATGCCAGGGCGAGATGCCGGCATGGTCGGCCAGGGAGGCCAGGGTCGTCGGCTCGCCCTCCTGCGCGTCGATGTGGGCACAGACCGCCCGCACGAGGTCGACCTGCTGCGGCGGTGCCGCGGTCGCGCCGCTGGCCTTGGTCATCCTTTCCCTTCCCGACATGACTCCGTCTCCTTCAAGTCTGACAGAGCCCGAGGATGCGGGAAAGGGCCGCTGCCGGCTATCCGGAGTTTGCACCGGCCGAAGGGCGCCGCAAGGCCTTGAGATCACGCCTTTTCCCGCTCAGACCGAGCGCGTGATGCCGCCGTCGACCCGGAGGTTCTGGCCGGTGATGTAGCCGGCGTCGTCGGAGAGCAGGAAGGCCGCGGTCTTGGCGACCTCGGCGACCGTGCCGTAGCGTTCCATGGGGATGCGGCTGCGGAACGTCTCCTTCTCCGGCAGGCTGTCGATGAAGCCGGGCAGGATGTTGTTCATGCGGATGCCGGCAGGTCCGTAGCGGTCGGCATAGAGCTTGGTGAAGGCCGCCAGGCTGGCGCGGAAGGCGCCCGAGGTCGGAAAGAAGGACTCCGGCTCGAAGGTGGCGTAGGTCGAGATGTTGACGATCGCGCCCTTCCCTTGCTTTTCCATCGCCGGGGTCACCAGGCGGCAGATCCGCACCACGTTCAGAAAATAGGTCTCCATGCCGAGTTGCCAGTCGGCGTCGCTGAGTTCCAGCAACGCGCCCTTGGGTCCATGGCCGGCGCTGTTGGCGACCGCGTCGATGCGGCCGTAGCGCTCCAGGGTCGCCGCCACCAGGCGCTCCAGGTCCGCCGGCTCCAGGTTGGAGCCGGTGATTCCGATGCCGCCCAGCCGCTCGGCCAGGGCTTCGCCCTTCCCCGACGAGGACAGAACGGTCAGGCGATAGCCACGTGCGGCCAGCTCCTCGGCGATGGCGGCGCCCATGCCGCTGCCCGCGGCGGTGACGATGGCGACCGGTTCCTCGGCCATATCCTGCCTCCCATTTTTCATCTGCCGCGCGTGCTGCGGCGCCATGTCGCATATTGCAAGTGAGGCGCAAGGTCAGGCCCTCAGCCGGCCTCGCCGAGGTGGCCGCGGACCGGGGTGTCGGCGCCCGGCGGCTCGATCCGGCCGCCGTTCAGGACCATCAGACGGTGACCCAGGGGCATGGC
Source organism: Kiloniellales bacterium (assembly GCA_022361275.1). Classification (GTDB taxonomy): domain Bacteria; phylum Pseudomonadota; class Alphaproteobacteria; order Kiloniellales; family JAKSBE01; genus JAKSBE01. The sequence goes on from JAKSBE010000323.1 coordinate 19,281, forward strand.
CTCGACCTGGTCGTGGGGGACGTAGATCGGGCTGATGCCCAGGCGTTTCCTGCGGCTCCTCGGCGGAGGAAGCTTTCGGGAGGCTCAGAGCTTGAGAAAGCCCTTCAGCCTCTCGGCGATCTCCTGTGGGGTGGCGTTGTGGGCGAAGTGGCTGACGTAGGTGCCGTCGGGCCCCATCAGGTAGATGAAGGAGGAGTGGTCGACCAGGTATTCGCTTGCGCTGGGGTCGTCGACCTTGCGGTAGTAGACGCGGTAGGCCTTGGCGGCCGCGGCGATCTGCGCGTCGCTGCCGGTGAGCGCGACCAGGCGCGGATGGAAGTGCTCGGCGTAGGCCGCCATCGCTTCGACGTCGTCGCGCGCCGGATCGACGGTCACGAAGACCGGGACGACCCGGTCCTCGAGGCTGCCGGCCTCCGCTTCGAGGAGGTCGAGACCCTGCGACATGATGGCAAGGGAGGTCGGGCAGACGTCCGGGCAGTAGGTGAAGCCGAAGTAGACCAGCATGTGACGGCCGGCGAAGTCGGCCTGCGTGCGTGTCTGTCCGCTTTGGTCGATCAGCTCGAAGGCGCCGCCGACTTTGGCCGTGCCGCTGCCGGCCTGGGACGGCAGTCGCGTGACGGTACTCGCGGGCGCGGTCAGGATATAAGCGGCGGCACCGCCCAGAAGCACCAGAAGTCCGACCAGGAAAACGATGATCGCACGCTTCTGCATGAGCCCTCCTCCGCCGCTGTCTCGCTGACATATAGGCGGAGGCGCGCGGCGATACCAGGCTTCTCGGTCGTCAGGCCGCCGATTTCGAACCCTCCGGTCCGCTTGTGCGGACCGGAGGGTCGAAGGACGTCGCTTGGTCTCTGCTTTAGGGCAGAAGCTTGCGCAGCGGCTCGGACTGCGGGTTGTTGAAGCGGCGTTCCAGCAGGATCGCCTCCGCCGGCGCGGCGTTGCCGTAGTAGGTCTGGTTGTCTTCCTCGTTGATGAAGATCGCCGAGCCTTCCAGCGAGCCGCCGCCGAAGAGGCCGACCGCATGAGAGAAAGCGTAGACGTCGGCATCGAAATTGCTGGTGGTGCCGGCTTCGATCCCGGCGCCGATCGGCCCGACGGCGATGCTGAGATCGCCGCCCATCTTGAATTTGTCTTCAAGGATCGCCCGCAGGGCCTCGTCGTTCATGATCGTCAGGACGACCTCGGAGACCTGGCCGCCGATCTGCAGGCCGATGCTGCCGCCCGCCATGTTGTAGAAGGCCGGGCTGCTCCAGGTTCCGTCGGAGCCCTTGGCGAGAAGGACGCCTTTGCCGCCCTCGGCGCCCAGCACGAAGCCACCCTTGAACAGGGCCGGAATGATGTAGACGGCCCGGGCCCGGTTCAGGAAGTCGGGCATGTTGCCCAGGTTTTCGTCGTCCAGCAGCTTTTTCAGCGTGAGCTGAGCCTCGTTGACCAGATGCTCCTGCTCGGTGACGGCCCGCGCCGGCGGTGCGACGATCAGCGCCAGGAGGAACGCCACGCTCAGCACGAAACCGGCAACGGCAAGCAGGGACCTACGTCGATTGAAGGTCGTGAACATCAATGTCTCTCCCACTCCTCTAACCTCGACTGCCGCCCGCCTTTAACCTTTACTTTACCACAGTCGATTCTGGCCAGGCTCAACTCGCCCCGCCGGGAAGGCGGTTGACACAGACAACACGCCAAGCTGCCCCCTCTTTGCCCAAGATGTGATCCACGCGGGTCAGGGAGCAGTTGGCCACCGAGAAGGCCAGCGCACGCTCCGGGTCGAGCCCCAGGGCGATCGCCAGCGCGGCCCGGATCGTGCCGCCGTGCGCCACTGCGACGATGTCCCGGCCGCCGTGATCGTCGTGCAGGCGGTCCAGGGCGCCGGCGACGCGGTCGACCAGCTGCTCGAAGGACTCTCCGCCCGGCGGCACCTCCGCGGCGGGCGCCAGCCAGAAGCGGTGCCAGCGGCCGTCGCGCCGCCGGCTCAGCTCCTCGTGGGTCAGGCCCTGCCAGTCGCCGAAATGCTGCTCCGCCAGGGCCGGCTCGACCAGGGGGTCCGCCGGTTCCCGGCCGCCGGCGGTCCAGATCGCCGCCGCCGTCTGGTGGGTCCGGCGCAGCTGGCTGGTGACCCAGAGGGCGTCGGCCGGCAGGTGCTCGGCGAGCCAGTCGAAGACCGCGCCGTCGCCGCAATCCGCGTCGAGGTCGCGCTGGCCGTAGATCCGCCCGCCGGCGCTGGTCACCGGGGCGTGGCGCACCCACCACCAGGAGGTGACCCGGGTCATGCCAGGGCCGCCACGGTCAGCAGGGCCGTGGCTTCGGCGGCCTGCTGGATCGCGCCCAGCACGTCCCCGGTGATGCCGCCGATCTGGCGCCTTGCCAGGCGGACGACGGCGGCACCGGCGAGGAGCACCAGGGCCAGGACGAAGAAGCCGCCGCGCAGACCCAGCGCCAGGACCACCAGAAGCGCGGTCAGGCCCAGCGCGAGCCAGAGGTCGGGCCGCCGTGCCGCGCCGATCGAAGCCGCCAGCCCGTCCGGCCGGGCCGCCGGGGCGGCCGCCATGACCGCCGGCAGGGCGCCGCGCGAGGCGACGTGGGCGGCGACCAGGGCGGCACCGGCCATGTCGGGATCGGCCAGGGCGGCCAGGGCGGTGACCCGCAGAAGCACCGACAGGATCAGCGCCAGGCCGCCGTAGGACCCGAGCCGGCTGTCGCGCATGATCTCCAGCTTGCGGCCGGCGTCGCCGCCGCCGCCGAAGCCGTCGGCGGTGTCGCCGAGGCCGTCCTCGTGCAGCGCCCCGGTCGCCAGCGCGGTGGCGGCGACCGCCAGAGCGCCGGCCGGCCAGGAGCCGAGGCCGAGCGCGCTCGCCACCCAGAAGGCCAGTGCGCCGATCAGGCCGACGACCAGTCCTGCCAGTGGAAAGAGACGCTGAGCCCGGCGCAGATCCTCGGCGGCCAGAGTCACCCCGCGGGGCAGGGGCAGCCGGGTCAGGAAGCCCAGGGCTGTAAAGAAGTCTTGACGGAGGGCGGCGGGATCGAGGTTTCCTGGCATGCCTTGGTCGCGAGTCGTGCCCCGGTCGGGCGAGATCTTTCCGGTAGCGAGCCTTATAGGACGGTTGCAGCCCACCCTGGAAGCCTGATACTGCGCTCTGACGCCTTGCGAGGATCGTCCTCGCCGCGCAGTTCCGGCATCCGATACGGAAGGCTTCCCCGTCCATGGCCGACGACCCGCCCGCCGCCACCTTCGACGAGATCCGCGGTCTCCTGGCCGAACTGCCCGGTCCCGACCTCGCGGCGGCCAGCGCGACGGCGACCCGCGAAGCCCAGCTGACCAAGCCGCCCGGATCCCTGGGCCGGCTCGAGGAGCTCAGCCTCTGGCTGGCCCAGTGGCAGGGCCGCCATCCGCCGCGGATGGAGCATCCGCGGGTCGCGGTCTTCGCCGGCAACCACGGCGTCGCCGGCCGCGGCGTCTCCGCCTATCCGGCCGAGGTGACGCAGCAGATGGTGCAGAACTTCATCGCCGGCGGGGCGGCGGTGAACCAGTTGGCGGCCCTGGCCGAGGCCGATCTCAGGGTCTACGAATTGGCCCTGGAGCAGCCGACCGCCGACTTCACCCAGGGCCCGGCGATGACCGAGGAGGACTGCGCGCGGGCCATCGCCTATGGCATGATGGCGGTCGAGACGGGCTTCGACGTGATGGCCCTGGGCGAGATGGGGATCGCCAACACCACCAGCGCCGCCGCGATCTGTCTCGCGCTCTTCGGCGGATCGGCGGCGGACTGGGTCGGCCGCGGCACCGGCGTCGACGACGCCGGGCTCGAGCGCAAGCGGGCGGCGGTCGGGCGAGGCGTCAAGATGAACGCCGTGGCGATGTCCACTTCGGCGGGCCGGCGGGACCCCTTCGAGGTGCTGCGCTGCCTGGGCGGACTGGAGCTGGCGGCGCTCGCCGGCGCCGTCCTCGCCGCCCGCGTGGCGCGCACCCCGGTGCTGCTGGACGGCTTCGCCTGCTGTGCCGCGGCGGCGGTGCTCTTCGCGGCCGATCCGCGGGCTCTGGACCACTGCCTCGTCTCGCACCGCTCGGCGGAGGCCGGCCACGGCCGGCTCCTGGAGGCGATCGACAAGCCGCCGCTGCTCGACTTCGGCCTGCGCCTGGGCGAAGGCTCCGGCGCTGCGCTCGCCGTTCAGCTGCTCAAGGCGGCGGTGGCCTGCCATGCCGGCATGGCGACCTTCGCCGAGGCGGGGGTCAGCGGTCCGGGCGGCTGATGCCCCTCACGGCGTGTCGCCGGTCTTTCGGCCGTTGGATTCCGCGGTCGCCGGCGGCGCGTTCTCGCGGAACAGCTTCACCGGCTTGTGACGCAGTTCGGATCCCGCCAGCAGGTTGTCCAGGTGATAGCCCTGGTAGAGGTCGATCCCCAGGCGCGGGCCGATCTCCAGCGCTTCCGGCGCGTCGCAGCGGTTGAGGATGATCCTCTGCCGGCCCATCCGGACGACGGCGGCCTTGAGGTCGTCCCCTTGCGGACCTTCCAGGCAGTCGCTCAGGGCGTTGCTCCAGGCGAGCTTGACGAAATCGACCCCCAGCTTCCGGCGGTCGATGTGATGCAGCGTCAGGTGCGAGCAGCCGTCCAGACAGACCCGGTAGCCCCTGCTGCGCAGGAAATCCCGTGCGAAGGCGAAGCGGGCCAGGTCGGCGAAGACGTCGATGACCTGGAACTCGATGATGATCTTGCCCCTGTCGGCCTTGTTCAAGGCTTCGTCCAGCTTCAGGAAGGCCGCCGAGGTCGCCGTCTCGACGTTGAGGTTGATGGCGACATGGCCCTCGTGAAGGATGTCGTTGCTCTTGGTCAGCATGGCCAGGACCCGGAGGTCGAGTATCTGGGTCAGGTACTGGAACAGCCAGCGGTTGCCCAGGATCTCCCGGTTCGGGAGCAGGGTCTGGCCCAGGGCGGCGACCGCGATGAAAAGCTCGCGGAAAACGGGCTGCGGCGGGGCCCCTGGGATCACGACACAGATCAGCTGGCGGCGCGAGTAGTTCGAAAGATCCGCCTGGACGATGGCCTCGACCATCTGCCGCAGCCCCTCCGGGTCGAGCGGGCTTCTCTGCACCGGGCGATCCGCTGCGAGGCTGTCCGCCGGCTCGCCTGCCGCGCTCTCGGCCTCCTGGTCCTGGCGGGCCCGTTCCATCCGGTCCGCGAGGTCGATCAGGGCTTCGAGGTCGTGCTCCAGGTCGAAGTGGGTGACGAAGGCGGACACCGGGGCGTCTGCGGCGAAGAGCGGATCCTCGCCGAAGAGGCCGCAGAGGCGGTCGATGACCTTGTCGAGGCGGTCTTTCGGCGCGCCGTTGACCGTGACGACCAGATCCTCGCTGAACAGCTTGAAGAGCGCGCCCTCGTAGCCTTGGACCAGGGGCTCGAAAGCCTGCTGTGCGATCCTGAGGTGGTGGGGGCGCCGGTTCTCCGGGCGCAGTCTGCTGATCTGCAGGTGGACAGCCCGCCGCCGCTCTCGGAACCTCCTGAGCCTTTCGGCATAGTCCCGCAGGATCGCCTCTTGCGACGCCGGCTGCTGCTCCGCCCGCGGATCCCCGCTTGCCTGGGGAGAGCTCATCTCTCAACCTAGAGTCAGAGTTCGAAGGCGGCAGAATATAGGGCCGGGCCTTTGCCAAAGGCTTAACGATTCGGAAGCCATCGCGGGCCAAGCCTCGCCTCTGTTCCGGGGAAGCGGCAGATGACGTCGAGCAGGCCGCGGGCGCCGGCGGGCAAGCGCCTCTACGCCATCGGGGACGTCCACGGCTGCAGAGGTCAGCTGGATGCCCTGCTGGGGCAGATCCTCGAGGACGCGGCCCGGGATCGAGACCGGGAAAAGGTCCTGATCACCCTCGGCGACTACGTCGACCGGGGTCCCGCTTCGCGGGAGGTGCTCGAGATCCTGAGCGGTTTTCCGCTGCCGGGCTTCACCTGCGTCCATCTCAGGGGCAACCACGATACCATGATGCGGGCTTTCCTCGAAGACCCGGCGGCCGGCCCGCTCTGGCTCATGAACGGCGGTGACGCGACCTGCCGCAGCTATATGCTGGACCCTGCCGGTCCGCCCATCGCGCTGAGCGCCGCCCTGGGGCGGGCCCTGCCCCGGCGGCACCGGGCCTTCCTCGACTCCCTCGCCCTTTCGCACGTCGAGGGCGATTACCTTTTCGTCCATGCCGGGCTGCGCCCCGGGGTGCCGCTGGCCGAGCAAGACCCCGAGGATCTGATCTGGATCCGCGATCCCTTCCTCTTTTCGACCCGGGACCACGGCTGGGTCGTGGTTCACGGCCGCAGCCCGACCGATGCACCAGACCGCCGGCCGAACCGCATCGGCATCGACACCGGCGCCTGCTATGGGGGGCGCTTGACCTGCCTCGTTCTCGAGGAGGACTCCCAGAGGTTTCTGCAGGCCTGACGGCAATGCGCCCGACCCTCGCAGAGGCGCGCCCCTGAAATGGCTAACGCCTAAGTAATATAGGCTCAAGCCTACAGAAATTCTTGGTCATGATTGGTCATGATTTGTGTTTGAAAATAAAAGTAGATAAATACAACAATAATAAAACCTCCCGTTTATCTCCCAGTAAGAAATTCACGGCTAAATTATTAACGCCAGACGAAAGGTCAGAGCGCGAGATTTCGGCGGATCTCGACGGGGTTGGGCTTGGCGGCATTTGGGCGGGAGGAAACAATGGCCGTAGTCTTCGGCAGCAGGGGCAAGGACCTTCTCAAGGGCACCACGGGCAGAGATATGATCTTCGCGGACCGTGGCGACGACGAGGTTCGTGCCGGCGACGGCCACGACGTCGTCTGGGCGGGTGACGGCCATGATCGTGTCGAGGGCGGCGGCGGCAACGACTGGCTGCTCGGCGATCGCGGCCGGGACGTCCTGCTGGGCGGCGAGGGCGACGATCATATGATGGGGGGCCGGGACGACGACGTCATGTACGGCGGCGCCGGCAACGACGTGTTCTACTTCCGCGGGCGCTATGACGCCAAGGATCTGGCCTACGGCGGCCAGGGCGTCGACAAGATCGTCAATGTCCACTGCAGCAACCTGACCTTCGAGAACTTCGACGGCCGAGAGCAGTCCATCGAGATCATCGACGCCCGCTGGCGCGACATCGACGGCACCCATCGTGACAACGTCCTCGACTTTCGCGGCACCGTGCTGGTCAACTTCCGCCTGATCGACGCCAACGACGGTGACGACGTGGTCTACGGCTCCGAAGGCGGCGAAACGATTCAGGGCGACGGCGGCGACGACCGGCTCTA
>JAKSBE010000428.1 GCA_022361275.1 Kiloniellales bacterium
CCGCCTGCTGCGCATGGCCGAGAAGTGCGGCGTCGATCGCGGCGAGTTCCTGAAGTACTACTATGGCCGCGAGCTCGACCCGCGCTGGGTCTCGCGGGTCAAGCGGCTGTCCGGCAAGGGCTGGGAGAAGTTCGCCGAGCGGCACGGCGACGAGGTCAAGGACATCCGCAAGGAGATCGCCCAGGTCAGCGAGGACAGCGGCCTGCCGATCAGCGAGTTCCGCCGCATCGTCACCACGGTCAAGACCGGCGAGCGCGAGGCGAGCAAGGCCAAGACCGAGATGGTCGAGGCCAACCTGCGCCTCGTGATCTCCATCGCCAAGAAGTACACCAACCGCGGCCTGCAGTTCCTGGACCTGATCCAGGAGGGCAACATCGGCCTGATGAAGGCGGTCGACAAGTTCGAGTACCGCCGCGGCTACAAGTTCTCGACCTACGCCACCTGGTGGATCCGCCAGGCGATCACCCGCTCGATCGCCGACCAGGCGCGGACCATCCGCATCCCGGTGCACATGATCGAGACCATCAACAAGCTGGTCCGCACCAGCCGCCAGATGCTGCACGAGATCGGCCGCGAGCCGACCCCGGAGGAGCTGGCCAAGCGCCTGGTCATGCCGCTGGAGAAGGTCCGCAAGGTGCTCAAGATCGCCAAGGAGCCGATCTCGCTCGAGACCCCGATCGGCGACGAGGAGGATTCCCACCTCGGCGACTTCATCGAGGACAAGAACGCGGTCATCCCCCTGGACGCGGCGATCCAGGCCAACCTGCGCGAGACCACGACCCGGGTCCTGGCCTCCCTGACCCCGCGCGAGGAGCGGGTGCTGCGCATGCGCTTCGGCATCGGCATGAACACCGACCACACCCTGGAGGAGGTCGGCCAGCAGTTCTCGGTCACCCGCGAGCGCATCCGCCAGATCGAGGCCAAGGCGCTCCGGAAGCTCAAGCACCCCAGCCGCAGCCGCAAGCTGCGCTCCTTCCTCGACACCTGAGCCCCCGGACACCCGAGCCCCCGGACACCCGAGCAAGGCCGCGACCGCCGCCCGGAGTCCTTTCTGCCTTCGGCGACAACGGTCACGACCAGGGAGGGCGGGGGCCGCTCAGGCTGCCGGCCTGTCCGGACGAAAAAAACCGGCTCGGCCGGATGGCCGAGCCGGGCGCAGGGCACCACGGTCGGTGGCTACTCTGCGAGGCGGAGCTTTGTCAGGTCGCCGGCGCTGCTGACCCGAATGTCCGGGGCGCCGATCCCGCCGTCGCCCAGGTTCGCCCGGAAGTACTTGAGGACCTGCGCCTCGTGGTCGCTCTTGCCGCCGACCTGCATCGAGCGGCCGCCGTCGGAGGCCGAACCCTCCTGACGGAGCAGGAAGGCGGGTCCGACTTCATGGCCAAGTGCCCCGGACTTCCTCACCATCTCGCCACTCCCTAAATCTTCGTAAAGATAATAATTTCCTAATTATTTGTCCAATAAAAATCATGCTTAATGCGAATTTTATTTATTACTTGATATTTCAAATTTTAGATAAAATCATTTATTTGGTGCCCGTCTGTCCGCCGGCGCGGGACGGGCGCGGCGTCCTGTGATACATCAGGGCATCCGAGTGCCGCCCGTTTTGAACCTCCGCCGGTCTTCCCGCCCGCTCGAGCATGTGGACACCCGAAACCCTGCTTCTCGTCGCCGCCGCCTTCCTTGCCGGCGGCCTGGTCAAGGGCCTGATCGGCACCGGATTGCCGACCGTGGCGCTGGGCCTCTTGGCCGCGACCCTGGGCCTCAAGGAGGCCATGGCCCTGATCGTGGTGCCGGCGCTGGTCACCAACGTCTGGCAGGCGATGTCGGGCGGCGCCTTTTTCGTGCTGCTGCGCCGGCTCTGGCCCCTCTTGGCCTTGCTTTGCATCGGCGCCTGGTTCGGCGCCGGGGTCCTGGCGCGGGGCGACGCCCTGCTGTTCTCCGGCCTGCTCGGCCTCCTGCTTTGCTTCTACTCGGTCATCAGCTTCCTGACGCCGCAGATTCCGCCGCCCGGCCGATACGAGCCGGTCCTGTCACCCGCGGTGGGCGGCGCCACCGGGGTCATCACCGGCCTGACCGGGAGCTTCATGGTGCCGGGCGTGCTCTACCTTCAGGCCTTGGGCCTGCCGCGCGACCACTTCGTCCAGGCCATGGGGATCACCTTCACGGTCGCCACCCTGGCGCTCGCCGCCGGCCTTGGCGGCCATGGCCTGCTGCCGGTCGAACTGGGCCTGATGTCCCTGGCCGGCCTGCCCACCGCCCTGCTGGGCCAGGTCCTGGGGCGCCGGCTCCGCGGCCGCTTCTCGGAGGCCGGTTTCCGGCGCTTCTTCTTCGCCGCGCTGGCGGTCTTGGGGCTCTACCTCGCGCTGCGCGCCTTCCTCTGATCTCTCCGTCGCCGACGCGCGTTGTGGCGGAATCTTCGCGGTCACTGTCATTGCTGCCAGGCGGCGGGCCTGCGAGTCCGGGCGGGCTTTCTCGATCGACGAACTGCGCGCCGGCGGCCTCGCCGCCGAGGTGCTGGAAGGCCTGCGCTTCGTGCGCGCCGGCAAGCTGGTGACTCTTCTCCCCGGCGCTGGCGCGCGAGGTGCAGCAGCGCATCGGGTACTTCCCGGCTCCGCCCTACACCGCGGAGACGGCGCCATCCGCGGCCTGAACGGAGGATCGGCAACGGAGGCTCGGCAACGGAGGCTCGGCGGCGTCTATGGGGCCGTCTTGCAGGGGCTGTCTTGCAGCCGGTCCAGGAACGCCCGGGCCTCGGCTTCGAAGCCCAGGAGCCGGCTGAGCGTCTTCAGGCTCTCCTTGTTGGCCGGGATCGCGAGCTGACAGTCGATGGTCTTTCGAGCCGCGCCGGAAAGGACCCAGCCGAGCGGTGGATCGCTCTCGCCCTCCGGCGTGACCAGCCGGAACTCGATGAAGTCACCCTTCGCCACCTCCACGACCCGGTCGTGAAGCGACTGCGCCGCCAGGACGCCGCGCGCGTTGCGCGTGTTGAGCAAGGTCTCGACCGGGGCCAGGAGCTCCGAGGCGAAGCTTCCCGGGGCCTTTGCGCGGCGCAGGTCGACCGCGTCCGGCCCCGGCTTCGCGTTGGTCTTGACGCCGGCGTAGCCGGGGTCGCTGCTGATCTGGATGACGATCAGCTCGTAGTCGCAGGGCTTTGCGTCCCGATGGCAGGGGGCGTCCGCCAAGGCGCGCAGCAGGTCCAGCGCCGTGGTGGCGCCGAAGTTCTCGAAGTAGCCGCCGTCGACGATACGATCGAACGGACGCTCGAAGTCGCAGCCGGGTTCCTCCTCGCCGTCGGGGCGGAGGGTCCCGGCCGGCCCGATGATCGGAAAGCGCGCCGAGTTGTTGGCCGCCGTGCTCATCCTGAGTCCCATGCGGCAGCGCGCGAAGAAGTCGTAGGCATCGGTCAGGTGCTCGGCGACACGGAGGTTGCTGGTCACGATCCGCTTGCCGCTGGCCACCGAGGTCCCGTTCAGCAGCAGGGCCGGCAGCGCCCGCGCGCCGCCGTCCGGCGGCCAGGACGCGAAGAAGTCCTGGCTCAGCAGATCGTTCCCGAGTTGTTCTTTCCAGGCGGTCTCCCAAGCTTCCTCCAGGGCCTCGGCACGGTCTGGCAGCAGGCCGAGGGGCAGGAACCTCTGGACCAGATCCGGGAACAGCAGGGCCGCCGTCGTCGCGGTCAGGAAGTCGGCGCCCAGGATGGCGCGGGCGCAGTCGCGGTAGGCGCCGCCCGGTGCCCCTGTGTCCTCGCAGGGCGCTGCGCCCCCGGGCTTCGCGGTCAGAAGGCTGCGGAAGACCGCCGCGCCGAGCGAGCCGCCCGAGACGCCGCTGATCGCGAAGAGCCGCCGATCGAAGTCCGTCTTCAGGTCCTGGAGCGTGCCCAGAAGGCTGCCGGTCCAATAGGCGGCGCGGCTGCCGCCGCCGGCCGTCGCCACCAGGACCAGCTTGGGTCTCGCCTCGCCGCTCCGCGCGTGCCAGGCGGCCAGCGCCTGCGCCACGCTGGTTCTTTCGTCGGCGTCCCGGCGGCCCAGGTCGCGCAGGGCGTGATTGTCGTTGAAGAAGCTGAAGATCAAGGCCAGCACGACCAGGAAGGAAAGGAGCGGCAGATCGCCGCGCTTGCCGAGGAGGATCACCCAGGTGCCGGGCGCGATCCAAAGGCTGGCCCCGACCAGGAACATCGTGTCGGAAGACAGCCAGCCGAGCCGGGTCGGCGCCAGGGTGGCGAGCGAAAAGACCAGCAGCAAGGCCATGCCGGAGGCGGCGAAGCTCTGTTTCAGCCGCCTGGGCAGCGCGAGGACGCCGGGTACCGGCGCGTACGCCGGCGCATCGCCCAGCATCAGCCAATCCGGGGCGGCGCCTTTCCGCAGGGCGGCGACGCCTCGGCCCACCGCCCGGCTCACCGGCCGCCGGTACGTGGCCGCAAGATAGAAGACGACGCCCAGGGCCAGGGTGATCGCGGTCAGGGTCCGCAGCAGCTCCTGCTCGGCGCCGCCGAGGCCGTCGCGGCCGCTGGCAACGAATTGCGCGACGGCGATCAACGCGAAGGCGCCGGCCCCGATCGCGCGCGGGACGTGGCGGACCAGCCAGCGCACGCGCCTCAGCCGGCCGCCCAGGCAGGGCGTCTCTCCGGGGTCCTCCTTCCAGGGGATCCGGGCGCAGTGGCGTAGCGTCACCCGGGCCCAGTACCAGGCGTTGACCGCCCAGAAGATGACCGCCGGATAGAACGGCAGAAGCGACAGGGGTTCCTCGGCGCGGATCACGATCAGGTCCTGCCCCTGGCCGGTCAGGATCAGGGCCAAGCCGGCGAGCAGGGTCACCAGGATCGAAAGACGGGTGTATCGGAGCACCCGGCCGATATCCCGGAGCACGGCCCAGAGGCAGTTCAGCGCGCCGAACGGTCGGCCCGGATCGCGGCGCGGCGCGGCGGGGCCCTCGGTCGTCTCGGATTCGGTCATCTTCGATTTCCTTGCGGAGGCGCTGCGGTCGTTCCGAGCCGGGACTAGATCAAACTGCGTTTAATTGGACTCAATTAAGCGCAGATAATTTGATCTATTCCATATAGTTAGAGCAGCTTATCCGCGTTCGAATGGACGCGGGCTGCTCTAGACTCAACAGAGGCGAGACCGCCGGCAGTGAAGTTTCTCACCGTCCGGCCGGGTCGCGGCGTTTCGGCTCGGCGGCCCGCCACCGCCGGCCGGCGGACTCGTCCAACTGAATCAAGGGGGTAAGAAGATTCGCAGGGTTTTCCGCCCTGGCGGGTGCAAAGGGGTGGATGCGGCCGGTCGGGCTGGCCGCCCTTCAAGTCCCCAAAACTGGAGGAGACCATGCCCAAGTCCCCGATCTTCATGGTTCTAGCCGGCCTTCTGGTCGCATCCACCGCCTCCGCCGTCGCCCTGGCACAGGGCGGGCGTGCCTTCCAACGCATGGACCGCAACGGCGACGGCGTGGTCGAAGCGGCCGAGGTCCGGGAAATGCGCGCCGAGATGTTCGGCAAGCTGGACGCGGACGGCGACGGCTTCGTCACCAAGGCCGAGACCGAAGAAGCCAGAGGGCGCTTCCGCGAACGCCTCACCGGCGGCCGGCAGTCGTTCTTCGAACGCTCGGACACCGATGGCGACGGCAAGGTCTCGCGGGACGAGTTCCTGCAGGCGGAGCCGGTGATTTTCCAGCGCGCCGACGCCGACGGCGATGGCCGGCTGACCGAGGCGGAGATGACCCGGTTCCGGGAGCAACTGCGCGAGCGGCGCTGAGCCCATCGGCACGTCTTCGAAACCATAGGAGATCCGTCATGAAGACCATGAGCAAGGTCGGCGTCTTCCTGCTTACCTCCGGACTGGCCCTGGCGCTCTTCGCCACGGCCGTCGAAGCCGGCAGCCGCAAGGTGACCCGCGAGGGCGCGCGCGGCGGCAGCGTCGAGAAATCCTGGAGCCGGGGCGGCGGCAGCGCGACCCGCGACGTCACCCGGACCGCGCCGGACGGGCGGAGCTTCGAGCGCTCCTCCGAGCGCGTCGTGGACTCCGAGAACCAGAGCGTGACCAGATCCTCTTCGACGACCTATCCTAACGGCAGGAGCGGCCAGGGTACGCGGACGGTTACGCGCAACGACGACGGCAGCACCGGCATCGAGGGGAGCGGACCAAGCGTGACGGCGAAACCGGGACTTACAACGGGACCTGGTCTTCCGAGTAGGTCGGCCGGGGGCTGAGACCGTCGGACCCGCAATGCGGTCATGGGTGAGATCGGGGAGGATGATCGATTGGTGGCTCGGATCGCCGAGGGCGACCGACGCGCCTTTGCCGAGGTCATGGAGCGGCACGTCGATCGCGTCCTCGGCCTCGCCCGCCGCGTGCTGCAATCCGAGGCCGATGCGGAGGAGGTGACGCAGGAGGTTTTCCTCACCGTCTGGCAGAAGGCGGAGACTTGGCGGCCGGGCCGCGCTCGCTTCTCGACCTGGCTCTACAGGGTGACCCTGAACCGCTGCCTCAACCGGAAGTCCAGGGTCCAGCAGCGCTACCTGCCCCTGGCGCCGGAATTCGATCCGCCCGACCCGGGTCCCGCCGCCGAGGAGCGGCTGCTGGTCCAGGAACGGCAGAGCCAAGTCGAGGCGGCGATCGCGGACCTGCCTGCGAAGCAAAGGATGGCGATCTCCCTGACCTACGTGACCGGGGTCGGCAATGCCGAGGCGGCGGCGGCCATGGAGATCTCCGTCAAGGCCCTGGAGGCGCTTCTGGTGCGCGCCCGGCGCGGCCTCAGGCAGCGGCTCCTGGCGGAGGAATGAGGAGGCGGCGACCATGAAACCGGATCGTTTCGAAGAGCTTCTGGAGGCCAAGGGGGCCGACCTGGCGACCTGGCCTGAGGCCGAGCGGCGGGCGGCCCGGCGCCTGCTGGCGGAGTCCGCCGAGGCCCGGACCGCTCTGGCGCAGGCCCGGGCGCTCGACGATCTGCTGGGCGGGGCGCTCGCGCCGACGCCGGCCGGGCAGACGCTGCGCGACGCGATCCTCGCCCTGCCGGTCGCGCATCCGCGCGAAGCCCGCGGACGACCGGGCTTCGGCTTCCGGGCCTTCTGGCAGGCCGGACTGGGGATGGCGCTGGCCGCCGGGCTGGCGGGCTTCGCCCTCGGCATCACCGGTCTGGTCGAAGGGCCGGCAGCCGGCGCGGCGGCGCCCGACATCGCCGGCTTGGTCTATGGCTTTTCGGGCCGGGAGCCGCGGCTATGACCATCGGCGGGAGATGGGCCGTCGCGCTGCTGGTGGTGCTGTTCCTCTCCCTGGGCGCGAACTTCTTCCTGGGCGGCCTCTTCGCCGGCGGCGCGCTGCGCGGCGGCGATCAGCTCCGACCCGTGCGTGCCCTGACCGCTTTTCTGCTCAGTTTGCCGGAGGAGGCGCGTCCGGTGCTGCGCGAGCGCTTCCGGGCGCGCCGGCCGGAACTGCGGGCCAAGATCGCCGCCGTGGCCGAGGCCCGCGGCGAGGTGGCCAAGCTGCTGGCGCGCGAGGATCTCGACCGGGCGCGCCTGGACGCGGCCTTCGTCGAGCTGCGGATGCGGACCGCCGAGGCCCAGACCCTGCTTCACGAGATCGTCGCCGAGGCGATGATGGAGCTGCCGCCCGAGGTGCGCGCCGAGTGGCAGCCGCGCTGGACTCCGGGACATCTGTTCAGATGACCTCCGCGGGGCCTGGCGCCGGCCTTGGCGCCGCCTGGGCCGCGCCGCTGGCCGAGGGCTTCGCGGCTTCAGCCTCTTGAGAGGCCGGCCCGGTGCGAAGGGGCTTGCTTGGACGCCCTCTTCGCTGTTTCTTGTCCGGCCAGAGCCTGCGGGTGGGGCCCGTAGCTCAATTGGTTAGAGCCGGCCGCTCATAACGGTCTGGTTGCAGGTTCGAGTCCTGCCGGGCCCACCAAGAATGCTATGTAAATCAAATGGATAGTATTCGACGCTGTGGCTTTGTGAACCCAAGGATCGGTAAGTGGGTTCGTTTTTGGGCTCATAAATGCTCCCTGAGCAGCAGCGGGTCCGCACGCAAGCTCGATCTCGTCCCGGCGGTCGCGACAGGCCGGCGGTATTCCGAGAGAGCCGGCGCGCTCCACGGCTTCGGCTGTTGCGGCCGCCTCGAAGATCGTCGCCTTCGGGTCGGGTCCGTCCGGCCGAGGGCGGATGGCCGTACCTGCGACGGAAGGCCTGCGCGGAGCTGCCCGGGAGTTCCCCGGTCTATATTGCGAATGATTATCACTTGCAAGAACCGTCGTTCCTTGCCATAAGGTTGCGACATGTCGCCTTCAAGGCCGTCTCGGTCATGTCACGCGCCTCGCTACGGGCCTTTGCCGCTGGTGTGATGCTCCGATCTCCCGCTTCCGGACCTTGCGCCAGCGGCCCCGCGCGCCTCTTGCAGACTGCGGGCGGGTTTCGAGACCGCAGGCAAGGCGGCCGTGACGCCGCCGGCATTGGCCGGCACCTCGAATGTCCGCCGTCCCCTAGGGGCGCTTGGCCCCGCGGCTCCGCCGGTGGCCGCACGAGCTTCAGTCCACCATAGGTGATGCAATGACCGACACCCGCGACCCCGATACCGTGGATCCCTCCGCCTTGAAGATCGCCGATCTCGGCCAGTCGGAACGGCTCGTCCTCTGGGGCCTCCGCTACTGGGTGGCGTGCTACTGCAAGGGGGAGTCGCCCTGGCCGCTGCTCAGCGACGTCTTTCGCAAGAACCGGGCGGCGGATGCCGCGCTGTCCCTGGATGCGCTTCTGCAGCTGACGTCGATTGCGACCACGCGCATGCTCGACATGCGCTGCCCGGCCTGCCCGAGCGTTTCGCCCGACGAGGTCGGCTTCATCGACGCGTTCGCCTGCGCTCAAAGGGGCGATCGACTGGGCGCCTTCCGGCTCCTCCGGAGCTGGCTGCCCGCGCCCGCATCGCGCCTGGCTTCGGAGATGGTCGCCGGCCTCGCGCGCATCTTCTCGGACGCCGGCCTCGTGCTGCCGGAGCCGGGGCGAACCAGGGTCGTGGCGGAGGTCGCGCCCGGCACCGAGAGCGGCGGGACGGTCGTGACCCTCCACTAGTGTGATGGTTTCAAAGTTCGGCACATTTCATGTGCCGAGATTTGGGAGCTGAATCACACGAGATTCAACAAGTTAGCGTCCCCGGCAGCGTCGCATGCCAAGACCTGGCAGAACGAGGTCTGCCCGGCGCCTTGATCGGCCTGCGGCGCGGCGCCGGCGAAGCGGAAGCGCTGGCCCTGGGGGTCGCCGACGTCGAGGCCGGCGCGCCGATGACGACGGAGATGACGATGCGGCTGGGCAGCCTCGCCAAGCTGTGCGTCGGCACCGTCGCCCTGCAACTGGTCGACGAAGGGCGGATCGGTCTTGACGACGCCGTCTCCGCCTACCGCCCCGACGTGCCGGGCGGCGCTTGCCCTGATCGCCTTGTAAACCCTGCATGTCTATTGGGGCATGCTGGCGCCGCCGTCGGAGGTCGCTGAACTCGGCCGCATCGGCCTGCGGTCGCTGTTGATGCCGCGGATCACGATGCCCGCGTTCGCCCGGTTGCCCTCGAACCAGCGCACCTTGCCGAGCTGACTGAAGCCGTCGCGCAGGTCGTCCGCGTCGTAGGTCCGGATGTCATCGCCACAGGTAGAGCATCATAATTGAGAATGATTATCAATTGCGATACTGTCTCGCCCACGGACGAGGGGGCGGATCCGACCACGGCAGACGCAGGGCGGAAGGCATTGGACCAGGGATGAACGACGACGCGGCCGAGCCGCTCCTTGCGGCCCTACAGCTTCACTACGACGAACTCCATGCCTTCGTGCGGCGCAGGGTGCACTGTCCGGCCCTCGCCGCCGATATCGTCCAGGAGACCTATGTCCGCCTGGCCAGCCGGGGCCTGTCCGAGGCGGTCAGGAACCCGCGCGCTCTGCTCTATCGTGTGGCCGGCAATCTCGCCATCGACCAGTTGCGCCTGCAGGAGACCCGGGCGAAGTATGTGACCGCCATGCCGCTGCTCGAGAACCTCCCGGATGGGAGGCCCTCCGCCGAGGCGGAAATCGACGCCAAGCAAAGGCTGGCCCTGCTGATCGCGGCCGTCGAAGAGCTTCCGCCGCGCTGTCGCCAAGTGTTCGTCTTGCGCAAGTTCGAGGACTTCGACCATGCAGAGATTGCGGAGACCTTGGGCATCAGCCGCAATATGGTCGAGAAGCATCTGCGCAAGGCGCTGCTGCATTGCGCCGAGAGGCTCAAAAACCGCCGTTGACTGGCGGTAGATGCAGACGCGCGG
>JAKSBE010000511.1 GCA_022361275.1 Kiloniellales bacterium
GAGGCCGAAGGCGTGGCCGCGGTCCAGGGCGAGGCCTTCGGCTTCTCGCCCTATTTCCGGATCTCCTACGCGACCACGACCGAGGCCCTGCGCGAGGCCTGCGCCCGCATCAAGCGCGCCTGCGAGGCCCTGACCGACTAGGCCCTGACCGACTAGGCCCTGACCGACTGGGCCCTGACCGACTGGGCCCTGACCGACCGAGGCCCTGCGGTCGCCGAGGCGCGGGCCCGGTCTGCCATAGTCTCCGTTGTCATGGCCAGCCCCTGTTCGCGCCGGGCCGAGTCCGGGCCTTTTCTATTGCCAGGCCGGTGTCCTCTTTGAAAGCATTGGGCTAGGCTGTTGGGAGGCAGCCACAAGCCGCCGGAGGGCGGATAGCGACAGGGAGGAAAGCATGACCACGAAGCCGGTCTCGGGACCACGCTGCGCCGCGCTCGTCGGCACCTACACCAGCGGCAAGACGACCCTGATGGAGGCGTTGCTGCATCACGCCGGCGCCATCGGCCGCAAGGGTACGGTCCGGGAAGGCAACACCGTCGGCGATTCCAGCATCGAGGCCCGCGAGCGGCAGATGTCGGTCGAGCTCAACGTGGCGCGCTGCGACTACCTGGGCGAGCCCTGGACCCTGCTCGACTGCCCGGGCTCGATCGAGCTGGCGCAGGAATCCCACAACGCGCTGATGGGCGCCGACGTGGCGGTGGTGGTCGCCGATCCCGAGGAAAGCCGCGCGCTGACCCTGGCGCCGTTGTTCAGGTTCCTGGCCGACCACGACATCCCGCACATGCTGTTCATCAACAAGATGGACAAGGCGACCTCCCGCGTCCGCGACGTGCTTGCGGCGCTGCAGAGCGTGTCCTCCAAGCCCTTGGTGCTGCGTCAGGTCCCGATCCGCGAAGGCGACCAGATCAGCGGCTTCGTCGACCTGGTCAGCGAACGGGCCTACAAGTACATAGAGAACAGCACCTCCGACCTGGTCCAGATGCCGGACGACGTGAAGGACCGCGAGTCCGAGGCCCGTCAGGAGATGCTGGAATCCCTCGCCGACTTCGACGACACCCTGCTCGAGCAGTTGCTGGAAGACATCGTGCCGCCCAGCGACGAGATCTACGGTCAGCTGACCAAGGATCTGCAGAGCGACCTGATCGTCCCGGTGCTGCTCGGCGCCGCGGAGCCCGGCAACGGCATCACCCGGCTGTGGAAGGCCCTGCGCCACGAGACGCCCGAGGCGGCCCAGACCGCCGAGCGCCTGGGTATCCCCCTGGGCGGCCCGGGGGGCGGCCCGGGGGGCGGCCCAGGGGGCGGCCCAGGGGGCGGCCAGGCGAGCGGCGAGGGCTTCACCGCGACCGTGGTCAAGACCTTCTACCAGGCCCATACCGGCAAGCTCAGCCTGGCGCGGATCTGGGACGGCACGCTCGCCGAGGGCAATACGATCGCCGGCGAGCGGCCCTCCGGCCTGTTCCGGATGATGGGCGGCCACAGCGAGAAGCTGGGCCAGGCCGGTGCCGGCGACGTGGTCGGGCTGGGCCGGATGGAGGAGTTGCAGATCGGCGACCTGCTCACCGCCAAGGGCCGCGGTACGGACTCGGGCATGATCTGGCCGGAGCCGTTGAAGCCGGTCTATGCCATGGCCGTGACGCCGGTCAACCGGCAGGACGACGTCAAGCTGACCAGCGGCATCGGCCGGCTGATCGAGGAAGATCCCTCCCTGGCCCTGGAGCACAACCCCGACACCCACCAGATGCTGCTCTGGGGGCAGGGCGAGATCCACCTGCGGGTCGCCGCCGAGCGGCTGAAGAGCAAGTCCCATGTCGAGGTCACGCTCTCGCCGCCCCTGACCGCCTACAAGGAGACCATCCGCAAGGGCATCAAGCAGCACTCGCGCTTCAAGCGGCAGTCGGGCGGGCACGGGCAGTTCGGCGACGTGCACGTCGAGATCAAGCCGCTGCCGCGGGGCAGCGGCTTCGAGTTCAGCGATTCCGTGGTCGGCGGCAGCGTGCCCAAGCAGTACATCCCCTCGGTCGAGACCGGGGTGAAGGAGTATCTCGACAGCGGGCCGCTGGGCTTTCCGGTGGTCGACGTCGCCGTGAACCTCTACGACGGCCAGTACCATTCGGTCGACAGCTCGGATCAGGCCTTCAAGACCGCGGGCCGCCTGGCGATGTCCGAGGGCATGCCGCAGTGCGATCCGGTGCTGCTGGAGCCGATCTTCCTGGTCAAGATCTCGGTGCCCAGCGACTTCACCTCGCGGGTCCACGGCCTGATCAGCGGCCGGCGCGGCCAGATCCTCGGCTTCGACGGCAGGCAGGGCTGGCCGGGCTGGGACGTGGTGCAGGCGCATATGCCGCAGTCGGAGATCCACGACCTCATCGTCGAGCTGCGCTCGCTGACGCTCGGCGTCGGGACCTACGAGTTCGCCTTCGACCACCTCCAGGAGCTGATCGGAAAGCTCGCCGACAAGGTGATCTCCGCGCGCCAGAGCGAGCAGGCGGCCCATTGAGCCCGGCCTATTGAACCCGGCCCACTGAACCCGAACGGTGCCGGGACGCGGCCGGACGATCCGGTCCGGGCGGCCGCTCGACGGCCCGCCGGCGTCTCTTCCCTTCGGCCGGTGACCCTGGAAAAGGGCGGCCGGGTGCCGGCGGCCTCGTCGAGGTCGGGGACGCGGAGCCGCTGGCCTGCAAGCCGGGCGGCCCCGGTCCGCCGGGCCGTCCCCGAGCCTATGTCCAGGGGCACGACAGTAAATTGAAGTGATTCCAAAGAATCTTGTATAGGACGGTTATTACGACCATATACTGATCATCGTCCGGAAAATCTGACAGCGATTTCCAGCAAGGGGGTCATGATGAGCATTCCGATCGACACCGGCATTCCCGCCGAAAGTCGCGAGAAGATCGCCGAGGGCCTGTCGAAGGTCCTGGCCGACACCTACACCCTGTACCTCAAGACGCACAACTATCATTGGAACGTCACCGGGCCGATGTTCCAGACGCTGCATGTCATGTTCGAGGAGCAGTACACGGAACTTGCCACCGCGGTCGACGAGGTGGCCGAGCGGATTCGAGCCCTGGGCGCCTACGCCCCCGGCAGCTACGCCGCCTACGCCAAGCTGAGCGCGATCGAGGAATCGGAGGACGTGCCCAAGGCCGAGGACATGGTCGGCGAGCTGGTCAGGGCCCACGAGACCGTCGCCAAGACCGCCCGCTCGGTCTTCCCGGCGGCCGAGGACGGCAGCGACGAGGTCACCGCCGACCTGCTGACCCAGCGCATGACCGTGCACGAGAAGACCGCCTGGATGCTGCGCAGCCTCCTGGAGTAGCCCGCCCTTCACCGGTTTCGGGATCCGGCTTCGGCTTATCTCGACGGGCTCGTCTTGAACGCGCGCTCCACTCGCGGATCGTTGAATTGCACGGCGCAAGGAAAGCGACTAGCTCTGTCGAAGCTCCAAAAGGGAGACGTGCCGAATGCTCATCCGGATCAAGCGTGGCTGGGAGCTGCCCGAGAGCGCAGCGACCCCTGAAGAGGTCTTTCGCAACCGCCGCCGGATCATCAAGGCCGCCGCGGCCGGGCCGGTCGTCCTCGGCGCCGGCGGTCTGCTGGCCGCCTGCGGCGAGGACGAGCAGGCCGCCGGGGGGGCGCCCGAGGCGGGCGGCGCGATCTCCGGCGCCCGGGCCGCCGAGACCGACCCCTCCGCCGGCCTCTACCCCTTCGAGCGCAAC
>JAKSBE010000577.1 GCA_022361275.1 Kiloniellales bacterium
GCCTTCCGTCGGCTCGACCTGCGGCCGCCCGTCGGCAAGGTCACGGGTTTCCTGACCTACACCGAGGAACTGGCCACGCTCGGCCGGGATCTCGGCATTCCGCAAATCGACTGCCACGGCGTCAATCACGGCTTCTGGAGCGGCGCGGCCTTGAGCCTGATCAAGCTGTGCAAGCTCTATCGCACGGACGCGCAGCTTCGGCGCTCGGCCCGCTGGCTGGCCCGAGCCTCCGAGCGGGATCGGCGACGGGGCACGCGGCCCTGCTTCGCCATCCACTGCCGGCTTCGTTGGGCCGATGGCCGATCGCGTACGGCGGAGATCGTCGTAGCGGACACCTATGAGGCGACCGGCATCGCCGCCGGGATCGCCACCATGATGGCCCTGGAGGACAGGATTCTGCCCCCTCGGGTCGGCATGCTGCACCAAGTGGTCGATCCCGGCGCTTTCCTCGCGGCGTTCCGTGCAAGTGCCCCGATCCTCTCGGAGACAGTGCCCGCCGAAGCGAGGGGCGATGCAGCTCCCGCAGGGGTGGCCCATGCCTGATCCGCGCATTCTCGTGATCGGCGGCAACGGCACGGTCGGCCGCCTCATCGTCGAAGACCTCGCTCGCAGCCTGCCCGGCGCCGATGTGAGCATCGCAAGCCGGGCGCCGGCCCCGCGCAAGGACCTGCCCGGGCTCAAGCTGATTGCCTTCGACATCGAAGACGAAGCGTCGTTGCGGTCGGCCTGTCGCGGCCAGGACCTGACCATCATGGCTGCCGGTCCCTTCGGCCGTCTCGGCACCAAGGTCCAGCGCGCCTGTCTGGCCGAAGGGGTCGATTGCCTCGATATCAACGATAGCGATCGGGCGGCCATGGAAACCCTGGGGCTGGAGGGAGAGGCGCGGCGCGCCGGTGCCCGCCTGATCACCGGCCTCGGGCTGACACCCGGCCTGTCCACGTGGATGCTGCGCCGTCTGGCGGAGCGCGGTGGCGCGGCACCTCGAGACTACATGGTGCGCCTCTTCATGGGCGCGCGCCACGGCGGCGGTGCCGCCAGCCCCGAGGTGCTGCTGAGCGGTTTCCGGCGGCGCATTCCGCTGTTCCGCGACGGTCGAACGCAGGAGCTGCCGACGCCGTGGCGCGACGCAGCCGCCACCTATCTCTTCGCCGGTCAAAGGCGGCCCCTCGATCTCTTACCCTTCCCTTCACCCGAGGCGATCACGCTTCCCTTCAAGGGCTCCGCCGAGCGCCTGGGCATTCGCGCGCTCGACCATCGCTATCACGTACAGTTCCTGCCCAGCGCCTTCGCTCGTTTCCTGGCCTGGTCGGGTCTCGTCCGGGTCGGCGCCCTGCGCACACGCCTGGCGCGCATGATGTACCGCTCCGGCCTGAGGCTCAGCCGGCGGCGTGATGCCAGCGAGACCACGACCATGGTCGTCGCGCCCGCCGACGAGCCGGCGGCGGGGCTGATGCTGCATGGGCCGATCCCGCCGGCCTACCTTACGGCGTCCTTCGTCGTTTCGGTCGCGCTCTCCTTTCTACGGACCCGGCAGGCCATCCTGCCGGGCGTCCACCCCTGCGAAGCCCTCCAGCTCGATGATAGGGAGATCGAGGCCGCGCTCCTGCAAAGAGGCGTGATCCTGCTGCCCTCGACTCCCGAGGCCCAAGACCATCGCTCGTTCTTCGGCCACAGCTCGGCATCGACGGGACGCGCCTCGGGGCTGCGGCACTTCGGCAAATGCTGGTACAGCCTCGCCTTGGTCCCGCCGGAGATCGAGCGCAGGCAGCAGGAGTGCCTCAGGCGCTCGCGCCTCTGGCGCAGTCTGCGCGAGCGGCTTTCGGGCCTCCGCATGGGGCTGGTGCTTGGGCGGGTCATGGTCGCGCAAAGACGCAACCTGAAGCGCTTGAAGCCGGTTGCCGAGGACATCACGGCGCTCTCCGTCCGCCGCAAGGTGTGCCGGGACTTCGCCCTCTTCGCCGCCGGCTACGGCGAGGCCCGCAAGGTGCTGGGGCCCTCGGCCCGGGACCTCTATGCCGAGATGTTTCTCGACAGCGGCGCCATGGAGATGGCGTGGTTCTGGCCGTCCGCCCAGGTCTTCGCCGCCGCCGAGGCCCCGGGCGCGATGCTGCGGGACTATCTCGTCGCCTACTTCGAAGAGGCGGAACGCCAAGGCGTGCTGCGGCACGAGGTGACGCAGAAAAGCGGCGACGTCCTCACCCTGTCGATCGGACGCTGCACTTACGCGCGCCTGCTCGCGACGCTTGGCTGTCCCGAGCTGGGCGATCTGGTGCGCGAGATGGAGCGGGCCGCGATCTCCGAGCTGGCGCAGGCCTGTGACCTTTCCCTCACCTGGGCGGCGGGCGCCTCGCCAGGCGCCGGGATCTTCTGCCTGCGGCAGCGGTCGACGAGGGCCGCCGAATGACCGTCGATGCCCTGACCGATCTCAACCGCACCGCCTGGCTCACCGCATGGAGCCATACGGAGTGCGGCCGGCACTGGGACCTGGAACGGCCGGTCTCCGACTGGCTGATCTCCCGTCTGGGCCCGCCGCCCTTCGCGGCGGAAATCAACGCCTTCACGCGCCAGGGGATCGCGGCGCGGGCGGCCTGGATCGATGCGCGTATCGCGGCCTTCCTGGCCGCCAAGCGCCAGGCGGATGTCGAAGTATGGAGTCTCGGGGCCGGCTTCGACTCGCGCTGGCACACACTGCTGTCCGGCGACTATCCGCAGATCTCCCACTACCGGGAGTTCGATTTCGACGCGGTCCTCGACGCCAAGACCGCCCTGCTCGCCGAGTCGCCCTGGGCGGACCTCTGGGCAAAGGTGGAACCACACGCCGGCGACCTGGTCGCGGGCCTGCCGGACTCGCTCCCGGCGACGAACCGGCAGGTTCTCGTCGTGATCGAAGGCTTGATCGATTACCTGGATCAAGGGGAAAAGCGCGCCTTACTCCGGGCTCTGCGACAGCGGGTGCCCCGAGGGTCGCTTCTGCTCGACGCCCAGAACGGCCATCTCCTGCGCAAGAGCAACAAGCGGCTGCGCCGCCTCACCGGGTCCGAGGCCGCGCGCTTCGCCTGGGCGCCGGAACGGCCGAGCCGTTTCTACGGCGAGGAGAGCGGCTACAGGGTCGCCGCGTCTCACGCCCTTCTGCCGGAGCTTCTGAGGCGGCGCTGGCCTATCACGGCGTGGCTTCCCCTGCCGCGGCGCCTGCGGGAGGGATACAGCCTCTTTTGCCTCCAGCCCCGCGAGGAGGCGGCATGATACGGCGGATCATACTCGTGGTCGCCGTCGTCGTCGCCCTGCCGGCCGCCGTGCTCTTCAGCGGCGACCGCTGGATTCCCTGGTGGGGCGAAGGTGCCTTCGGGGAGGCGTCAGGCCTTTCGGGCCAGGCGGCGCCGGTGACGATGTTCTCCGCCCCGTCCGGCCATCGGCTCGCCCTGCGCCGAACGCCGCCGGCGGCGGAGCCCTTCGCCGCGGCAGTCGTCGTACACGGCCTCGGCCTCCACGGCGGCTGGTATCACGGCCTTGCCGAGCGGCTGTCCGAGGCGGGCGTCCTGGTGGTGACGGTCGATCTGCCGGGCCATGGCCTCTCCACCGGCCGACGCGGCACCATGCCGGCGCCGTCGACCCTGGTGGGCGATCTCGCCGCCGTGGCCGCCGAGGTCTCCGCGGCGCGTCCCGAGCTGCCGCTCCTGCTGATCGGGCATTCCTTCGGTGCCGAACTGGTGTCGAGGCCTGCGCTGGTGCAGGCCGTCACGGGAGCCGGGGTTCCCCTTGGCGGTGTCGCCGCCCTCGCCCCCTTTTTCTCGGGCGCCGGCGTGCAAGCCGCCTTCGATATAGAGCAACCGCTGTTCTCCGTTTCTCCGCGCGGCCTGGTGTCTTCGGCTTACCCGGCGTTGCGCTACAACTGGCCGAGCGGCTTCGAAGATCCCCTCCTGCAATCGACCTTCGATCGTTCGCTGCTGCACCTCTGGCACAGCGCCTTGCCGGCAACGGAGCGGTTGAAGGGCCTCTCCCTCCCCGTTCTCCTGCTGGCCGGGCAAGACGATGCGGTCATCTCCGCGGACCGGGTGGCGGCCCTGGCCGCCGCTGTCGATAACACACTGGTCACGTTCAGGCGCGTTGCCGGGGCCGATCATATGAGCCTGCCCGCCCACTCCAGCGCGGCGCTTCTGGCGTGGGCCGGTCACGTGGTTGGGGCCCAGACCCCGGAGCTGGCCCGTCCATGACGGCCGGCAAAGCACCGAGAACAGCCGAGGGGACGGCCCAGGGGACAGCATTGGGCCAGGGCTCGGTGCGAAGCGGCCAGGCATTGGTTCTGGCCAGCATGACGTTGTACGGGATGGGGCAGACAGTGCTCTATGCCATCCTGCCGGTGCTGGGCCGGGATCTCGGTCTGGCACCGATGGAGATCGGATTGATTACGGCCCTCTCGGCCTTGATGGTCTTCCTCTGCTCGGCCCCCTGGGGACGGCTGAGCGACCGCTGGGGGCGTCGGCGGGTCATCGTCTTCGGCCTGCTGGCTTACGCCTCGACCACCCTGCTGTTCACCGGAGTCCTGGAGGCAGGGCGGGCCGGCGCCGTCTCGGGACTATCCCTGCTGCTCGGGCTCATCGCCCTTCGCATGCTCTTCGGCATCGGCACCGCCGGAATCCAACCGGCCGCCGCCGCCTACATGGCCGATCTGAGCGGCGAAGAGAAGCGGACCTCGGCCATGGCCCTGATCGGGCTGGGCCTTGGCTTGGGCATGGTTCTTGGTCCCGCGATCGCCGCGGCCTTGGTCTCTGTCGATCTGCTCGCGCCCCTCTACGTGACCGCCGCGCTGACGCTCGTCACGGCGATCGCCGCCTTGACCTTGCGGAGCCCGGCCAGGCTGAGCACCCTGGCCAGACCCGTAGCTGTCGGACGCGCCAAGCGCGAGATCGTCCCCTTCATGATCTTGTCGTTCGGCAGCTTCCTCGGTCTCGCGGTTCTCCAGCAGACCCTCTCCTTCCTGCTCCAAGATCGCCTGCGGCTTCCGACGATCGACGCGGCGGAGTCGGTCGGTCTCGTGCTGGCGGGCCTTGCGGTGGCCATGATCGCAGTCCAGGCCTGGGTCAGCCGTGCCCGGACGCTCGATCCACTCGTTCTGCTGCGCATCGGCCTCTCGGGCTACGTCGCCGGTTTCTCGATCCTGTCCTTCGCAGGGTCGATGAGCACGATGGTCGCAGCAGCCCTGACTCTCGGCGTCGGCATGGGGCTTGTCGGACCCAGCCTGCTGGCCGCCGCCTCCCTGCGCGCCTCGGCGGAGATGCAAGGCGAGGTGGCCGGGATGATGAGCGCCATGCCGCCCCTGGCCTTCATCGTCGGCCCCTTGCTGGGCACGGCACTCTATACGCTGTCGCCGGCCGTTCCGTTTCAGGCGCTCGCCGCAATCGCGGGCGGCCTCGCCGTCATCAGCTTCCTGTTGCCGAAGGGGCGTGCAAAGCATGGCTAGCCGGGACACGGCCTCGGCTGAGGAGGCCTGCTGGCGGGCCGTCCCGCGCGCGATCGCGAAAGATCCGATTTGCCGGGTGCTCCGTCACGGCTGGATGGGCGTCTGGATCCTCGACGTGGTCGATCAACTTGCCGACGCAGCGTCGACGACGCTTTCGGCGAACGAGGAAGCCGCCGCCGCCAGGTTCCGCTTCGCCGGCGACCGTGCCCTCCATCGCAGCGCCCATCTGCTGAAACGATGGGTTCACGCGGCGATCCTCGGGCGGAAGCCGGCGGGGCTTAGCTACCGCTACGACGCCGCCGGCAAGCCTCACCTCCTTGGCGCCGGGCGTCTCTCGTTCAGCCTCAGCCACGGCGGGCGTTTCGTCGCCGTGGCGGTGTCCCTGCACGGCAGTTGCGGGATCGACGTCGAGGCCCTGGACGCCGTCGCCTCGGCCCGGCTGCCCTGGCAGGACCTCCTGCACGACGCGGAGCAGCAGCGCTTCGCCTGCCCGGACGCGCTTTCCGCGGAAGCGGCCTCGGCGCTCTGGACCCTGAAGGAAGCGGCCTCGAAAGTGACCGGCCTGGGCCTGTCGCTGCCGCCCAGGGAGATCGAAACCCCGGATGTCGCCTGCGGGCCCGTCTTCCCGCAAAGCGCCCCCGGGCTCGTCGTTCATCGCCACGGGCGCCGTCCCATGCCGGCCTCCCTTCTCCCGCTCTCGGACGACCGGGGAAGACCGCATCGGCTCGCCGTGGCATCTGCAGTGCCGGTGCGCGGCTTCCTGTTCCGCCATGTCGCGGCAGGGCCGTGGCGGCGCGGCCATGGGCGGTGTTTCTTCTCGACGTGGGGCCGGGCCACGGAGGCGCCATCGGCATCACAGCCTTTCCATCGGGGGCCGTCGTGAGCGATCCGTTGCACGGCCGGTCGAACTTCAGGCGCCTGCTGCGGCTCGGCCGATCCCGGCGCTGGCTTCTGGTTGCCGCCTGTACCTTCAGCAGCACCAGCGCAGTGCTGTCGCTCCTCCCGGCGCTCGTCGTCTACCAAGTCGCGGACGCGCTTCTGCAGCCGCAGCCCGACGGCGATCGGATCGGGATGCTCCTCCTCGTCGCCGGCGGCGGCCTGATCCTGCGCTGGCTGTCCATGGCGGCCGCCTTCGGCTGCTCACATGTGGCGGCTTACGACGTGCTCTACGACCTGCGCCTTGCCGTCCTGCGCAAGCTCGCTCGCGTCCCGCTCGGTCTCGTCACCCGGCGGCAGAGCGGCGCGATCAAGAAAATCCTCCAGGAGGATGTCGAGCGCATCGAGCTCTTCATCGCGCACATTCTGGTCGATGCCGCGGCCGCCGTCGTCGCGCCTCTGGCAACCTTCGTCATCCTGCTTTGGATCGACTGGCGTATGGCCTTGGCGTCGGTGGCGGTGCTGCCGTTCGCCATCCTGATTCAGGTCGTCATGTACCGGAACGTGAACGACATCATGGCCCGCTACGTGCGGGCCAGCGAGACCATGAACGCAGCCTTGGTGGAGTTCGTCAGGGCCATCGCGGTCATCAAGGTGTTCAAGGCTGCGCAGGTCAACGACGAGCGGCTTCGCGCGGCGGTCGAGAGCTACCGCGACCTGGTCACCGAGGTCGCCCGGCGCATGATACCCTACTGGAGCGGGTTCAACGTGGTCATCCGCGCCGGCGTCCTGGCCATTCTGCCTCTGGGCGTGCTGCTGGTTCTCGAAGGCACGCTCAGCCTGCCCGTCTTCCTGCTCTTCCTTCTGGCCGGCACCGGGATTGTCCTGCCGGCGCTTCGCTTGATCTTTGCGAGCAACCTGATGCGCATGATCGAGCACGGCGCCGGGCGGCTCTTCACCCTGCTCGACGCGCCCGACCTGCCGCAATTGCCCGCCGAGGGGACGCCGAAGCAGGCCCCCGCCGTCGAATTCGAGGCGGTCAGCTACAACTACGGGCGCCGCTTGGCACTCGACGGGGTTTCCTTTCGCCTCGACGCCGGCACCACGACGGCCCTCGTCGGGCCGTCGGGTGCGGGGAAGTCGACCGTCGTTCAGCTCCTCGCGCGCGCCTGGGATCCGGATGCCGGCAGGATCTCGGTCAACGGTGTCGACCTGCGCACGCTTTCGGGGCAAGGGATCAACGACCGGATCAGCTTCGTCTTCCAGGAGGTCTTCCTTTTCGACGACACGGTGCTGGAGAACATTCGCCTTTGGCAGGAGACCATCAGCGAAGCGTCGGTGAAAGCCGCCGCCGAGGCCGCCGGTATCGGCCCCTGGGTGGAGGCGCTGCCCCAGGGCTATCACAGCAAGATCGGCGACCGCGGGGCCTGGCTCTCCGGTGGCGAGCGCCAGTGCCTTTCGATCGCGCGCGC
>JAKSBE010000402.1 GCA_022361275.1 Kiloniellales bacterium
AAGCGGCTGCTCGATACCGACAACCTGGTGGTCCTGCCGGTCGACACCAACATCCGCCTGCTGATCACCGCGAGCGACGTGCTGCACGCCTTCGCCCTGCCGGCCATGGGCATCAAGCTCGACGCCGTGCCGGGGCGGGTCAACGAGACCTGGCTGCGGATCAACAAGGAAGGCAGATACTACGGCCAGTGCTCGGAGCTTTGCGGCACCGGCCACTCCTACATGCCGATCGCCATCCAGGCGGTCTCCAAGGCCGAGTTCGAGGACTGGGTCGCCCAGGCTCAGGTCGAGTTCGCGGCGGACAAGTCACGAGACCCCGGCATGCCGGGACAGCCCGAAACGACGGACGACGACGACCTTCTTGTCGCCGAGGCGGCCTTGGCCGACGAAGCGGCGCGCGACGAGACTCGATTGGTGGGGAACTGAGTTATGGCACACGAGACCGGCGCCGCGCACGCGCACGACCATCACGATCATCATCATGCGCCGAAGGGTCCCATGCGTTGGCTCTATTCGACCAACCACAAGGACATCGGCACCATGTACCTCTGCCTGTCGATCGTGGCGGCGATCATCGGTGGGCTGTTCTCCATCATCATGCGCATGGAGCTGCACGCGCCGGGCGTCGGCGTGCTCGACGGCTATGACGATCCGGGCCAGCAGTGGAACGTCTTCATCACCGCCCACGGCCTGATCATGGTGTTCTTCGTGGTCATGCCGGCCCTGATCGGCGGCTTCGGCAACTGGTTCGTGCCGCTGATGATCGGCGCGCCGGACATGGCCTTCCCGCGCATGAACAACATGTCCTTCTGGCTGATCGTCCCGGCCTTCCTGCTGCTGCTCGGCTCGGCCCTGATCGACGTCGGCGCCGGCACCGGCTGGACGATCTATCCGCCGCTGTCCTCGACCATCGGGCACCCGGGCGCCTCGGTCGACATGGCGATCTTCGCCCTGCATCTGGCGGGCGCTTCCTCGATCCTCGGCGCGATCAACTTCATCACGACGATCTTCAACATGCGCGCGCCGGGCATGACCCTCTTCAAGATGCCGCTCTTCGTCTGGTCGATGCTGATCACCGCCTTCCTGGTGCTGCTGTCGCTGCCGGTCCTGGCGGGCGCCATCACCATGCTGCTGACCGACCGCAACTTCGGCACCACCTTCTTCGAGGCCGCCGGCGGCGGTGACCCGATCCTGTTCCAGCACCTCTTCTGGTTCTTCGGGCACCCGGAGGTCTACATCATGATCCTGCCGGCCTTCGGCATCATCAGCCAGATCGTTTCGACCTTCTCCAAGAAGCCGATCTTCGGCTACCTCGGCATGGCCTGGGCGATGATCGCCATCGCCGCGGTCGGCTTCGTGGTCTGGGCGCACCACATGTACACGGTCGGCCTGGACGTCGACACCAAGGCCTACTTCACCTTCGCGACCATGGTCATCGCGGTGCCCACCGGCATCAAGATCTTCAGCTGGATCGCGACCATGTGGGGCGGCTCGATCCGCTTCGACACGCCGATGCTCTGGGCGATCGGCTTCATCTTCCTCTTTACCATCGGCGGCGTGACCGGCGTGGTCCTGGCCAACGGCGGCATCGATCTGGCCTTCCACGACACCTACTACGTGGTCGCGCACTTCCACTACGTGCTGTCGCTGGGCGCGGTCTTCGGCATCTTCGCCGGCATTTACTACTGGCTGGGCAAGATGAGCGGGCGCCAGTATCCGGAATGGGCCGGCAAGCTGCATTTCTGGACCACCTTCATCGGCGTCAACCTGACCTTCTTCCCGCAGCACTTCCTGGGCGCGGCCGGTATGCCGCGGCGCTACATCGACTATCCGGACGCCTACGCGGGCTGGAACATGGTGTCCTCGATCGGGTCCTACATCTCCTTCGCGTCCTCGATCTTTTTCGTCGTGATGATCATCTACGTGATCTGGTTCAGCCGGCGGCAGGCCGCGGAGAACCCCTGGGGCGAGGGGGCGACGACCCTGGAGTGGACCCTGTCCTCGCCGCCGCCCTTCCACACCTTCGAGGAGTTGCCCCGGGTCAGCTAGGGCCCGGGTCGGACAGGGCGAGGCAGCAGGATGACCGATCAGACGGTGGCAGGCGGCTTCGCGGCGGAGCCGCGCTTGGCGGCCTCCGGTGCCGCGGTGGGCGACTTCATCTCCCTGCTCAAGCCGCGGGTCATGTCGCTGGTGGTCTTCTCGGGGCTCGCCGGGCTCCTGATCGCGCCCGGCGCGATCCATCCGGTGATCGCCGCGGTGGCGGTGCTCTGCATCGCGGTGAACGCCGGTGCCGCGGGCGCCATCAACATGTGGTACGAGCGTGACATCGACGCGATCATGACCCGGACCTCGGCCCGCCCCTTGCCGCAGGGCCGGATTGCGCCCGAGGACGCCCTGGGCTTCGGCGTCGCCCTGTCGATCCTCTCGGTCATGATGATGGGCCTGGCGGTCAACTGGACCGCGGCCGCCCTTCTGGCCCTGGCCAACGGCTTCTACGTCTTCGTCTACACGATCTGGCTGAAGCGCCGCACGCCGCAGAACATCGTCATCGGCGGCGCGGCGGGGGCCTTTCCGCCGATGATCGGCTGGGCCGCGGTCACCGGGGACGTCGGCCTGGAGTCGCTGGCGCTGTTCCTGCTGATCTTCCTCTGGACGCCGCCGCACTTCTGGGCCCTGGCGCTCTATCGCAGCGGCGACTACGCCCGTGCCGGGATTCCCATGCTGCCGGTGGTCGCCGGCCGCGATCGGACCTGCCGGCAGATGCTGATCTATACCCTGCTGCTGCTGCCGGCCGCGCTGCTACCCGTGCTGCTCGGCACCGCGGGCCTGTTCTACGGGATCACCGCGACGGCGCTCAGCCTGCTGTTCATCGTCAGCGCCCTCAGGGTCTGGCAGCACAACGACGACCGCCGCGCCCGGCAGATGTTCGGCTACTCCGTGCTCTATCTCTTCCTGATCTTCGCGGTCCTGGTGGTGGACCAGACCGTAGGGCTTCCGGGCCTGCCGTCATGACGGGGAAGCCGGCGCAGGGCAGAGATCAGCGCAGGCGCCAGCGCGGCAAGAATCTCGCGCTGCTGGCGGTCCTGGCCGGCTTCGTGGTCCTGGTTTACATCGTCTCGTTGATTCGGATGGGAGGTTCCTGATGTCAGCTTCGCACCCCAGGCGTGCCGAGTCTCGCAACGGCCGCACGGCGCTGGTCCTTTTCGGCCTGGTGGCCGGCATGATCGGCCTGTCCTTCGCCTCGGTGCCGCTCTATCGCTGGTTCTGCCAGGTCACCGGTTTCGGCGGCACCACTCAGGTGGCCGAGACCCTGCCGGAACGGCCGGGGGAGCGGATCATGACCATCCGCTTCAACTCCGACGTCCACCCGAAGCTGCCCTGGGCCTTCCAGCCCGAGGAGCGCGCGGTGCAGATCAGGGTCGGCGAGTCCGGCCTGGTCTTCTACAACGCGCGCAACCTGGCCGAGGGGCCCACGACCGGCGTGTCGACCTTCAACGTCACGCCGCAGAAGGCGGGCATCTACTTCAACAAGGTGCAGTGCTTCTGCTTCGAGGAGCAGATCCTGCAGCCCGGCGAGGAGATGGCGATGGGGGTCAGCTTCTTCGTCGACCCGGCGATCGAGGAGGATCCCAACCTCGACGACGTCCAGACCATCACCTTGTCCTACACCTTCATGAGGTCCTTGGACGACCTGCCGGTCGAGGACGAGCAGCTTTCCAGCGTGGCGTCGCCGTCCGACGCCGATCGAGTCAACTGACGCGCCGCGCGCGGGACGGCGCAGCTCTGCACGAAGGGGAACGGCATGAGCGAAGCTCAAGCAGAACATCACGGCCCGAAGCATCCCTACCACCTGGTCGACCCCAGCCCCTGGCCGCTGGTCGGCTCGATCGCCGGCGGCCTGGCCGCGCTGGGCGCGGTGCTCTACATGCACGACCAGGGGGTCTGGCTGCTGCCGCTCGGCCTGCTCGCCATCGTGCTCGTGATGATCGTCTGGTGGCGCGACGTGATCAGGGAGGCCACCTTCCAGGGCCACCACAACCCGATCGTCCAGCTCGGCATGCGCTACGGGATGGCCCTCTTCATCGCCTCCGAGGTGATGTTCTTCGTCGCCTGGTTCTGGGCCTATTTCGACGCCTGGCTCTTCCCGAAGACGGCGACCGGCTACCAATGGCCGCCGGTCGGCGTCGAGGTTTTCGAGCCCTTCGGCCTGCCCTTCCTCAACACCCTGGTCCTGCTGCTCTCGGGCTGCACCGTGACCTGGGCGCACCACGCGCTGCGCGAGGGCGACCGGCACGGCACCCTGGTCGGCCTGGCGCTGACCATCCTGCTCGGCGCCGGCTTCACCGCCCTGCAGGCCTACGAATACTCCCACGCCACCTTCTCCTTCGCCTGGCAGGAGGGCAATGCGCCCGGGGAAGGCGGGATCTATTCCTCGACCTTCTTCATGGCCACGGGCTTCCACGGCGCCCACGTGATCATCGGCACCCTGTTCCTGATCGTCTGCTTCTTCCGGGCCTACCTCGGGCATTTCAAGCCCGACAATCACTTCGGCTTCGAGGCGGCGGCCTGGTACTGGCATTTCGTCGACGTGGTCTGGCTGTTCCTCTTCATCTTCGTCTACTTCGCCAGCGTCTAAGGACAGGAGTGTCTGCGCCGGAATACGACTCCAGGGTTTCCCCCCTCAGCGCGGGCCTTCGCTGCAAGTGCCCGCGCTGCGGCCGCGGGTCCCTGTTTTCCGGTTTCCTGACCGTGGCCGAGCGCTGCGCGCGCTGCGGGCTCGATCTCGGCAAGGCCGACAGCGGCGACGGCCCGGCGGTCTTCATGATCTTCATCCTGGGCGCCACGGTGGTGCCGCTCGCGCTCTGGGTCGAGGCCGCCTTCTCGCCGCCGCTCTGGCTCCACGCCGTGCTCTGGACCCTTGTGATCCTGGGCGGCGCGCTGGCCCTGCTGCGGCCGATGAAGGGCGTCCTGATCGCCTACCAGTTCGACCTCAAGGCCAGCGAAGGCGGCAAGGAAAGCTACGACGACTGATGTCCGGCCACAGCGGCTCCCGACCGACACTCATCACCAGCCTGGTCGCGGGTGCGGCGCTGGTCGTCCTGCTCGGCCTCGGCTTCTGGCAGCTCGACCGCCAGGCCTGGAAGACCGAGCTGCTCGCCGAGCTGGAGGCGCGCGCCGCGGCGCCGGCCCTCGAGCTGCCGCCCGTCTTCCGGCCCGAGGACCTGCAATACCGGCGGGCCCGCCTGGCCGGCAGCTTCCTGCCCGGGACGCTGCTGCGCTCGGCGCCGCGCAACCTGAACAAGAGGCCCGGCTTCTACTTCTACGCCCCCTTCGAGCTGACCGACGGGCGGAAGATCGTGGTCGAGCTCGGCTGGCTGCCGCAGGCCGCCGCGGAGGCCGGCCCGGCCGCCCTGCCCGCGGGTCCGCAGAGCTTCGAGGCGATCCTGATCCGCGACGGCTGGCGCGGCACCTCCTGGCTCAGGCCGGCCAACGATCCGGCCAAGAACGTCTGGCACTACGTCGATAGCCTGGAGATGGCCACGGCGGCCGGCCTCGATCTGCCGGTGACCGGGCTCTACGCCGTCGCGCTTCCCGGCGCGCTGCCCCCCGACCTGCTGGGGGGCCGGCTTCGGCCCCGGCAGCCCGGCCTCGACGTCCCGAACAACCATCTCGAATATGCGATCACCTGGTTCGCCCTGGCCGCGATCCTGGTGGTGATCTTCGTCCTCTACCACCGGCGCCGCGACGCAAGCCCGACGCCGGAGCAGGCCCCAACCGAGGATCGGGAATGACCGCCTACCAGCAGTTCGAAGACCGCTTCCGCCGCCGCCCGAGCCCGCGGCCAGGCGCGCGACCTGGGGTGAGCCAGGCTGCGCCTTGATCCTCTGGGCGCTGGCCCCAAGATCTAGGCGGTTCCCCGAGGAAGCGAAGAGGAGGTAGGCATGGCGATCGGCGGTATCGGCAGGGTGGGGGCCAAGGCGGCGGAGGCGGCCGCGGGGATGGTCGGCGACCTGATGGGCGCCGGTGTCTACCCGACCAACGAGCACGCGCTGGCCGCCTACCTCTTCGAGCGCATCGCCCAGGCCGAGAAGGACAGCGGCCCCAAGGACCGCGCCTACTACCTGCAGCTCATGACGGTCTGCCTGGCCACGGTCCGCGACCCCAATCCGGGCGGCCCCGGCGCCTGATACCGAGGCGCCCTTCCGTCAGGCTCCGCCGATCAGGCGGGCCGCTTCGGTCCGGTTCCTGGCGCCGAGGCGCTTCAGGATGTTGGAGACGTGGAGCTTGACGGTGCCTTCGGTCAGGCCGGTGCGCGCCGCGATGTCCCGGTTCGACAGGCCGGTGCCGATCAGGGACAGGATCTCGCGCTGCCGGCGGGTCAGGGTCTCGACCGGGCTCGACGGCGCGTCGTCCTGGTCCCGGGCGGCACCTTCGCCGAGCGGCCAGGCCACGCCCAGCAGTCCGAAGGCGGTTTCCATCGTCTGCTCCAGGTCGCCCAGCGCCCGGCTGACCCGGTCGCGCGACCCGCGATCGGGCGCCGCGACGAGAGACTCGACCTCGTCCTGGAGCCGGCGGAACGGCAGGGAGATGTCCTGGGCCGCGATGGCCGCGAAGCGGGAGATCGAAGTCTCCTGCTTGCGGGCCGCGGTCAGGGAGCGCTCCAGGGCCTCCAGAGCCTCGCGGCGATCCGTCACGTCCAGAGCGACCCCGTCCCAGACCACGGTCCCGTCGTCCAGGCGCCGGGGATGGCCGATGGAACGGACCCATTTGAAGCGGCCGCCCGGGACCTTGACCCGCACCTCGATATCGAAGGTCCGGAGGGTCTCGGCCGAGCGCTCCAGCGCCTCCAGGAAGCGGTCGCGGTCCTCGCCGTCGACCCACTCGTGCTGCACGGACTCCTGGGCGAGGAGCAGCTCGGGATCGATGCCGAAGGTCTCCTTCACGCCCGGACTGACGTAGGTGTAGCGATAGCGTCCCTCCGGCGTCCGGACCCGCTGCATGGTGTGGCCCGGGAAATGCCCGTCGACCAGGTCGAGGAACCCCCGGATCGACGGCGGGCGCGGCGCGGCTTCCTTCGGCGCGGGCGCCTGGTATCGGGGAAATCGATTCATATAACTTTAGTTATGTTATTTCAGACCTTCCGTCAAGGAACTTCGTCGAAAGGTATAATTAACTTCCCTTTCTTGGCGGATTCGTATATCTACCCTGGAA
Source organism: Kiloniellales bacterium (assembly GCA_022361275.1). Taxonomy (GTDB): domain Bacteria; phylum Pseudomonadota; class Alphaproteobacteria; order Kiloniellales; family JAKSBE01; genus JAKSBE01. The sequence goes on from JAKSBE010000402.1 coordinate 7,213, forward strand.
AAAGATATAGATATCGGAGGGAGGCAGCCATGGACAAGATCATCATCGAGGCTCGGGTCAACGAGCTCGCCCCGCGCGACGGGAACCCCAACGTGCCCTTCCTGCCGTCCGAGATCATCCGCGACGCCAAGGCCTGCTACGACGAGGGGGCCTCGATTCTGCACTACCACGGCCGCACGGCCGAGGGCGCGCCGGAGCACGCCGCGGATTTCTACCTGGAGACCAACGCCGGCGTCCGCGCGCTCTGTCCGATGCTGCTGCACCCGACCCTGGGCTACGTGGCGAACGACGCCGACGCCCTCGGCCGCTTCGCCGCGGTGGAGGAGATGATGAAGGATCCGACGACGGCGCCGGACTTCGCGCCGATGGACGTCGGCAGCGTCAACGTCGACTGGTGGAATCCCGAGGAGGTCAAGTTCGATACCACGGACCTGATCTACAAGAACTCGACCGGGACGCTGATGCACTTCGCCGAGCGCATCAGGCATCACGGCCTGAAGCAATACCTGGTGTCCTGGAACGTCAGCTCCACCCGGCAGATCGAGGCCTTCATGCAGATGGGCGTGGTCCCGGAGCCGGCCTACGTCTGCTTCTGCCTGACCGACGGCATCATGCTGGCCGGCCACCCCGGCACGCCGGAAGGGCTCGACGCCCACATCACCTTCCTGCCCAAGGACCGCCGGATCGTTTGGACCGTGGTCAACTACAAGGGCAACCTGCTGCTGCTGGCTGAGAAGATCATCGAGGCCGGCGGCCACATCTCCATCGGCCTGGGCGACTATCCCTTCACCGAGCTGGGCCAGCCGACCAACGCCGAGGTCATCGCCAAGGTCGTCGAGATCGCGCGCAGCCTGGGCCGCGAGCCGGCGACGGTCGAGGAGACCCGCGAGATCCTGGCCATGGAAAAGGTCCGGGTCGCGGCCTGAGGCCGCCGACGAGACGCCACCAACGACAAGAAACCGACAATCGGGGAGGAAACCGAAATGCAGCTGGACTCCACGCTGAAGGGCGTCGCGCTCGGCGCGCTCGCCCTCTGCCTCGCCATCCCGGCCCAGGCGGAGAGCTTCAAGATGCAGACCTTTCTGGGGGCCAACGCGGTGACCACCAAGGCCTTCGAGGAGATGGCCGCCGAGCTGAAGACCGCGACCGGCGGCGAGGTCGACATCCAGGTCTTCCCGAGCGGCGCCGTGGTGGGGCCGCGCGAGACCATGGACGCGATCGAGAACGGCCTCCTGGACGGCCAGTACACCGGGCCGACCTTCTTCGCCGGCAAGGACCCGGCCATGGCGGTCCTGGGCGACACCCTCTCCGCCTATCCCGACACCGCGACGCGGGACGAATGGTTCACCAAGGGCGGCGGCCTCGAGCTCGGCCGCAAGCTCTACGCCAAGTACGACCTGCACATGATCTGCAACGTCTACTGGCCCCAGGAGCAGATCCCCTCGACAGTGCCGATCAAGACCATCGGCGACTTCGAGGGTGTGAAGATCCGGGCGCCGGGCGGCCTGCCCTCGGACCTCCTGACCCGCGCCGGGGCCTCCCTGGTCAACCTGACGCCGGCCGACGCGATCAACGCGCTGGAGACCGGCGTGCTCGACGCCAGCGACCTGGCGAGCGTCGGGCTCAACGTCGCCTTCGGCATGCACACCAAGGCCAAGTACTCGGTCCTGGCCCGCCATTCCATGCCGGTGACCGAGATGTCGGTGTCCAAGGCGAAGTGGGACAAGCTGTCCGACGACTCCCAGGCGAAGTTCGAGCAGGCCTGCCTCGACCTCTCGGCGACCCTGAAGGCGCGGCTGACCGAGCAGGACGAGGCCGCGATCAAGAAGGCCAGGGACGAACTCGGCGTGACCTTCCTCGAGTTCGGCGCCGAAGACGCGGCCCGCTTCCGCGAGATGCTGCTCGAGGTCTGGGCGGACTGGGGCGCCAAGGGCCCCGACGCCCAGGCCATCGTCGACAGCCACAAGGCCTACATGAAGTCGCTGGGGCTGTTGTAGGCGGGGTGTCGAGAAGGTCTCGAGTCCTTGCCCGAGGTCATCCTTCGACAAGCTCAGGGTGAGGCGAAACGACTGCCAATGCTCGGCCGCGCCCAGGGCTGGCCGGGACCTGGAGCCAGATCTCCGTTCTCCACCCTGGAGCGAGGCATGCACCAGATCGATCGTGTCCTTCTTCGGATCGGCCGGGGCCTGTCCTGGGGGTTCCTGGCGATCGCCGCGGTGATGGTCTACGAGGTCGCCGCCCGCTACGGCTTCAACGCGCCGACCTCCTGGGCCCATGAGATCGCCGGCGTCCTGGCGGCGGTCGCCTTCGTCTTCGGCGGCGTCTATTGCATGGCCGAGCGCTCCCACATGCGCATCGGCCTGCTGTTCGACGGCGCCAAGCCGCGCTGGCGGCGGCTGGCGGAAGCGCTGAGCCTGCTCTGCGGCGCGGTCTATCTCGGCGGCCTCGCGCTCGCGATGTGGCCGATCTCGCAGAAGTCGCTGTTCCGTTTCTCGCCGGAGGGGGCCTGGCTGCCGGAGCGCTCCGGGACCTCCTGGAACACGGCGGCGCCGGCGATCGTGAAGTTCGCGCTCTTCCTGGGCGCGGCCCTCTTCCTCGCCGTCATCGTCCTGCAGGCCTGGCGGCTGCTGCGCGGCCGCCTCGCGCTCGACCCGCCGGACCGCGAGCCCTGATGGACATCGCCAGCCTCTCCCTGCTGATCGTCGTCGCGATGGCCGGGCTGCTGATGCTCGGTGTGCCGCTGGCCTTCGTCTCCGGCGCGATCGCCGTGGTGCTGGCCTTCGCGCACTTCGGCACCGGCGGGCTCTTCATCATCGGCAGCCGCACGGCCGAGTTCGTCAGCTCCTTCGCACTGGTCGCGGTGCCGATGTTCGTGCTCATGGCCTCGGTCATGGAACGCTCGGGGGTCGCGCGGGACCTCTACCGGGCCTTCCACGTCTGGGCCGGGAAGACCGGCGGCGGCGTCGCGGTGATCACCACCGTCGTCGCCGTGATCCTGGGCGCGACCACCGGCATCATCGGCGGCGAGATCGTGCTGCTGGGCCTGATCGCCCTGCCCCAGATGCTCAAGCTCGGCTACGACAAGACGCTGGCGATCGGGACGATCACCGCCGGCGGGTCCCTCGGCACCATGATCCCGCCCAGCATCATCCTGATCTTCTACGGGATCGCCGCCGAGGTCTCGATCTCGCACCTCTTCCTGGCGACCGTGATGCCGGGGCTGCTGCTCGCCGGCCTCTACATCGTCTACATCCTGCTGCGCTGCCGCCTGAACCCGGCCCTCGGGCCGCCGGTCGACGCGGCGGAGCAGCAGATGCCGCTGGCCGAGAAGCTGATCCTGCTCAAGGGGGTCGCGCTGCCGCTGCTGGTCGCCGCCGGCGTCCTGGTCTCGATCTACGCCGGCTTCGCCTCGATCACCGAATCGGCGGCCGTGGGCGTCGCCGGCGCGATCCTCGCCGCCTGGGTCCGGGGCGCGTTCAGCCTGGAGATGCTGCGCGGCGCCCTGATCCAGGCCTTGCGGACCTGCGGCATGGTCTTCTGGCTGGTCTTCGGGACCAACGCGCTGATCGGCGTCTACAACGTCCTCGGCGGGATCGCCTTCGCCAAGGGCCTGCTCGGCGGCATCTCCAGCGAGCCGGCGGTCATCCTCCTGGTGATGATCGGCGTCTTCATCCTGCTCGGCTTCTTCATCGACTGGATCGGCATCCTCTTCCTGACCATGCCGATCTTCCTGCCGACCCTGCAGACCCTGGGCTACGACCCGATCTGGTTCGGCATCGTCTTCAACCTGTCGATGCAGATCGCCTATCTGACGCCGCCTTTCGGGCCGGCCTGCTTCTACCTCAAGGGCGCGGCGCCGCCCGACGTCAGCCTGAACGACATCTTCCAGGCGCAATGGCCCTTCGTCGGGCTGCAACTGATCGGCCTCGCCCTGGTCGCGGTCTTCCCGCAGATCGCGCTCTGGCTGCCGAGGCTGGTCTACGGATGAGAGCGATGACCACGATCGAGATCCTCAAGACGGCCGAGCCGGTCCCGCCCTCCAACGCCCTGACGGGCGAGGACCTGGTCGCCATGCTGACCGCCATGCTGCGCATCCGCCAGTTCGAGCGGCGGGCCAAGGAGCTCTTCCTCGAAGGCCGGATCAAGGGCACGGCGCATTCCTCGGTCGGCCAGGAAGCCATCGCCGCCGGCGCCTGCAAGGCGCTGGAGCCCGAGGACTTCATCCTGACCCACCACCGCGGCCACGGGCACACCATCGCCAAGGGCGCCGAGCTGCGCCGGATGATGGCCGAGCTGATGGGCAAGGCCGAGGGCTACTGCTACGGCCTCGGCGGCTCGATGCACATCGCGGACTTCGAGCGCCGCATCCTGGGCGCGAACGGCATCGTCGGCGCCGGCATGGGACTCGGCACC
>JAKSBE010000572.1 GCA_022361275.1 Kiloniellales bacterium
CGGTTCAGGATCCGCGTGGCGCCGATGGAATCTCCGCCCTCGCCGAAGAAGTTGCTGGTGACGCCGGCCGACTCCTGGCCGAGGGCCTCGCTCCAGAGCTCCGAAAGGCAACGCTCGATGGGCGTGTCGGGCGTCACGGACTCCGCCTTGCCTTGCGCGATCTCCAGGTCACGGAGCGCCGCCCGGTCGACCTTGCCGTTGGCGGTCAGCGGCATCGCCTCCAACGGCTGCCAGGCTTTGGGCAGCAACGCGGCGGGGAGATGCCGGGCGGCGTGCTCGACCACCGACTTCTCGTCGAAGGTCCGGCCTTCGGCAAGGGTCACGAAGGCGCAGAGACGGTCCGCGCCGCCATCCTTCCGCCCCACGGCCACCGCCGAGGCGACGTCGGGATGGCGTTCGATCACGGTTTCGATCTCGGCGGGATCGGTTCGATAGCCGCCGACGTTCAACTGCGAATCGACGCGGCCCAGAATCTCGATCCGGCCGTCGGGAAGGTAGCGGCCGCGATCACCGGTCCGGTAGAGCCGCTCGCCGCTGTCCGCCGCCGTGATGAAACGCTGCGCCGTTTCCTCCGGCAGGTTGAGATAGCCCTCGGTCAAGCTGGCGCCGCCGCAGACCATCTCGCCGAGCACCCAGTCGGGACAGTCGCGACCGGCTTCGTCGAGGATGCGGTAGGAACAGCCGGGTATCGCCTTGCCGTAGGGAAGCCGTTCCTCCGCGCGGTAGTCCGGCGCCACGTCGTTCATGATGTTCCAGATGGTCGTTTCCGTCGGTCCGCCGATGGTGGTGACCGCAAGCCCCTGCCACTGGGCGAAGAGCCGCGCCGGCAGATTGGAGGGTACGAAGTCACCGCCGAGGACGAAGCGGCGCATCGGCGGCCGCGTGGCGCCGGGGTTCTCCTCCAGATGCCGGACCAAGGCCTCGGCGAAGCGGGGCACGCTGTTCCAGAAGGTGGCCCTGCCCTCTTCCGCCCGCCGAAGCCAATGCGCGGGATCGAGCGCCCGCTCCGAGTCCAGGGCGATCAGGCCGCCGCCGGCGGCGAGCGGACCGAGCAGGTCGAAGAGCGAGAGATCATGATGGCAGGAGGTCATCATGACCGCGCGGTCCTCCGGGCCGAGACCGAAGCGCGCGTTCGTGTAGTGGACGACGTGGGAAAGCGCCGACCAGGGCAACATCACGCCCTTCGGGACGCCGGTCGAGCCGGAGGTATGAATGATCGCGGCCAGCGACTCGGGGTCCGGACGGAAGGCCGGCAGCCGGTCCTCCGGCCCCGCGCCGGCGACGACCTCGGCGAGGTCGATCCTCGCCTCCGCCGCGCCGGGGGTCCCTTCGGGCCCGAAGGCCGAGAGCACGGCCTTGGGCCGGATGTTCTCCAGGATCGCGTCGAGCCGCGCCTTGGGGCTGTCGACGTCCAGGGGCACGTATATGGCGCCCGCCCCCCAGATGCCGAGGGCCGCTTCAACGAGCCCTGCGCCGCGCGGAAGGTAGACGGCGACGGCGTCGCCCGGCCCGATGCCGCGCGCCTTCAGGCTGCCGGCGAGCGCGCCGGCGGCCCGGCTCAGCCCGCCCCGGGTGGTCACGCCCGCGCCGTCCAGGACCCCGAAGGCCTCGGGATCTTCGGCCGCATGCCCCGCGATCAGCTCGATGAGCGAGGACTCCGGGACCGTCCAGGGCAAGTCGTTGACGCTGTCGCGCGTCTCCTGTTGCCGCTTTGGCAAGGCAGTCCGAAGGGGAGCCTCCCAGCCCTCCTTCCCGGCCACGAGGGACTTCAGAAGCGCCGCATAGCTCTCGAACATGTCTTCCAGCAGGCCTTCCGGGAACAGCTCGCCGATGGCGTCCCAGACGCAATAGAGCTCCCCGCCCAGTTCGAAGTACTGGTTGTCCAGCCAGACCTGCGGCGTGCCGCCGATGGAGAAGGCGATGCCGCCGAAAGCGCCGATGGCCTGCTCCAGAGCCTCGGCGTCGGCGGAGCGGCGTTCGGGCATGGTGGTGAAGACCACCGGCATGGCCGCGATTTCCATCGTCCCGCGCTGCCTGGCCAGCTCCCGCAGCAAGCGAACGCCGGAGACCTCGCTGTGGCTGAGGTCGCTCCAGAGCTGCCCCTGCAGCCTCCGCGCCGCATCCCGAAAGCTGGCCGTGGGGTCGAGCGAGACCTCGAGCAGGCCGAAGGTCGCGAACTCGCCGACGATATCGATGAAATCCGGATGCCAGTCCGGGCGGTTGAAGCGCGGCACGTTCAGGGTGAAGTGCGTCTGCCCCGACCAGCGGGACAGGGCCTGGGCATAGGCCGAGGCCATGACGGCAGGCAGGCCGAGATCGTAGTGCTGTGCGAGCCACTTCAGCGCAGCCGTCTCCTCCGCCGTCAGCGTCAGATCGAGCCGGCGGAAACCCGACCCGCCGGGCGCGACGCCGCCGCGCGCGTATGGCAGGGCCGGCGGGGGCGGCAGGCTCTCCAGGCGCCTTCGCCACCAGGCAAGGGACTTCTCGAAGGCCGGCGTCCGCTCGAAGCGGCCGAGCGTCTCCACGTAGTCGCGAAAGCAGACCTCGGTCTCCGGCAGCGCGGCCTCGGGGCTCCGATAGAGGGCGGCCAGATCCTCGATGATGATCTGGAAGCTCCGGCCGTCGAAACACCACATGTCGAGCCGCATGAAGAGGCGGCCCTTCCCGGGCGCATTGCCGTCGAGGCTGGCATAGGCCAGGCGGGACTGCGGCCAGGAATCCAAGGGCGGCGCCTCCGCCAGCATGCGGGCGCGCAGCTCCAGCAAGGCGGCCTCCTGCGCGCGCTCGGCGCTGTCTTCCAATGCCACCAATTCGACATGCTGCCTTGGGACGTCCTTCAGAACCCGCTGCGTGCCGTCCGGGTTCGCGACCGCCCGCAGCATGTCGTGGCGGGCGATGAGGCGGTTCCAGGCACGCTCGAGACGCGGCAGGTCGAGCAGCGCCCCTTCGAACTCCAGGTACATCTGCATGCTGCCGCCGCCCGGCAGGTTGCGGTCCCGGCCCAGCCAATAGGCCTGCTGCATGTCGGTCATGGCGAAGGGCTCGTAACGCCCTTCCGCGTCGTGACGGACCAGGATGCCTTCGGCCTCGCGGTCGCCGGCCTTCTGCACCCGACTGCGGAGCCAATCGGCGCTCAGCTTCTTCGGCGGGGGCGTGGATGCGACGTCCGTCATGACTGCAGCTCCGAGAGACGTTCCGTTTGCCGCGGCGCTTCGGCCTCCTGGGCCTGAAGCAGCAGCGCCGTCACGCTGTCGACGAAGGCGTCGAAGCTCTCCGCCAGGATGAGGCTTTCCACCGGCGGCCGGAGGCCGAGCTGCCGCTCGACCGCGCCGACCACCTTGAGCGCCGCCAGAGAGGTTCCGCCCAGGGCGACGAAGCTGTCCCGGCGGTCGAAGCTCTTCCGGCCCAGCTCCAGGCACCAGATCTCCGACAGCAGGTCCTGGAGCAGATCTTCGGCCGAGGACTCGCAAGGCGTATCCCGACGTTCCGCCTGGTCCGACGGCCGGCCGGCCTGTCGGGCGAACTCGGAAAGCGCGGCGCCTTGCGTGTCGCGGTGCTCGTCGCGCCAGTAGCGCAGCTTTGCGAAGGCATAGCCGGGCAGGCTGGTCTTCCCGGCCCGCGGCCGCTGCAGCGGCCAGGTCGGAAAGCCCCGTTCGAAGAGACGGGCCCTGGTACCGGCCAGCACCCTGCCGATGTCGGCGGCCTCGCCTCCCTCGACCGGGCTCAGGGCCGCGAGCCAGTCGGCGGCGCTGCCGCGGTCGATCAGCGTGCGGCCGCCGCCCACCCCGAAGGTCGGCCGGGGGCCCAGCTCGAGAAACAGCGTGCAGCCATGGCCCAGGGCGGCATCGATCGCAGCGGTGAGATCGACCGGGGTCACCATCTGTGCGGACCAATAGGACGGCGAGGCGATGGCCTCGGTCTCCAGTCGGCCGGTCACGGTCGACGCCAGGGGCAGCGCCGCGGCCGAAAAACGGCCTTCGGCGGCGGCCGCCACCTTGTCGCTGGTCGGCGCCATGCCGGGGCTGTGAAAGGGCCGGCCGGCCGGCAACAGCGAGCAAGGCAGGCCGGCCTGCTTCAGCCGGTTCCCGAGGGTCTCGATCGCCTCCGGAGGCCCCGCCACCAGGGACTGTCCGACGCCGTTGCGCCCGGCCAAGGCGAGGTTCGGCAGGTTCGCCAGGTGGTCGGAAAACTCGGCCTCGTCGCCGGCCACGGCCAGCAGTTCCCCGGGCTCGGCCGACTCCTCGATGATACCGGCGCGCTCGGTCACGAAGGCCAGCGCATCCTCCGGGCTGATCGCGCCAGCGATGCAGGCCGCGGCGATCTCGCCCATGCTGTGCCCCAGAACCAAGCCGGGCTCCAGGCCCAGCGACTGCCACATGCGCGCCTGGGCATAGCCGAAGGCAAAGGCCGCGACGTGGGACCGCCGGAGCTCGCGCTCGGCCTCCGCGGCCTTCTTGCGCCCCAGCCATTCGCTGGCCCGAGGCTGGCCGCGCTCGATCAGGATCTCGTCGAGCTCCGCCATGGCCTCGGCGAAGGCCGGAACCTGCTCGGCGAGCTGGCGCGCGGCCGTGAGGCTCGGCACGCCGCTGCCGGTGAAGACGAAGCAGGCCTTCGCGGCGTCCGGCGCCCTGACCGCGCCGGCCGGGCGCTCGAGCGCCCCCAGCACTTCGGCGACGCTGCTGCCGACGACGGCCCGCCTGTGGGGCAGGAGCTCGCGGTCGAACATCAGGCCGTCCGACACGGCAGCCAGAGAAGGGAAGGCCCTTTCCGTCGCCGGGACCCGGCCGGCCGCGAGCCAGTCGCGCAGGCGCTCGACCTGCCGCTCCAGACCCGCCGCGTC
>JAKSBE010000319.1 GCA_022361275.1 Kiloniellales bacterium
ACGGCGGGCGACGATTTTCTAAGCGGAACCGCCGGAGATGACATCATCTTCGGGTTTGCAGGCGACGACACGATCCACGGCGAGATGGGCAACGACACCATCGAAGCCGGGCCCGGCAACGACCTGATCCTGGAGGACAGGAGCAACGTCGCTTTCGGCGAAGACAACGACGTCATCGACGCTGGCCCGGGCGACGATACCATCCTGGTCGGGACCGTGACGGGCAATGACCGCATCATCGGTGGCGACGGACATGACGTGGTCGTCTTCACAAGCAACCTGAACGAATTCTCGTACGACTTGGTCGACAACGGTTTCACGGTCACAAGGCCGGGGCCTGGTGGGTCGACCACCACGATCAGCGGCGTCGAGGAACTGAGGTTCGCCAACAATGCTACCTGGATCGTTGGCGATGACGGTCTGAACGCGCCGTTCGTGGTCGGCGACGGCATCGCCGACCAGACGGTGGTGGTGGCCGGAACCTTCGAACTCGACATCTTGCCCCTGTTCGACGACGTTGACCTGCCGGGCGAGTTCATTGTGTTCGACATCTCCGTCGCGGGCGGCGGGGGCCTGCCGCTGGGCGTCAGTTTTTTGTCGCGCTTTGAGGGCGGGGTCTTCGGCGATGGCAGCCCGCGGGAAGCCCAGACGACCACGGCCAGCTTTTTTGGCACGCCCACCGTGCTGGCTGTCGGCGACTATGAGATTGTTGTCACCGTCACGGATACTTTCGGCCTTTCGGTCCAGGACAGTTTCATCCTGACCGTCACCAATCCGGGGCAGCTCGTCCAGGCGACGGCGGCCGCCGAGACGTTGGTTGGCGGCCCGGCCGACACGCTCAGCTACGAAGGGTCGGGCGAGGCTGTGATCGTCGATCTCGCGTCCGGGACGGCCAGCGGCGGCGATGCCGAGGGCGACACGGTATCCGGCTTCGGTGGGTTGATCGGATCGGCCGGAGACGATCACTTGACCGGATCCGCTCAGGACAATCAACTGATCGGTGGCGCCGGGCATGACACGCTGGTCGCCGTTGGCGGTCGCAATTTGCTGTTTGGCGGACTGGGCGATGACACCCTGACGGGTGGCCGTGGCGACAACGATACGGCCCTGTTTTCCGGCAGTCGCCGTGACTACGACATCACCTTCGTCGCGGTGGGCAGGTATTTCTCGATCGTCGATCGCAATCCGAACGACGGGGATGAAGGCACCGATCGGTTGAACGACATCCGTTTCCTGCAGTTTGCCGATGCCAAGGTGGAACTGGGCGTCGATCCCAACAACCCTCCCTATGTGCAAAACCCGATCGAGGACCAGACCGCGCAAGTCAACGAGCCGTTCTCCTTTCAGGTTCTGCGGGAGGCGTTCAACGACTTCGATCTGGCCTCGGGCGATGTGTTGACCTTCACCGCCACATTGGCCGATGACAGCCCGCTGCCCGCCTGGCTCAACTTCGATCCCGCAACCCGTACCTTCAGCGGCACGCCGGCCGCGGCGGACGAGGGGGTGGTCAGCGTCAAGGTCACGGCGACCGACCGGTCCGACACGGCGGTATCGGATGTCTTCGAGATCGATGTCGAGGGCGGCCTGGTCATTATCGGCACATCCGGCGACGACGTGCTTGTCGGCGGTGCGTTTGACGACCGTATCTGGGGCGGCGACGGTGACGACATACTGATCGGTTTGGCCGGTGCTGACGATCTGCAAGGCCAAGGCGGTGTCGATACGGTCGATTACAGCGCGTCCAACGCGGCGGTCGATGTATGGATCGCCGACACATCGCTGAGCGCCACGCCCGGTGTCGGCGGCCACGCCCAGGGCGATCGGTTCGAAACACTCCATAACGTCATCGGCTCCGCGTTCGACGACGTGATTGTCGGCAACGAGCGTATCAATGTTCTGAGCGGTGGGGCCGGCAACGATACGCTTTTCGGTGGAGGGGGCAACGACACGCTTTTCGGTGGAGAGGGCGACGACACGCTGACCGGCGGCGACCGCGACGACACGATTTACGCCTTATACGGCAGCGACCTAGTCATCGGCGGTGGTGGGGCCGACACGATCAGTGGGAATTTTAGCACCACCTTGAGCTACGCGGCCTCGGCTGCCGCCATCTCAATCGACGTCGCCGCCGGTGTTGGTCTGGCCGGCGATGCCCTGGGCGATCAGATCACCGGGGTGAAGCAGTTCGTCGGAACAGCCTTTTCTGACGTCTTTTCGGGCCACGCGCCCGGCCAAATGACGATCGACGGCGGCGACGGAAGCGACGTCTTCCAGTTCACCGGAATAGCCAGCACGCAAGTGCTGATCGGTGGCGACGGCGACGATGAGTACCGCTTCGGCGAAAGCGTGGTGATCCCCATTGTCGATGGCGGCGAGGGTCGGGATTCGGTCGACTTCAGCGAGTTCTTGGCGGCCATCCGCGTGCGCACAGGACCGGACGTGCCACAAACGTACCTGGGCTTGAGGGAACTGGTGGGGATTGAAGTGGTGATCGGCACCGACTTCAACGACACCATCGTCGGCACCGCAGCCGACGAGCAGTTCTTCGGCGGTGCGGGCCGGGATCTTTTGATCGGCGGTCGTGGAGCGGACCTGCTGGATGGTGGTGACGGCCACGATCTTACCAGCTATCTCTCGTCCGATCAGGCGATCTCGCTCGCCCTGGATGGTTCGATTCAACCGGCTGGCGGCGCGGCGGGCGACGTGTTGATCAGCATCGAGGAGGTCGAGGGCAGCCGCTTCGACGATCTTCTGATTGGTGATGATTCGGTCAACATCCTGCGTGGCGACGACGGTGATGACATTATCATCGGCGGAGCGACGAACGGCGCAGGCAACTCAGACGATCTGTTGATCGGGGGCGAGGGCAACGACCTGATCTACGGTTTCAGGCCGGATGGCGAGCCCGGACCCGATACGCCCACCGCAACCGGCCCGGATCAACGCAATAGAATGGATGGCGGGCCCGGCGACGATATCCTCATCGGCGGCACGGGGTTCAACACGTTCAACACCATGAACGGCGGCGAGGGCAACGACCGGCTGATCGGCGGCTCGGGGTCCGACTTCCTGACCGGTGGGCCCGGCGCCGACTATCTGGATGCGGGTGTGGGCGGACGGAAAAACGTGGCCCGCTATTTTCAGTCCGACGCCGCCGTGCAGATCAATCTGGCGCTAGGCACGGTAGCGGGGGGACACGCCGAAGGCGACGTCCTGGTCAACGTGACCGACCTCACCGGGTCGGCCTTCGACGACGTCCTGATTGGCGACGAGCGTCGCAACCTGATGAGCGGTTCGGGCGGCGACGACTATATCGAAGGCGGCGGCGGCTTCGACGATCTGAGGGGCGACGACGGCGACGATACGCTTGTGGGCGGCACCGGAGATGACTTCTTTATCGGCGGCTGGGGCGCGGATCGGATCGACGGCGGGGAAGGCAGTGACACGGCAGCGTACATCGGCGCTTTGGAGGGGGTCATGGTCGACCTGTCCCTGGGCTCCGGTCTGGCTGGCGAAGCCGAGGGTGATGAACTGGTATCTATCGAAAACCTGTCTGGGACCTCCTACGACGACGTACTGACCGGTTCCGATGACGCCAATATCCTTAGAAGCCGTGGGGGCGACGATATCATCAAGGCGGGGGCGGGCGACGATTTGGTCGATGGCGGTCTAGGAGCCGACCAGATCGACGGCGGCGGCGGCATTGACACCTTGGCCTTTAACTCCCTTACCGGCCTAATGCAAGGCGTGGTGGTCGATCTGCGCGTGGGAGCCGGCCTGGCGGGCGTGGCCGAGGGCGACTCCTATAGCAATATCGAAGCAATCTTCGGCACGCCCTTGGCGGATGTGTTGGTCGGCGCGGCGGATACTGACGCGCTGCGCGGTTCGCAAGGCGACGATGTCATTGTGGCCTTGGATGGCTCAGTGCTCGTGGTCGGCGGCCACGACGACGATCTGCTTGTTGGCGGCGGCCAGGTATCTGGAGGAACGGGCGCTGACACATTCGTCTTCGTGGACGGAACCCCGACGACGGTCTCCGCCTTGACCATCAACAACGGCCCGGACACCTACGTTGTGTCGACAGACCTCGAGCGAGGAGCGGCGGACTACGTGTTCGATGCAACGGTGGGAGATTTTGTCGACGGCGAGGACCTGATCGACGTCTCCGACCTGCGCGATGCCGACGGCAACGTCCTCGCCCTGGCCGACATCCTGGACAATACCACCACCGATGCCTCCGGTGCCGTGCTGGACCTGTCGACCTTCACGGCCGCGGACGGTGGTGCGGTGTCCG
>JAKSBE010000141.1 GCA_022361275.1 Kiloniellales bacterium
AGCAGCAGCAGGAAGGCCGGGACGATCAGCCAGAAGGACATGTTGTTCATGCGCGGGAAGGCCATGTCCGGCGCGCCGATCATCAGCGGCACGAACCAGTTGCCGAAGCCGCCGATCAGGGCCGGCATGACCACGAAGAAGACCATGATCAGGCCGTGCGCCGTGATCACGACGTTCCAGAGCTGGCCGTCGGGTTCGCCGTCGGTGAGCATGTACTGCACGCCCGGCTCCTGCAGCTCCATCCGCATCCAGATGGAGAAGGCGCCGCCGATCAGGCCGGCGATCACCGAGAAGAGCAGGTAGAGCGTGCCGATGTCCTTATGGTTGGTCGAAAAGAACCAGCGGACGAAGAAGCCGGGCTTGTGGTCGTGATGATCGTGCGCGGCAGCCTGTGCCATGGTCGTCTCTCCTTATGCCCACTCAGTCCGTGGTCTTCTTGTTGTCATTCTTGTCATCCGCCTTGTCATGCGCGTCCGCGAGGCGCAGAGGCGCGTCCGGCGCCGCCGGCTGCTCGACCTGGGCGAACTCTTCCTTGGCGGTCTCGACCCACTCGGCGAAGGCCTCCTTGGACACCGCCTCGATCATGATCGGCATGTAGGCGTGGCCGGTGCCGCAAAGCTCGGAGCACTGGCCGTAGTAGGTGCCTTCCCGGTTGATCCGCACCCAGGTCTCGTTGATCCGGCCCGGCACGCCGTCCATCTTCAGGCCCATCGAGGGCATGGCGAAATTGTGCAGCACGGTGCTGGCGGTCACCAGGATGCGGATGTTGGTGTCGACCGGCAGCACCACGGCGTTGTCGGTCGTCAAGAGGCGCCGCTGGCCCTCTTCCAGGTCCTCGTCCGGAACCATGTAGGCGTCGAAGGTGAAGTTGCCGTGATCGGGGTACTCGTAGGACCAGTACCACTGGTGCCCGATCGCCTTGATCGTCATTTCGATCTCGCCGTCGGGATTGCGGTCGGTCAGATAGAGCAGCCGGAAGGAGGGGACCGCGATGATCACCAGGATGATCACCGGCACCACCGTCCAGACCACCTCGATCAGGGTGTTGTGCGTGGTCTTCGAGGGCGTCGGGCTGCGTTTCTCGCTGAAGCGCCACATGACGTAGAGCAGCAGGCCGAGCACGAAGACGACGATACCGGAGATGATCCACAGCAGCAGAGTGTTGAAGGCGTGAATCTCTTCCATGACCGGGGAGGCCGGCGGCTGCAGGCCCATCTGCCAGGGCTGCGGCTCGGCGGCTCCCGCCGTCCCGGCGGCCAGAAGGCCGGCCGCGGCAAGGGCAGCAAGAAACAGGAACTTCGTCGTACGCACCATCACTGCTCGCTTCCCAGAGTCCAGGTTTTCGTGAGGTGTCGCCGCTGCCGACGCGCGACACCAAAAAGCCAGCCGCCAAGCTCTGCGCCGCAGGTCCGTCTAACACGGCCGGTCGCGCGGAAATTAACCCAAGTGTCCGGGCCTCACAAGTCCGCGAGGGCCTGAAACCGTTAGCTTTCGGTCGGAGGAGCGGAACGTCGCTCCGAAGCCGGGGCCGTCGGGCCGAGGGGTCAATCGGGCTCGACGGAACGAGCCCGCCGGATCGCCTCCTCGGAGAGGCCGGCCTTGCGCATTTCCTTTTCGGCGGCCTCTCTGTAGGCTTCCGGATCGCCCACGATCAGGCGGCGCACCTCGGGATCGAGGTCGAGGACCCCGCTCCGCGGCAGTTCGACCTCGATCTCGTCCCAGACCAGCGTCCCCTCGATCACCGCCGGCCAGTAGTCGGCACGTGGATTGAAGGGGCGGATCACGTCCCACAGCTCCTTGACGTCGTAGTAGACTTCATTGGAGTCGCGAAGGCTCCCCGGCGCAGTGTCCGCTTC
>JAKSBE010000359.1 GCA_022361275.1 Kiloniellales bacterium
CAGGATCACCGGCCAGGATCACCGGCCGGGATCGGCCAAGGCGCTGGCGGAGAGCCTGGAAGCAAGTGCCTGGACGACCGTGACTTGGCGGGAGGGAAGCAACGCGCCTCCGCGGCTTCCACCATCACGCGACGCTCTGCAACGCGGCCTAGGGCTTCCTGATCTGCGAACGGCAGAGGATTCCCCCCTCAGGACCGCCTGCCGCCGCAGGGCGCAAGGCGCCTTCCGTTCCCGAGGGTTACCGACCCAGAGGCGCCGCCAATCCGGCCCGAACGGCACAGCCCGACCTCGATCGCCACTCTGCGGCGGCGCCTCGCGGTGGCCATCGCAAGGGCCCTCCTGCGATGTCCAGGCTGCCAACGCCCCGAGACTGAGGAAAAGCCCATCAAACCGCTTGGGACGCAGTAGGATTAGGTCGGTCCGTGCTCGGCGCGATCGCGGGCGACGTCATCGGCTCGGTCTACGAGCAGAGGCACCTCAAGGTGACGGACTTTCCGCTGTTCGGCGAGGCCTCGCGCTTCACCGACGACTCGGTGACAACCGCCGCCGTGGCCGACGCCCTGCCGCAGGGGCGGCCCTACGCGGACAACCTGCGGACCTTCTACCGTCACTACCCCAAGGCCGGCTACGGCTACCTCTTCAGCACCTGGATCGAAGCTTTCGATCGCTGTATTGCCGTTCGCACGGCGTGAGTGGTCGTGGCGCTGCCGTGAAGTGCTTGTCCCATAGCGCATCCTTGTCGATGGCCATAGATATCCTACCGCCATACTCCGGGACTAAACAGCTAGGACGCCGGTGTTTGCCGTTCCCCGGCGCGGGCGATCTCGTCGAAGAGGGCGGCGTTGGGGCAGAAGACGCGGGCCGCGTCGTCGCGCAGGCCCCACTTCAGGAGGCGCGTGCAGCGGCGCACGTTCCCGCAGTCGGCGCAGCGCGAGTCGACCTCCCGCAGTTCGGACCAGAAGGCCTTGGTGGCATGCCGGCGGTCGACCCCGAGGCGGTCCATCATCGCGGCCAGGCGCTTGCGGTGCCGGGCGTTGCCCTTGAAGGCGGTGAAGAGGTCGGCGCGCCCCAGGCCGGCGGCGGCCAGCGCGCAGTCGAGGGCCTCGTCCGAGGAGCGGGAGAGGCGGCGGCGCAGGGGCTTGGCAGTGTTCCAGCGGGCGACGGCGACCTCGGCGCGGCGATAGTGGCGGGCGAATCGCCGGCTCAGGCGCTTGAGCATCTTGGACCTCCTCTTCGCGTTGTGAGGGGGTTATGCAACTCCCACGTGTAGAGTCCTAGGCGCTCGGCCCGGGTCCTGTCAACCGCGGGCTGCAGCCGGGCGGTGCGGATCCGAGCGTCAGTTCCGTCCCCGCGTCAGCAGGCCCCGCGCAATCACCTGGGCCTGGATCTCGGCGGCGCCTTCGAAGATGTTGAGGATGCGGGCGTCGCAGAGGACGCGGCTGATCCTGTACTCCTCGGCGTAGCCGTTGCCGCCGTGCACCTGCAGCGCGTTGTCGGCGTTGGACCAGGCGACCCGGGCGGCGAGCAGCTTGGCCATGCCGGCCTCGATGTCGCAGCGCCGCTCGGAGTCCTTCTCCCGCGCGGCGAAGTAGGTGAGCTGGCGGGCGAGCATGGTCTCGACCGCCATCCAGGCGAGCTTGCCGGCGACCCGCGGGAAGGCGACGATGGCCTTACCGAACTGCTGGCGCTCGCGGGCGTAGGCCAGGCCCAGCTCCAGGGCGTTCTGGGCGACGCCGACGGCGCGGGCCGCGGTCTGGATGCGCGCCGATTCGAAGGTCGCCATGAGCTGCTTGAAGCCCTGGCCCTCGATCCCGCCCAGCAGGTTCCCGGCCGCGACCTCGAAGCCGTCGAAGCCGATCTCGTACTCCTTCATGCCGCGGTAGCCCAGGACCTTGATCTCGCCGCCGGTCATGCCCGCCGCCGGGAAGGGCTCGGCGTCGGTGCCGCGCGGCTTCTCGGCCAGGAACATGGAGAGGCCGCGGTAGCCGGTCTCCTCGGGATCGGTGCGGGCGAGCAGGGTCATGACGTCGCTGCGCGCGGCGTGGGTGATCCAGGTCTTGTTGCCGGTCACCTTGTACACGTCTCCCTCTCGCACCGCGCGGGTGCGCAGGGAGCCGAGGTCGGAGCCGGTGTTGGGCTCGGTGAAGACGGCGGTCGGCAGGACCTCGCCCGCGGCGATGCGCGGCAGCCAGTGCCGCTTCTGCGCCTCGGTGCCGCCGAGGCGGATCAACTCGGCGGCGATCTCGGAGCGGGTGCCCAGGGAGCCCAGGCCGATGTAGCCGCGCGACAGCTCCTCGGTGATCACGCACATCGCGGTCTTGCCCAGGCCCAGGCCGCCGAAGTCCTCGGGCACGGTCAGGCCGAAGACGCCGAGCCCGGCCAGCGCCTCGAAGACCTCGAGCGGGATCAGCTCGTCCCTCAGGTGCCAGCCGTGGGCCGCCTCGGCGTGCTCGTCGGCGAACCTGCGGAACTGGTCGCGGATCATGGCCAGGGTCTCGTCGCCCAGGGCAAGGTCGCCGAAGTCGCCGGACTCGAAGCCCTCGGCCAGGAGTTCGGCGAGGCGCTGGCGGACCCCGGCGGTGTTGCCGGCCGCGATCAGCCGCCGCACGGCGGGGGTGAGGAAGGCCTGGAGTGTGTCCTCGGCGAGCCCCAGGTCGGCGGGCCGCACGACCTCCACCTGGCTCAGCGCGATGCCGCCGCGAAGCTGGTCGAGGTACTCGCCGTAGGCGGCCTGGAGGATCAGGCGCTCCGTCTCCCGCAGCCGGCCCTCGGCGTCGAGGCCCTCGGCCCAGCGCAGCAGCTCGCGCAGGCTGACCGCATAGGTCGCCAGCCAGGCGTAGCCGTGGGCGGCGAACTGCTCCCGCTCCAGCAGGGCCGCGTCGACCCTGCCGCCGGGTGCGACGCGCTTGGCGACGGCGCGTCTGGCCGCGGCCTCCAGGGCCTCGGCCTCGGCCCGCGCGGCGCGGCAGAGTTCGAGGAGGTCGGGGAGGAGGAGGCTGCCGTCGTCGGCTTGTCGGGCCAGGGCTTCGGTCATTCTTGGGTGTCCATTGGCTGAGTTCGTGGGGTTGGGATCGTGCCGGCCTCACCCTTCGACAGGCTCAGGATGAGGCGATGGAGCTACGATATCGGCCCCACCCTGAGCCTGTCGAAGGGTGAGCGCTCCCGCCCCAGACATTACCTTCACCCCTCGATCGCGTCTTCCAGCGTCCGCATGCCGGGGCGCCTGGCCTGGACCAGGACCGCCATGTTGCCGGGCTTGTGCTCGTTGCGCATCATCTTCATGTGGGCGCGCGGGATGTCGCGCCAGGAGAAGACCTCGGACATGCAGGGGTCGATGCGCCGTTCGATGACCAGGGTGTTGGCCTGGGCGGCCTGCTTGAGGTTGGCGAAGTGGCTGCCCTGGATGCGCTTCTGGCGCATCCAGACGAAGCGCGCGTCCATGGTCAGGTTGTAGCCGGTGGTGCCGGCGCAGAAGACCACCATGCCGCCGCGCTTGACCACGAAGCAGGAGACCGGGAAGGTCTGCTCGCCCGGGTGCTCGAAGACGAAGTCGACG
>JAKSBE010000167.1 GCA_022361275.1 Kiloniellales bacterium
CGAGCTCGGCCTGCGGCTCTTCGTCCACGGCCTGCTGGAGCACGGCAACCTGACCCAGGACGAGCGCGAGAGCATCGAGACCCAGTGCAGCGGCGCCGGCCGCAGCCTGACCGAGGTCTTCGAGGAAGCCAGCCAGACCCTCTCCGGCCTGTCGCGCTGCGCCGGCCTGGTGGTCGCGCCCAAGGCCGAGGAGAGCCTCAAGCACATCGAGTTCGTGTCGCTCGGGCCCGGCCGGGCCCTGGTCGTGCTGGTCAGCGCCTCGGGGGTGGTCGAAAACCGGATCATCGACGTCCCGGTCGGTCTGCCGGCCTCCTCCCTGGTCGAGGCCAGCAACTACCTGACCTCGCGCCTCGTCGGGCGGCGGCTGAGCGAGGCCCAGGACGAGATCAGCAGGGAGCTGGAGAGCCAGCGCGCCGAGCTCAACGAGCTGACCGGCAAGCTGATCGAAGCCGGCCTGGCCTTCTGGGGCGGCGGCGAGGAGCGCAGCGGCGCCCTGATCGTGCGCGGCCAGGCCCAGCTCCTCGAGGACATCACCGCGGTCGAGGACCTGGAGCGGGTGCGCCAGCTCTTCACCGCGCTGGAGACCAAGGAATCCCTCCTGCGCCTTCTGACCTTGACGGACTCGGCCCAGGGGGTGCAGATCTTCATCGGGGCGGAGAGCGAGCTCTTCAGCCTGACCGGCTGCTCGCTGGTCATCGCCCCCTATTCCAACTCGGAGAACACCGTGGTCGGCGCTATCGGCGTAATCGGGCCGACCCGAATCGACTACGCGCGGATCATTCCCATGGTGGACTACACGGCCCAGGTCATCGGCCGCTTGATCGGCTGAGCCGGGCATGGGACCCCAGGGCGCAACGGAGGATAGGACGACAGATGCCGTCGAACGACAACGCCAAGCCGGAGGGCGAAGGCACCGAGGATCAGGCCCCGGCGGCCGAGGCTGCGGCCACGCAGCGGGACGGCGCGCCGGAAACTCCGGAACGAGCGGCCGAGGCCGAGCCGGCGGCGGACGCGGCGGCGGTCGTCGCCGCCTTGGAGGCGGAGAAGGCGGAGCTCAAGGACCAGCTCCTGCGCAGCCTGGCGGAGGTCGAGAACGTCCGGCGCCGGGCGCAGCGGGAACGCGAGGACGGCGCGCGCTACGCGGTCAAGCCGTTGGCCCGGGATCTGCTGGCGGTGCGGGACAACCTCTGCCGCGCCATCGAGAGCGTCTCCGCCGAGGCGGCCGAGGCCGAGCCGCAGCTCAAGGCGCTGCTCGAGGGCGTGGTCATGACCGAGAAGAGCCTGAGCGAGGCCTTCGCCCGGCACCACGTCGAGATCATCGATCCCCTCGGCGAGAAGTTCGACCCCAACCTCCACGAGGCGATGTTCGAGGTGCCGGATCCGGACCAGCCGGCCGGGACCGTGGCCCAGGTGATCGAGGTCGGATACCGGCTTCACGACCGCCTGCTGCGCGCGGCCCGGGTGGGCGTCTTCAAGGCGGCGCCGGCCGCGCCCGACGCCGGGGCGGAGGAGCCGCCGGCGGCAGAGGCCGCAGAAGGCCAGGATGTGGGGGGCGAGGCTTTGGAGGGCGAAGCGCCGGGCGGCTCCGAAGGCAGCGCCAAGCCCGGGCAGCGGATCGACACCGCGGTCTGAACGCCGCGGCCCCGGCTCAGCCGCGCGCCGCCTGCTTGGGGACCTTTTTGGGGGCTGGGCCGAGGAAGGCCGAATCCGGATCCTGGGCCTTGTAGCGCGCCTTGGCGAGATCCTGCCGCCGCACCGCATAGCAGTAGACGCAGCCGTGAGGACAGCTGTCGTAGGCGCCGATGTCGCGGGATTCCGCGCAGAGGCAGCCCGGCCGGTTGCCCTTCTGCCGGATCGCGATGGCCCGGCCGCCGACCGCCGACAGCCGTGCGGCGTCGATGCAGCGCGCCGGCCGCAGCCCGGCGTCCGAGAGTTCCGGCTGGGCGCAGAGGCTGGGCTCGATCCCGGCGGCGCGGGCGATTCCCGCCAGCTCGGCCAGCAGCGCGGCCTTCGCTTCCGGTTCGGGATCCTGCCAGGAAAAGCCCCGCACCCGGGCGGCCCGCTCGGTGTTGGCCCTGGTCTTGGCGTAGATCTGGGCGAAGGACAGCACGACTTCGTCGCAGGCGCCGGCCAGCCCGGCGGCCAGGCGCCGGAACGTGTCCCGGTGCCAGGCCGCTTCGGTCAGGCTGGTGATCATCACCGGGTCATAGCGCCAGACCGCGACCTGCGGCCCGTAGCGCGCGGCGAGCTCGCGGATCAGGGCGACGCCGCGCGCCGCCTCCGGGACCGCCGGCTCCAGGGCACGGGGATAGCCGGTCACGGTGTAGTGGACCACGAAGGGCAGGCCCTCCGCGGCGAGGCCGTCCAGCACCGGCAGAAAGGGACCGGCGTTGCGGGTCCAGAACACGAAGCCCTCGACCTCGGGCCCGGCCAGCGGCACCCGGTAGGGCGCGCCGCCGTAGGGACTGGCGACCAGGCAGAACCCGGCCGCGCGCCGCCGGGCGAACCACTCGGCGTAGAAGGCCGGGATGTCGCTGCGATAGCTGGCCGAGACGATCATATGCCGGGCCGCCCGGCGGCGGTCAGGGCCATTCGCGGCCGCCCTGGCGGCGGCCGAGCCAGCGGAAGAAGAGGTAAAGCAGGCCGGCGAGCAGCGCCAAGCCGGCGCCGGTGTAGCGCAGCACGGCGCTCGGCCAGATGAACTCCCCGGCGAGGGCTAGGCAAACGCCGAGCACGACGTCGCCGACCAGCACCCAGAGGATGATCCGGTAGATCGGGTCTGGCGGTGCGTTCACGGCGGGCCTCCTGCGGGCTTCTCCTGTGGTCCGGATGCTGGCCAATCTGGCCCCTCGCAGCGGCCCCCGCAAGGCCCCCGTTCGAGACCCTGCCGAGGCCCGGAATCGCCGGGATTCCAGGGGGCGGACCGGGCTTCAAACACCCAAGGAAATTACGGTTTCCGGATATCTGCCACCTTGCAGGATCGGGGCTCATGCTTATATATCCCGCGGTAAGTCTCTGATTTTGAGTCACCCACCAGGGACCCGGGCGCGGTGCTCACCGCTATCGAGGCCGCCGGGCGGTCTGCTGCAACAAGAGGTATGCAATGAGCAAGGTCATCGGCATCGATCTTGGCACGACGAATTCCTGCGTCGCCGTGATGGAAGGTTCCCAGGCGAAGGTCATCGAGAACGCCGAGGGCGTCCGGACCACGCCATCCATGGTCGCCTTTTCCGAGTCCGGCGAGCGTCTGGTCGGCCAGCCTGCCAAGCGCCAGGCGGTCACCAACCCCGAGAATACCCTCTTCGCCATCAAGCGCCTGATCGGCCGCCGCTACGACGACCCGATGGTCGAGAAGGACAAGGGCCTGGTGCCCTACGAGATCGTCAAGGCCGACAACGGCGATGCCTGGATCAAGGCCGAGGGCAAGGACTACAGCCCCAGCCAGATCTCCGCCTTCATCCTGCAGAAGATGAAGGAGACCGCCGAATCCTTCCTCGGCGAGACGGTCACCCAGGCGGTGATCACGGTGCCCGCCTACTTCAACGATTCCCAGCGCCAGGCGACCAAGGACGCCGGCAAGATCGCCGGGCTCGAGGTGCTGCGCATCATCAACGAGCCGACGGCGGCCGCCCTGGCCTATGGCCTGGAGAAGAAGAAGGCCGGCACCATCGCGGTCTACGACTTGGGCGGCGGCACCTTCGACGTCTCGATCCTGGAGATCGGCGACGGCGTCTTCGAGGTCAAGTCGACCAACGGCGACACCTTCCTGGGCGGCGAGGACTTCGACAAGCGGATCATCGACTACCTGGCCGACGAGTTCAAAA
>JAKSBE010000261.1 GCA_022361275.1 Kiloniellales bacterium
CCCGAAGATGAACAGGGTCCAGATGTCGAAGGTGACGTTGTTCAGCGCGAAGACGCCGATCGCGCAGTAGAGCAGGATCACCGAGGCCAGGATGTACATCGGCACCCGCACGACCAGCAGGAAGGCGCGCAGGCAGACCGCCTGCATGGCGATCATGATGAAGTGCGCCAGGAAGAAGGCGACGAAGATCGCGTAGGCGAGCTGCGGGTTGTCGGAGATGAAGGTCGGGCTGGGCTGGACGTTGTGGATCAGGAGGGCGCCCAGCATCACCGCGGTGACCACGTCGCCGGGAATGCCCAGGGCCATCATGGTGATCAGGGCGCCGCCGGCGGTCGCGTTGTTGGAGGACTCGGGCGCGATGATGCCCTCGGGGGTACCGCTGCCGAAGGCCTCGGGGGTGCGCGAGGCCTTCTTCGCCTGGTCGTAGGCCAGGATGTTGGAGATCGAGCCGCCCGCCGCCGGCAGGATGCCGGTGAAGGTGCCGATCAGGGCGGAGCGGACGAGCTGCGCCCAATGCCGGACGATCGCGCCGATCGCCTTGAGGTGCTCGACGCGCACGGCCTGTGCGCTCTTCTCCATCAGGGGGCGGCGCGCCGCGGCCACGTCGCGGACGTCGCTCAGGAGCTGGCTGAAGGCGAAGAGCCCGACCAGGACCGGCAGGAAGGCGAAGCCCTGGCGCAGGGCGTCGACGCCGAAGTCGAAGCGGGCGACGCCGTTGACCTCGTCCTCGCCGATGGTCGCGACCAGGAGGCCGAGCAGGCCCGCGATCACGCCCTTGATCAGGTTTTCGCCGGACAGGCTGGCGGTGATGGTCAGGGCGAAGAGCACCAGGGCGAAGTAGTCCCAAGGCCCGAACTCCAGGCCGATGCGGGCCAGCTGCGGCGCCAGGGCGACCAGGAGGCAGGCGCTGAGGATGCCGCCGAAGAACGACGACCAGATGCCGATGCCCAGTGCCAGGCCGGGCCGGCCGCTGCGGGCCATGGGGAAGCCGTCGAAGGTCGTCGCGACCGATGAGGGGGTGCCGGGGATGCCGGTCAGCATCCCGGACATCAGGCCGCCGGACAGCCCGCCGACGAAGACGCCGATCATGGTCGCCAGGCCCTCGACCGCGCTCAGCCCGAAGGTGAAGGGCAGGGTCAGGACCACGGCCATGGTGATGGTGAAGCCCGGAATCGACCCGGCGATCAGCCCGGCCGAGACGCCGAGGAACATGAGCGCCAAGTTGCCGAGCGAGAAGACCTCCGAGAAGGCGCCGCCCAGGTTCTCGATCAACATGCCTTTGCCGCCCCCGTTTCGCGACCTATCGCAGGTTCAGGATGATGCCGCCCGGCAGGAAGACGCCGAGCGCATAGGTGAAGAGCGCCCACATCGTGCCGACCGTGATCACCGCGATGCCGAAATGCAGCGGCAGCTGCGCCGGCTTGCCGCCGCCCAGGATGGTCAGCATCAGGAGGACGAAGAGGATCCCGCCCAGGAGCATGCCGAGGACCGGCAGGCTGACCAGGAAGCCCAGGAACAGGGCGTAGCAGATCAGCGGATTGCGATAGCGCCGCAGCCAGCCGAGCGGCCCCCCGCCCTCGCCGGCCGCCGCCGGCTTGCGCAGAGCCTGGGTCAGCAGCAGCAGCGAGAAGAAGCTGAGCGCGCCCAGGACGATCCGCGGCCAGACCGAGGACTGCAGGGTCCCGAAGGTCGTTTCCTCGATGTCGAAGCTGGCGGCGATGAAAACCCCGCAAAAGAGCAGCAGAAAGACTGCCGAAACCGAATCGCGATTGATGCGAGACTGCATGGCCCGAACCGATGTTACAGAAAATAGGGAAGGCCAGGGCGGCGACGCTGCCCAGCGTCGCCGCCCTGGCCGCGAAAGAACGGCGCCCTTTTAGCCTTCCTTGTGCATCCCGGCTTCGATGGCGATGCGCTTCCACTTGGCGAAGGTGTCCGCGAAATAGCCGCGGTAGTCGTCGGGGCCCATGTAGTTGACGCTGGTACCCTTGGCGGTCATGGCCTCGACCACGGCCGGATCCTCCGCCGCCTTCTTCAGCAGCGCGGCATAGTGGTCGATGACCTCCTTGGGCGTGCCCTTCGGCAGCATGATCCCGCGGTCGGTGCCGAAGATCAGGTCGTAGCCCTGCTCCTTGACCGTCTTCACGTCGGCGATCTCGGAGTTGCGCTCTTCGGTGGTGATGCCCAGCGCTTTGAGCTCTCCGGTGGCGATGTACTTCTTGGCCGAGGCGAGGTTGATCTCGCCCAGTTCGATGTTCTTGGCCAGCAGAGCCGTCATGCGCTGACGCGTGCCGTCGTAGGACACGTGCTTGAACTTGACCCCGGCCGCGTCCTCGAGCAGCAGGAAGACGAAGTGGCTGGTCGAGCCCAGCGTGCCACCGGCGATGATCTCGCCCGGATTCTCCTTGGCCGCCGCCACCAGTTCGTTCAGGTCGTCGTAGGGCACGTCCGGGTTGGCGCCGAAGATGGCCGGCGTGCGGGTCAGCAGGGCGACCGGCTCGAAAGCGTCCCAGGTGAAGTCGACCCGACCGCTGAGGTAGCTGGTCAAGGCGCTCTGATGGATCGCGAAGAGGGTACAGCCGTCGGCCTTGGCTGCCCTGGCTTCCTTGGCGCCCTTGTTGCCGCCCTGGCCGGTGATGTTGACGACCTGTAGCTGCGGCTTCGCGCCCTGCTTGTTCATCGATTCGACGAAGGTCCGAAAGATCACGTCGGTCCCGCCGCCGGCGCCCCAGGGCACGATCAGCTTGGCGGTCCGGCAGGGGAGATCGACCGCCTGGGCGGTGGTTCCGCCGGTCGCCAGCGCCAGGGCCGCGAGGGCGGCACCGGCCATCCAAACTTTCGCTCTGAACATCATTCCTCCCTTAGGTATAACCTCCCTGCCAAATCCCCCGCCTCGGGGGACCTGTGAACAGGGCAACGATGATCGGGCCGATTATAGGCAGATCGTGACGGCCGCGGCCAGAGAGCGGCCATCGCGGATCCGGCACCTCCTACCTAACGCTGGGTGTTGTACCAGCGGACGAACTCCTCGAAGAGCTGCTCTCGCTGCTGGTCGGAGATGTTCCGCACGCCCGTGGACTGCTGGAACGTCGACAGGAAGCGGTTGAACGCCGTCTTCAGCTCGCTGGCCGGGGCGTTGCTGTTGGTCGCCAGCCATTCCTCGGCGGCCGAGAAGCGGGTCCAGCCCGGGACCTCGGCGGCGAGGTTGATGGCACGCCACTTCGGGTTCCGCGGCTCCTGGCGCAGCTTCTCGAAATTGTCGAAGAAGCGCCTCACGAAGCGCGCCACGCGCCGGTAGCGCTCGGTCCCCTTCGGCCAGGCATAGGTCGCGAGGACGACGCTGGTCGCAACCGTCTGGACCGTCTGGCCCTGCGGGATGACCGCCGGGTAGTCATCGCTCTTCAGGGTGGTCGGCAGGTAAACCTCGAGCAGCTTCCGGTAGTTCGGGTTCGGGTTCTGAGGATCGGTGAGCGGCACGAAGTGCAGGTTGTCCTCGGGCGTGATTCCGGTGAAGGCCGGCAGCGGCGAGCCGGCCATGCGGGCCATGGCGGCGATCTCGCCGTTCTTCAGCTTGAAGGTGGCGAGCTCCTGATCGAAATAGACCGGCTCGACGTCGATGCCGAGGATGCGGAAGACCGTCTGGCTGCCGATGTCCGTCGCGCTGAGCGGCTTCCAGAAGTTGACCTTCTGGCCTCTCAGCTGCTCGATGCTTCGGATGTCCTTGCGGGCCATCACGTGGAACTCGGCGTTGTAGAGCTTCGTGATGTAGTGGATCACCCGGTTGATGTTACTGTAGAGTTCCGGATCGCGGTCCTGGAAGTAGGCGAAGTAGCCGGACTCCGTGAGTCCCATGTCGACGCCCCTCAGCATCAGGACGTCGCGCATGTTCTGCGCACCCCCGCGGCCGATCACCGGCAGGATGCGAAGGTCGTTGCCCTGGGTGTCGTCGAGGACGTTCTGGAGGTCTTCGACCAGCTTGATGTAGGTGCCGGACCGCCCCGCGGCCATGATCGTGACCGTGTTGGCGTTGGCGGCGGCCTGCTCTCTTTGGAACTTCGCGGTTCCGGGGGCGGACTGGGCCATTGCGCCCCCCGTACTGCCAAACATAACGAGACTTGCCAGAACAACGGCGGTTGCTCTGACTCTCGACCTCACCTGCAAGTTCATGCGGGAACTCCGTCGTTGGAGGAGGACAGCCCGAGATTACGATTAGCGCGTCGCATAGCACGGAACAAGAGTCGCGGAAATGACAAAGAGATGTCGATTTGCCACAGCCGGCAGCCGTATCGCTCTGTCTGTATATCGATCTATATATTGCGTCTAGGGCGTCTGGGATCCGTCCCGCGTACCGGTTCGGCGCAAGTGCCACCTGCACCTTGTCGCGCTTTGGAAGGGACACTAACTCATTGAAGCTAAAGTGATGCAGTTCCCGAAGTTCGGCACGTGAAATGTGTCGAACTTCAAAACCGTCACACTCAAAACCGTCACACTAGAGCGCGATCAGTTCGCCGAGGCGGTTGGGCAGGTCCCGGGTGGAAGTCTTCGTCAGGTCCTTCGCGAGCTCCCCGTCGACGCGGGCCGCCGCATTGCGGCCCAGTGCCGCGCGGAGCCGGCCCAGGGCCTTCGCCGGCGCCACCAGGATCAGCCGATCGAAGGCCTCGTCGGCGGCGGCCCGGTCCAGGCGCGCGGCGACGGCCGCGAGGAAGTCTTCCTTTTGCTGCTCGTGCCAGTCGGCGCGCGGCGCCATGGCATGGCGGCCCGGCCCCATCCGGTCGTGAACCCGGCCCGGGCGTTCGGTCCCGAGATCGCGGGTCGCTGCCCGCTCGCCTCGCATCTCGCCGTCCCCGAGGGGCTGGATGCCCTTCCCGGGGCCGGTGTTCTCGAACAGCCGCGCGATCGCGCCGTCGGCGACGACGATCCAGGTTCGGGTCGCTCTCATGACAGTCTCCGAATGGCGGGACGGCCCGCTCCTGGGAGGCTGGTGTCCCGATTCTGAATTTCGCGAGAGCGAATTGCAGAATCAAAGGGACACTAACTTGTTGAATCTCGTGTGATTCAGCTTCCAAAGTTCGGCACATGAAATGTGCCGAACTTTGAAACCATCACGCTAGATCAAACTGCGCTTAACCGGAAGCAATTGGGCGCAGATAATTTAATCTATCTCATATAGTTAGAGCAGCCGCGACGGCCCGGAACCTTGATCTGCGTCAGGCGGCCCTGTGCCCGGCGCCGGTTTCGGGTGCCGGCGGCAGCTTGGGCAGGTCGTCGCCCGACAGGGTCTCTTGCTCCAGCAGGCGGCGTGCGGTCTGGTCCAGCACCTTGCGGTGCCGCTGGAGGATCCTGGTGGCCTTGTCGAAGGCCCCGTCGAGCAGGCCCCGGACCGCGCAGTCGATCTCGCGCGCGGTCTCCTGGCTGTGGGTGGCGCCCCGGGTCAAACCGGGCAGGCCGCGCTGCAGGTTGTCCAGAAACTGCGGCATGTCTTCGGCGTAGACCGCCTGGCCGAGCGTGGCGTCCATGCCGTAGCGCATGACCATCGAGCGGGCGACCTCGGTCGCGCGGTTGAGGTCGTCGGCGGCGCCGGTGGAGAGCTCGTCGAAGACCAGCATCTCGGCGGCCCGGCCGCCCAGCAGCACGGCCATCTTGTTCTCCAGTTCCGCCCGGGTCATCAGGTAGCGGTCCTCGGTCGGCCGCTGGATGGTGTAGCCCAGGGCGCCGATGCCGCGCGGGATGATCGAGATCTTCTGGACCTCGTCGCTGCCCGGCAGCGCCATGGCGACCAGGGCGTGGCCGGTCTCGTGGAAGGCGACGACCTCCCGCTCCCGCGGGTTGAGGAGGCGGTTTTTCTTCTCCAGCCCGGCGACGATCCGCTCGATGGCGCGGACCACGTCGTCCATGGTCACGGCCTCGCCGCCGCGGCGCGTCGCCAGGATGGCCGATTCGTTGACCAGGTTGGCGAGGTCGGCACCGCTGAAGCCGGCGGTCAGTTCGGCGATCTTCTCGGCGTCGATGTCGGGTCCGAGCCGGACGCTGTGCAGGTGGACCCCGAGGATCGCCACCCGGCCGCGCTTGTCGGGCCGGTCGACCAGGATCTGGCGGTCGAAGCGCCCCGGCCGCAGCAAGGCGGTGTCCAGGATCTCCGGCCGGTTGGTGGCCGAAAGCAGCACCACGCCGGCAGAGGGGTCGAAGCCGTCGAGCTCGGCCAGGAGCTGGTTCAGGGTCTGCTCCTTCTCGTCGCTGCCGCCGCCGGCCGGCGACAGGCCCCGGGCGCGCCCCAGGGCGTCGAGCTCGTCGATGAAGATGATGCAGGGCGCCGACTTGCGGGCCTGCTCGAAGAGGTCGCGGACCCGGGCGGCGCCGACCCCGACGAACATCTCGACGAACTCGGAGCCGCTGATCGAGAAGAACGGCACCCCGGCCTCGCCCGCCACCGCCCGCGCCAGCAGGGTCTTGCCGCAGCCGGGCGGGCCGACCAGCAGCACGCCCTTGGGAATCCGCGCGCCGAGGCGGCCCCAGGTCTCCGGCTCCTGCAGGAAGCGGACGATCTCCCGGAGCTCCTCCTTGGCATCGTCGACGCCGGCGACGTCGTCGAAGGTCACCCCGACCTCCTTCTCCATGTAGATCTTGGCCTTGCTGCGGCCGATCGACAGGAAGCCGCCCATGCCCTGCTTTTCCGCCATGCGCCGGAAGATGTAGAGCCAGGCGACGACGAAGATCAGGACCGGGACGGTCCAGGACAGCAGGTTGGCCAGGAAGGTGTTCTTGACGACACCGGTGTAGGTGATGCCGTAGGTCTCGAGGTCGCGCGCCAGGTCGCTGTCGACCCGTACGGTGTAGATCTGATCGCGGCCGTCGGGCAGGGGGCTGTGCAGCCGGCCGCGGATATGGTCCTCCGCGATCGAGATCTCGGCGACCCTGCCCTCGCGCAGCAGCTCCTGGAACTTGCTGTAGGGAATGGTCTCGACCTGCTGCAGCCCCGCCAGCCAGTGCTGCAGCAGGAGCACCGCCAGGAAGGCGATCACGAAGTACCAGAAGTTGAACTGCTCTTTGCGTTCCACGGCGCTTGCCCGGCCCTGGCCGCTAGCTGCGGAAGGACCGATCCATCGGGGGCAGGGGCTTGCAGTAGCTGAGGCCGGAAAGCTTGTGGCCCTCGGACTCCAGGGCGTCGTGGAGGCCGCTCGGGAAGAGCTCGACGCTGGCGGCCGGCATGATGACGTGGAGGGCGCGGCAGTCCTTGCCGCGGGCCAGGGTCTCGATCGCCGTGATGAGGGCGTGCTCGACCTGCCGGCGGCCGGCCGCGAAATAGTCGTGGGCGATCAGGTTCTTCACCAGAAGGGTGCGGCCCTGGAGCGGATCCCTGTCGATGCTGTAGACCGCCAGGCCGAGGATGCAGCCCCCGAGCTTCTCCGCGACCAGGATGCCGTTGGGCTCGGGATGGCCCGCGGACATATGGCCCTCGGCGAAGTCCTGCCAGGCGTTGGCGGTCATGCTGGGCTCCGTCAGATGCACCAGGGGGAAGCACTGCGCCACCCGCGTGGTCTCCAACGGCAGAATCGTCAGGTTTGGCATCGCCGAGCCGTATCCTCCTCAACCTGCGGCAGGCTAGGGCCCAGCGGCCGAAGGCGGCATTGACATAGGTCAACGAGCCCCGGACCGGGGCCCTTTTTCAACGCGCCCGACCCGGCCACGGGGCCGCTCGTTCAGCCTTGGCTTGCAGTTGCCCGGCTTCCCGGCCAAACTGCCGAAAGTCGTGGGGAGCAAGGCATGGAGCAGTCGAATCATTCGCCTTTCGACGTCCGGAACCGCAGGCTGACGGAAGCCAAAAGCCGGCCGACGCCTTCGGCGTCGCCCTGCGCAGCCTGCGGCGTGCGGCACCTGACCGTCTGTGCCGCCCTCGAAGGGCCCGAGCTGGAACAGCTCGCCGACATCGTCCATAACGTCGAGCTGGAGGCTGGACAGCCGCTGTTCGACGAGGGCGAAAGGGCGGACTACGTCTTCAACGTGACCGCAGGCTGCGTCAAGGTCTACAAGCTGCTGCCCGACGGTCGCCGGCAGGTCACCGGCTTCCTTTTCGCCGGCGACTTTCTCGGGCTCGCCAACCAGGATTTCTATGCCTTCAGCGCCGAAGCGGTGTCTCCGGCCACCCTCTGCCGCTTCCAGCGCGGCAAGCTGGAAGGGGCGATGGAGCGCTTTCCCCAGCTCGAGAAGCGGCTTCTGGGCGTGGCCAGCCACGAACTGGCCGTGGCACAGGAGCAGATGCTGCTGCTCGGCCGCAAGACCGCCAAGGAACGGCTTGCCTCCTTTCTGCTCAGGCTGTCCAGGGGCGCGGAGCGCCGCGGCCAGCCGGCCAGCCCGGTCAGGCTGCCGATGACGCGCGCGGACATCGGCGACTATCTCGGCCTGACGACCGAAACGGTCAGCCGCGTCATGACCCAGCTCAAAGGCCAGGGCACGATCTCGCTCCTGCCGAGCGGCCAGGTCGACCTCGGCGATCTGGAGACGCTCGAAGACCTCGCCGGCGGCTATTAGCGAAGCCTCCGGGCGGGGGCCGGCCTCAAGCCGCTTGGTACCTTAACCGATGGCGCGGGCCACGTCGGGCATCGCCCGCGACGCGCTGAAGGCGCCCGCGGGGTTCGGCTCGGTCAGCGCGCCATCGCGGTAGCGCGGATGCCGCCAACTGGCGGGTCCGCACGGACGGCCACCCGGTCTGCTCTGTCTTGATGAAGCTGATCGCGCGCCCTTCGATTGAGCTCAATCCAAGGGGGCGCGATCCGGCCCTCTCAGTGCTGGCCGAAGGCCTTCATGGCCTCGCGGGTGCGTTCTTCGACCGGTGCCCAGCAGTCGCGGGAAATGTCCATCATCATGCCCATCAGCTTCTGGGCCTCGCGCACGTAGTCCTCGCCGGCCGCTTGGACGAAGCTGGCCTGCACCTGCAGGGCCTCTTCCGGGCCGCTGCAGCCGAAGAGCGATTCCGTACGGCCGAACTCCTCGCGCATCCGGTGATCGGCGAAGGCCATGATCTCCTGGTTGAGCGCGGTCCAGCCGTTCATCATGGCTTGGTTCGCCGCGAGCATGGTCTGATTCGCCGCGAGCACGGTCTGGACGGCGTCCTGGTTCGACTTGGCGAACTCTCCGAAGTCGAAGGCTTGCGCGGTCGCCTCCGCGGTCACCTCGGCTTCGCGACT
Organism: Kiloniellales bacterium; assembly: GCA_022361275.1. Taxonomy (GTDB): domain Bacteria; phylum Pseudomonadota; class Alphaproteobacteria; order Kiloniellales; family JAKSBE01; genus JAKSBE01. Next base: position 9,183 of record JAKSBE010000261.1, read on the forward strand.
CGTGTCGTCGTCCGTCTTGGGTGTCATGCCGTCGCTCTTTCGTCTGGGTTGGGTCATCTTTTTTGCGGCCGTCATCGTGGTGTGCCTCGTCGTGTTGGGTTTGCGTGAAAGGCGAGGTGGAGCCGTGGCGACTCGCCCAAGCCGCTGTGCACTACGTCTTCTGCTTCGCGGCGATCTCGATCTTCTGGTGCTTGCCTTTGTCTGCCGCCGACCTCGGCAGCGTGATGGTGAGGACCCCTTTCTCCATCTCGGCCTTGATCTTGTCGGCCTCGACCTCGGCCGGCAGCCGGAAGGACCGCTTGAAGGCGCCATAGCTCCGCTCGTTGAGGAAGTAGTCCTTTTCCTTCTCCTCGCGCTCTGTCTTCTTTTCCCCGGAAACCGTCAGCACCTCGTCGCGCAGCGAAACCTCGACGTCCTTTTCGTCTATGCCCGGCAGCTCGACCGCGATCTCGTAGCCGCCGTCCGTCTCGCCGATGTCGACCTTCGGGCTGACGTCCATCCGCGAGAAGGCCGGCGCAAAGTCGAAGCCGCGCAGGCTCGGCCAGCCCCGGAAGTAGCTGTCGAACACGCGGTCGATGTCCTGGCGTAGGCCCAGGAAGGGATCCGTCGCGGTCGCGGGGGGCGTGGCCTTCGTCTCGAGTGCCCTGGATGGTTTGATTTCACCCTTGTCCCTGTGTTCCGCCATTGCCGTGACTCCCTCGTTTGGTCGGGCGAACTCGATGGGGCGCAGTCTGGAATCGCGGCTGGGCTGCAACCATGATCTGCGTCAACATCAAGGTCGTTAAAGCCGCACGAGAACGGCCGCGGGCCCGGAGGCGAGGTTGACCCAGGTCAATGACCCGGCCTTTCTCGGATGGAAGCTTGGAAGTCGAGGAACGACTGGCGAGTGAGGGGACCCAAATGACCATCGCGGCAATCCTGGCACTGATCGACGGCGGGCCCGGCGGCGAGGGCGCCCTGGTCACGGCGACCCAGTTGGGGCGCGCCTTCGATGCCTACGTCGAGGCGCTGCACGTCCGCGTCGACCCCGAGACGGTCATTCCGGTGGTGGCCGAGGGCATGTCCGGCGCCGCGATCGGCCAGATCATGGAAAGCACGCGCCAGGGCGCCGAGCAGCGGGCCAAGGAGGCGAAGCGGATCTTCGCCGACCTGGCGGCCTCCGAAAGCCTGCCGGTGATCCCTGCCGAGCAGGAGCCGGAGGCCGGACGCTTCACCGTGGCCTGGACCGACGTCACCGGCCGCGAGGCGATCGAGACAGTGGTGCGGGGACGGCTCTTCGACCTGACGGTGGTGCCCCGGCCCGAGGACGACAGCGCCGCGGGCAGCATCGCCACCCTGGAAGCCGCCCTCTTCGACTCCGGCCGGCCCCTGCTGGTCGCGCCGCCCAGCCCACCGGCCGCGGCGCCGTGTCACCTGGCCCTGGCGTGGAACGGCACCCGCGAGGCCGCTCGTGCCGTGTGGTCCGCGCGTCCTTTCTTCGCCCTGGCGGAACGGATCTCGGTGATCACCGTGATCCAGGACGGCTGGGAGGCCAACCCGGTCGAGCTGGCGACCTACCTGGCCCGCCACGGCGTCGCTGCCGAGACGCACCTCGTCAAGCTCGGCGATGCCGAGGTCGGCGAGCGCCTGCTGGCCTCGGCGGGCGAGTTGGGAGCCGATCTGCTGGCGATGGGTGGCTACGGGCACAGCCGCCTGCGCGAGCTGGTGCTCGGCGGCGCGACGCGCAGCGTGCTGGAGCAGGCATCGCTGCCGGTCCTGATGGCGCATTGAGACGGTCCAGGTTCCCGCTGCGCAACGGCGGGAGAGGAAGGACGCGATGTTGACTTACGAAGACTGCGTGGCCCTGTCGGATCTGACCGAGGCGGAGATCGAGGCGATCATGGAGCACGAGCACCTGCCGGCGATGGTCGCGGCCGAACTCGGCAACTACCTCGTCCACTCGCCGGGGGGTCTGCCCATGCTGAAGCGCATGATCCTCGACGATATCGAAGCCTCGCGCGGCCGCGGCGATTGGGACCACGCCCTCAAGCTGCGCCTGGTTCTCAGGCATTTCGTGCAGACCCATCCGCAGCATGGCGCGGTGGAAAGGGCGGCCAAAACGACGGCAATCTAGAGTCTTTGGAGCCGCGGTCCGGCCCGGAGCGGCAACTGTTTGATAGGCCCCCCTTCGAGGAGTCCCGAGATGATCCTGAAGCTGATTCGCCTGACCCTCGCGCGCGACCGAGACTATCCGGACGGCAGCCCCGATCGCGGCTATGAACTCGTCGCCCCCCTGGGCGAAGACGGCCACATCGACGTCGAGGAATGGCGCAAGCACCGCGACCGCTGCAGGGTCCGGCGCTTCTGGGTCGGCGAGGACGAAGAGCATGGCCACCTGATCCATACCCGCGGCCGGACCTGGGCCTTTCACTACGACATCGACGGCGATCCCGACGACGACGAATCCGGCTACCGCTTCGAAAGCCATGTCTTCGCGCCGGGCGAATACGTCTCGATCCGCGAGCACGACGGCGAACTCAGGACCTTCCGCATTGCCTCGGTGGTGCCGCTCCCCGACTAGGCCCGGGCGGGCCCCCGGGCAGGCAAGGGCCGGCCGCGGCGGCCAATGTGGGCGCTGCGCCGCAAGTCCGAGCTCCGCGAAAAACCAGACTGCAGCGACAGCATGACCGAGGGTCACGAGATCCCCTACCTGCGCGAGGTGCTGGTCTTTCTACTGGCCAGCGTGACTCTGGTGCCCCTGTTCCAGCGCCTGGGCACCAGCCCGATCCTCGTCTACCTGGCCATCGGGGCCATGGTCGGGCCCTTCGGCCTGGGCTTCGTGGAAGATGCCGAGGGCGTACGCCGCCTGGCCGAGCTGGGCGTGGTCTTCCTGCTGTTCACCATCGGGCTCGAGCTCTCCGTGGAGCGGCTCTGGTCGCTGCGCCGCTACGTCTTCGGCTTCGGCGCGCTGCAGGTCCTGGTCTCCGCCGCGGCCATCGCGTTGGTGGCCTGGGCCTGGGGCAATCAGCCGGCGGCGGCGATCCTGGTGGGGGCGGCGCTGGCTTTGTCCTCGACGGCCATCGTGACCCAGCTGCTGATCGAGCGCGGCGAGCTGGCGTCGCTGACCGGGCGGCCGACTTTCGCGGTCCTGCTGTTCCAGGACCTGGCCGTGGTGCCGATCCTCTTCATGGTCACCATCTTCGGCCAGAGTCAGGCGCAGAGCGGCCCGGATTCACTGGCGCTCGACCTGCTGATCGCGCTCGGCCGCGCCGCGCTCGCGCTGCTCGTGATCGCGCTTCTGGGGCGCCTCCTCCTGCGCCCCCTGTTCCATCTGGTCGCCGGGCGGCACAGCCCCGAGCTCTTCATGGCGACGACCCTGCTCGTGATCATCGGGACCGCCTGGGCGACCGACCAGGCCGGGCTGTCCATGGCCAGCGGCGCCTTTCTGGCCGGGCTGCTGCTCGCCGAGACCGAGTTCCGCCACCAGATCGAAAGCGACATCCAGCCCTTCAAGGGCCTGCTCCTGGGCCTCTTCTTCATATCCGTCGGCATGGCGATCGACTTCGCCACGGTCGCCGATCGCGCCGTCTGGGTCGTCGCCTCCGTGCTCGGGCTGATGCTGCTCAAGGCCGCGATCGCCGGCGGCCTGGCGCTGGCCTTCCGCTTGCCGCCGGCCATCGCCCTGCGTTGCGGCCTCCTTCTGTCGCAAGGCGGCGAGTTCGCCTTCGTGATCGTCGGGGCGGCGATGCTGGCCGGCCTGATTCCTCCGGCGGTGGCGCAGTTCATGGTCATCGTCGCCGGCCTGACCATGGTGGCGACACCGCCGGCCGCCGCCCTGGCGCGTCGCCTGTCGGAGGCCCTGGCCGCCCGGGCATCCACGCGGTCGTCCGACCCTCTCGTCGCCGGGACCGAAGACCTGGAGGGGCATGTCATCATCGCCGGCTACGGCCGGGTCGGCCAGACCGTGGCGCGCTTTCTCGACGCCCAGAAGGTGTCTTACGTGGCGTTGGACCTGGATCCGGCCAGGGTCCGTGTCAGCCGCGAAAAGGGCCGGCCGGTGCACTTCGGCAACGCCTGCCGCCACGAGGTCCTGAAGCGGGTCGGCGCCGCTCGGGCGGCCTCGATCGTGATCACCCTCGACGATTTCCATGCCGCCGGAAAGGTGCTGGAGATCACCCGCAACGCCTGGCCGGCGCTTCGGACCTTCGTGCGCGCCCGTGACCGTGCCCATGCGGCGGACCTGCTGGCGCAGGGCGCGACCCTGGTCGTTCCGGAGACCGTCGAGTCGAGCCTGCAGCTGGCCGGCCAGGTGCTGCAGTCGGTCGGCACGCCCCGCGATGCGGTGAACCAGTTGATCGACCAGACGCGCGAGGCGGAGCTCCCGCCGGCCGTCCGGACCGCCTCGGACTCCAGAGCCTGAGGCGGCGACTCCCCATGCGTCTGGCAAGCTTCAACCTCGAGAACCTCGACGACGTCCCCAGAGGGGCGCCGTATTTTGCAGAGCGGATCGCCGTGCTGCGGCCGCAGCTGCAACGACTCGATGCCGACGTGCTCTGTCTGCAGGAGGTTGACGCCCAGCGCGACCGCAAGGGCCGCCCGCGCCGCTTCCGGGCGTTGGACCGGCTGCTCGAAGGCACGGCCTATGCCGGCTTTCACCGGGTCGGCAGCGGGCGCCGGGAAAGCGGCGAGCCGGCGGACAAGCACAACCTTGTGATTCTCTCGCGCTGGCCCATCGCGGCCAGCCGGCAACTGCACCACGACTTGGTGCCGCCGGCCAGCTACCGCCCGGTGACGGCGGCGCCGGCCGCCTCCGAGGCCGCGCCGGTTCTCTGGGACCGGCCGATCCTGCAGGCCAGCGTCGGCCTGCCCGACGGGCGCCGCCTCGAGGTCGTGAACCTGCACCTGCGCGCACCCTTGGCCGCGCCCATCGCCGGCCAGAAGCTCGGCGCCTTCGCCTGGAAGTCGGTGCCGGCCTGGGCCGAGGGCTTCTTCCTGGCCAGCCTGAAGCGCTGCGGCCAGGCCCTGGAAGCACGACGGCTCGTCGACCAGATCCTCGACGCCGATCGCGAGGCCTTGATCGCGGTCTGCGGCGACTTCAACGCCGAGGCCCAGGAAACCCCGCTGCGCATCGTCCGCGGTGACCTGGAGGACACCGGCAACGGCGCGCTGGCGGGCCGCAGCCTGGTGCCCCTGGAACGTGCGCTGCCGGAGTCCCAGCGTTTCTCGGTGCTCCACCAGGGCCGGCGCCTGATGCTCGATCACATGCTGGTCAGCCGGAGCCTCCTGGCGTTCCACCAGGCGCTGGAGGTCCACAACGAGGCCCTTGGCGACGAACTGGTCGCCTATGCCACCGGCAACCAGAGCCCGGAATCCTTCCACGCGCCCCTCGTCGCGACCTTCCGCCTGCCGCGGCCGTGAGGGCGGTTGCTTGACTTGCATCAATGCGGGTCGTGCCGCCTCAGGCCAAAGTGCCGCCCGAGAAACACCTGTCATCAAGAGGGGTTAAGTGCCTTGAGGCAGACGATTCCAGTGATTGCGCTGCTGTCCGCCCTGGCGATCGGCCCGGCGAGTGGAACGTCGGCCGGCAGCCCGGCGCAGGAGGACGGATGGCAGACGGTGCTGAGCGCCGACATCGAGTTCGAACATGACTGCGAGGTCGCCTATCTGAGCCACGTCGTCGAGCGCGAGGTCGACGGCGACCTGATGGTCATGGCCAAGGTTCATTGCGTCGATCAGCGGGCCTTCGACGCGATACGGATGAGGAGTGCCGATGCCTTTGAATACAAGGAGTGCACGCACCGTGAAAAACAGTCCTGTTGAACTGATCCTCGCTCTCGCGATCGTCGCCTTGCTGCTCGTCGCGCCGCTGCGTACCGCCGCCGCGGCCTCCGACCTGGAGGAAGGTCGGTCGCTGGCGAAGGAGTGGTGCAGCTCCTGCCACATGGTTGCGCCCGGTGTCGCGGCGAGCACCACCGACGCCGCCCCGCCTTTTCCGAAGATGGCAACGGATCCGGCCTATACGGAGGAGCGCCTGCGCAGCTGGCTCTGGGCGCCGCATCCGCCGATGCCGGACTTCGATCTCAGCCGCTTCGAGATCGAATCCCTCGTCGCCTACATCAAGAGCCTGGACTCGAACTGACGAGAGGCCCTTCCAAGCGGTTTGTACCCGGTGACTTCGCCCTCCGCATCAGGTTAGCGCCCGACTGCGGGGGGCGTTTTCTTCTTGGCACGGCGTCCCTGTCGCCGGGCGTCGCGGCGATTGACTCAGATCATTTGAGTCCCGCCGCCACGGCCGTAGCGTGGTCGTCCGATCGGAGCCCTTGCCGAAGCGGAGGAAAGGCACGATGTGGCGCGGTTCGATCCTGGTCGTGGGTTTCCTGCTGGCGCTGCCGGCCGCTCCCCTGGCGGACGCGGGCGGGGCGTGGCAGGCCTATCTGAGAGGCGACTACGAGACGGCGATGCCCGAGCTTCGGGGTTTGGCAGAGGCCGGCGACTCCGAGGCCCAGTACGCGCTCGGCACCGCCTACAGCGACGGCCTCGCCCTGGCCCGCGACTACCGGCAGGCCGCCGCCTGGTACGAGAAGGCGGCGCTGCAGGGGCACGCCCGGGCGCAGTTCAGCCTCGGTTTCCTCCACTACCACGGCGCCGGGGGCGCCGAGACCGCCGTGGCACCCGATCCGGGGCAGGCGCTGCATTGGTTGATGCTCGCCGGCGAGGCCGGCAATCCGATGGCGGCCTACCTGCTGAGCCGCATCTATCACTATGGCCAGGGCGTGCCTGTCGACCGGGACGTGGCGCTGCGCTGGGCCCGCTTTGCGGCCGAGCGGGGCGTCACCGGCGGCCAGTTCGAGGCGGCGGTCCTGCTGGGCCGGCGCAGCGCCGATGCCCCGGCCTGGGTCGAAGCCTACAAATGGTTCCTCCTGGCCGCGCGCCAGGGCCATCCCGCGGCCGGCGCGAACCTCCAGACGCTCGGCAGGCGCCTGAACGTCAAGGAGATCGCGGACGCCGAGGCGGCGGCGGCGGCCTGGTCGCCGGCGCCGTGATCCGGTCGCGACTGTTTCGAAAAAAGGTGAGGGATCGAAATGCCTTACAAGAACCTCCTGGTCCATCTCGACGAGACCTCTGCCTCGGCCGCGCGCGCGGACGCCGCGCTCGAGTTCGCGCGCCGGCAGGGCGCCCATCTGACCGGGCTTGGCCTGGTGATCGAACCGGTGATCCCCAGCTTCGTCTATGCCCAGGTGCCCGCGGAGGTGCTGGCCGAGCGCCGCAAGGTCGTGCAGGACGAGACCGAGGCGATCCTCGCCGACTTCAAGCAGAAGGCGGCCCGCCTCGGCGTTGCCTGCGACACGCGGCTCGACAATTGCCTGCAGCCCGACGCGCCGCGCACGGTCGGGGTCCATGCCCGCTATGCGGATCTGCTGATCCTGGGCCAGCCCGATTCCTCGGACTCCCCTTTGAGCGGCCGTCATCTGGCCGAGGAGGTCGTCCTGGCCTCCGGGCGGCCGGTCCTGGTGATCCCCTATATCGGCGTCAACGGGACGCTCGGCGAGCGGGTCGTGATCGCCTGGGACGCCGGACGCGAGGCGGCGCGGGCGGTCAATGACAGCCTGCCGGTCTTGGAGCAGGCCAAGGAAGTGACCGTGGTCGCGATCAATGCGCGCGCCTCGGCCGACGGCCACGGGCCGGAGCCGGGCGCGGACATCGCCCTGCACCTCGCCCGCCACGGCTGTCAGGTCAAGGTCGAGCGGCTGGAGTCCCACGAGATCGGGATCGGCGACACCTTGCTGTCCTATCTGGCCGACCGCTCCGCCGACATGGTGATCATGGGCGCCTACGGCCATGCCCGGCTGCGCGAACTGATTCTCGGCGGCATGACACAGCATATGCTGGCGCACATGACCGTGCCGGCGCTGATGTCGCACTGAGGCTCCTTGGTATCGGCCGTCGGTTCTGAAGCCCGCGCTTTCGGCCGTAGCTCCCGCGTCTACCGGCGTCCTTGCCTTATCCGGGCCTTATCCGGCCGGCAGGACGCCGGGGGCCGGGACGATGGAGCGTCAGCGGCCGGCCAGGTCGATGCCGCGGCGTGCGGCCATGCTCCGTGCGAGCCCGGCGAGGTCGACTTCGGTCAGGCGGCGGCGCGCGACCGGCAAGAGCAGAGCGTTCTCCCAGGCGAGGTGCCGGCGCTGGGTCTCGGCGAACTCGCGCACGTTGACCAGGAAGCGAATCGGGTTCGCGAGCTGGGCGCCGCCGGCCAGGACCGCCAGATCCGCCAGCAGGAAGTCGACCAGATCCTGGTCGAGGCCGTGCTCTTCGGACAGCAGGTCGAGGATGTCGCTGATGTTGTCTTCGGGCTGGGCCCGTTGCCAGAGCAGCGGAAAGAGATCCTGCTCCTCGTCCTCCATATGCAGCCGGAGGTCGCGGTCGAGGAAGCGCTGCAGCTGGGTGGCGAGCGCCGCAACCGGCGCCAGCTCCATGTTCTCGGTCAGCTTGGTCAGGCCCTCGCAGAGCAGCCGCTGGCGGTAGTGCTCCGCCAGGATGAAATCGATCGGGGAGAGGAAGTCTTCCGGGCGTGGCTCCCTCGCGCCGATTTCCAGCGGCTCGCGTCTCGCCGTCATGCCGGTCGCCCGGCTCCGAAGCAAAGGCTGGACGGCCGGCGGCGGGGCACGCTAATCGTCCCGATGCTCGCGATCGAAGGCCATCTTGATCAGCACCATGATGAACACGACGCTGAGCAGGACGATGCCGAGCGCGGAGTACTGCACGATCCCATCATGCGAGTTGCCGGCCAGGATCAGCGCGCCCAAGCCCAGAAGGCCCACGAATCCCCCCACGATCCACTTGCCGATTCCCTCCATGCTTCCCAAGCCTCCCCTTGGAGTTTGCCGCCATAAATTCCTCGACAGTTACTCCCCCGGACCATGACTTATGTCAATCCCGCCGGCGGGCGGAGGGCGCAGGTTCGGCCGCGCCGATTGTGAACGACCGGGCCGGCGCCTGCGTAACATTGACGTGATATTGACGTGGCGCCCGCCCACGCTAACTTTTGGTGACCCAGGGCTCTGCGGGGCCGAAGTAATGCTTTAATGAAGCAATACCGCAAAAAAAGGAGAGATACGGGTTATGACACGCAACGGGATTCTCGCCATCGCGTTAGCCGCCTTCTGTGCCTTGGGCGGAGTCTCGGCCGAGGCCGCCGACCTCAAGAAGGGCAAGAAGGTCTTCAACAAGTGCAAGGCCTGCCACGCGCTGGAAGCCGGCAAGAGGAAGGTCGGGCCGAGCCTCCACGGTGTCTTCGGGCGCAAGGCCGGGACGGTCGAGGGCTTCAAGTACTCCAAGGCCATGGCCGACAGCGGCGTCGTCTGGGACGAGACCACCATTGCCGAGTACCTGAGACAGCCGAGGAAATACATCCCCGGCAACAGGATGGCCTTTGCCGGCCTGAGGAAGCAGGCCGACATCGACAACCTCATGGCCTACCTGCAGGAAAACACCAAGTAGGCCGACCGGACGAGCGTATCCCGAGCCGGCCGGCGTGGGCGTGTTGGCTCCGCTCCCGCGCGTTGACAGCGGCGCGCCGACCCGGCAGTAAGCTGGACCTGCATCCGTTGGGCGCGGGCCTCCGCGCCCACGACCCTCTGTTCCGAAGGACGCAGGTTCGCCCCGCCATGGCCCGCCTCCGAGAGTCCCAGCATATCGGCCGCCGCCTGGTCCGCGGGGGGCTGTGGCTCCTGGTGCTGGGCGTGATGGCGCCCGTGGCCATCGTCGCCGTCTATCGGGTCGTGCCGCCGCCGATGACGCCGCTCATGGTGATCCGGCTGGCCGAGGGCGAAAGCCTGGACCGCGACTGGACCTCCTTGTCCCAGATCTCCTCGTATGCCGTGGGAGCGGTGATCGCCGCCGAGGACAACCTTTTCTGCAGCCACGGCGGCTTCGACTGGGATGCCCTGCTGGAGGCCCTGGCCGAGCACCGTCGGGGCGAGCGCACGCGCGGCGCCAGCACGATCTCGATGCAGACCGCGAAGAACGTCTTCCTCTGGCCGGGGCGAAGCCTCTTCCGCAAGGGCCTGGAGGCCTATCTGACCCCCTTGATCGAACTGGCCTGGGGCAAGCGCCGGATCATCGAGATCTACCTCAACGTCGCCGAGTGGGGCCCCGGAATCTACGGCATCGAGGCGGCGGCGCAGCGCCACTTCGGCAAGCGCGCCGCCCGGCTGTCCCGCTGGGAGGCGGCCCTGCTCGCGGCAGTGCTGCCCAACCCGCGCGCCTGGTCGGCGTCGGACCCCGGCCCCTACGTCCGCGAACGCGCCCGCGTCTACCTGCGCCGCATGGAGCAGTTGGGGCCCTTGCTCGATTGCGTCGCCTGAGCTGCCGTGTTCCCCGAAACCGTGTTCCCCGAGGCCGCCCCCGGATCGCCGTCCCGGCGCGCGCCGCGCAGCGGGAAGTGTGTCCATTTTGGGGCGCAGGTCCAAGGTTTAACGCTCGCTTAACCATGGCGGCGCATCTTACCTTCACGGTTGCAGTCCGATCGCCGAGCCATGATCCGGAGGACTCATGATCCGCAGATCGAGGTCCCCAGGACAGCGGAGCTCAAGCACCGGACTGAGAGCAGGTGGAGGACGTGAATGTTCAGGTTTGTCGGCTCAGCACTCAAGTCGCTCCGCGACGCCCAGGAGCACCGCAAGCATCGCCGCGCGGTTCAGGAGATCGAACCGGGTCAGGCCTTCGTCCGGGCCCGCGGCTCCAGGGCCCTGGAAACCGTGCAGGTGGCCGGCATCGTGAACCTCGTGGATGACGTGCCTCACGTGCGCTATCGCGTGAAGCTGCGCCAGGAGGCCGGCCTCTTCGACGACGGGGTGAGAACCCTGGGCGCGGCCCGGTTCCTCGAGATCTACAGCAGAGTGGCGGAGCCGCGGTTCCAGGATTGACGGGCGGCCGCCAGAGCATGAACCAGGTCCCGCACCACCTTGCGGCGCGGCCGGATCGAAGGTCGCGGGGCGCGCAAAGGGTGGCCCCGGGGCGGAAGGAACGACCATGAAAGAAGGCGGCAAAATGCCGGTCCAGCATTCCATCATTTCCCCCAATCTCAAGATCAAGGGCGACCTCGTGAGCTCCGGCGACATCAAGGTCGAAGGCAGCGTCGAAGGCAGCATCTCCTGCCGAACCCTGACCCTGGGCAACAACCCGGTGCTCAACTGCAACGTGACCGCGGACACGGTCCGGGTGAACGGCGAGTTCTCCGGCCAGGTCAAGGCGACCAAGGTGGTCCTGACCAGCACCGCCCGCTTCAACGGCGACATCTACCAGGAAACCCTGGAGGTCGAGGACGGCGCCTCGATCCAAGGCTACGTCGGCCGGCTCAAGGCCGAGGCGGGCCGCGAGCCGGCGAAGATCTCGGCGGTCCCCGCGGGGCAACCCGGGGCCAAGTGACGGAAGAGGAGCATCCTGGTGATCAGCCTGATCGGATCTGACGCGCGTATCGGACTCCTGGCCGGAAGCCTGGCCGTCGGCCTGCTCTTGCCGGCGGCGGCCCAGGCCGGCTCGGCCGAGGTGGAGAACCACATGGGCTCGGCCGTGGCGGCCCAGCTCAACGGCGACTTCGCCGCCGCCGCCGTGTCCTTCGAGGCCGCGCTCAAGGCCGCCAAGGACTTCAATCCGGGCGATCCGCGCCTCGGCGACATCTTCCACGGCCTGGCGGTCGCCAATCGCTCCGCCGGCAAGCTGAAGGATGCCGAGCCGTACTTCAAGCTGGCGCTGCTGGTGCGCGAGCAGGGGCTCGGCCCCATGCACCTCGACGTCGCGGCGACCCTGACCGAGTTCGCCGAGTTCCACCGGCTGCGCGGCAAGCCCGGCGAGGCGGTCGAGCCGGCCACGCGCGCGCTCAGCATCCGCGAGGCCGTCCTCGGCAGTCAGCACATGGCGGTGGCCGCCAGCGAAGGCCAGCTGGCCAACATCCTCATGGACGGCGGCGACCACCATAGGGCGGTCCGCCATGCCGAACGCGCGCTGGACCTGATGGAGCAGGCGCTCACCCCCGATCATCCCAGCGTCGCCCAGGCGATAGACCGCCTGGCCAAGGCCTACCGTTTCACCGGACGTTACAGCGAGGCCGAGACCCTGCTGCAGCGGGCGCTGGAGATTCGCGAGAAGGCCAGCGGCCGCTATAGTCTCGGCGTGGTGCCCAGCCTCGACAGCCTGGCGGCCCTCTATCTCGACCAGAACCGCCTGAGCGAGGCGGCGGCCTACTTCGAGGAGGCCCTGGCCTTCCGGGCGGAACCGCCCGGCGCGCCGCTGCCCGAGGTGGCCGAGAGCCTCGACAACCTGGCCGGGGTCTACCGCGCCCAGGGCCGTTTCGACCGGGCCCGCCAGCTCCTCGGCGAATCCCTGGCGCTCCGCCGCAAGGCCTTCGGCACCGAGCATCCCGAGGTCGCGGTCAGCCTGGACCGGTTGTCCCGGCTCAGCCGCCAGGAAGGCCGCCTCCAGGAGGCCGAATCCCTGCTTCGGCAGGCGTTGGCGATCCGCGAGCAGGCGCTGGACGAAGGCCACCCCGACCTGGTGAAGAACCTGGAGGCCTATGCCGGCCTGCTGCGCGAGACCGGGCGGTCCAACGACGCCCTGAGGCTCGAAGCCCGGGCCCGGGCCATCCGGACTTCGCAGGAGGCCCGCCGCCCGGCGTGGTGACCGATCTTCAGATCGGCCGGACCGCCCGCCGGCTCACCACCGCGAAGCGCCAGGCGAGCAGCAGCGCGGCGCAGATCAAGCCCAGGACCAGACCCCAGAGCAGCCCCGGCACGCCGCCCGCCAGCGTCAGGCCCAGGACGTAGGACGACGGCACGGCGACCACCGGGAAGGACAGGAGGTAGATCGCGGTCGGCACGATGACGTCGCCCGCCCCCCGCAACGCCGAGATCAGCACCGCCTGGCTGCCGTCGAGCACGACCAGGAAGGCGACGACCGAGAGGCCCAGGACCATGATCGCGACGACCTCGGGTTCGCGGTTGAAGATCAAGGCCACCCGGGTCTCGAAGAGGCCGATCAGCAGGCCGGTGGCCAGCATCATCGCCACCACCAGCGCCAGCCCGACCCAGCCGGCCGTGGCCATCCCGGAGCGGTCCTTGCGGCCGACGGCGTTGGCGACCCGGATCGCGGTCGCCGTGCCCAGGCCGATCGCCAGCATGAAGACGAAGGTCGTGACGTTGTGCACCGCCTGGTAGGCGGCCAGCGCCGTCTCGCCCAGCAGGCCGGCGAAGAAGACCACCGCCGTGAAGGAGCCCGATTCACAGCCGATCGCCAGGGCCGGCGGCAGGCCGAGCCGCAGCAGCTTGGCCCAGACCGGGGCCAGGCCCCGCAGCGGGCCCCGGATTCCGAGCTGCGCCCGGTCGGGAAGCCTCAGGATGTAGATGGCGATGACGGCGAACATGACCCAGCGGGTGATGGTCGTGGCGAGCATGGCCCCGGCCGCGCCCATGGCCGGCGCGCCGAGCTGGCCCTCGATCAGGACCCAGTTCAGGGCCGCGTTCAGCAGGTTGGCGCTCAGGGCCACGACCATGCCCGGCTTGGGCCGGCCGAGGCCTTCGAGGAAGAAGCCCGAAGCGATGTAAAGCAGGATTCCGGGCAGGCCGAAGCCGGCCATGACCAGGGCCTGGCCGCCGCCGGCCGCGATCGAGGGCGCCTGCCCGCCGGCCAGGAGAAGATCCTCGCCGAGCAGGAGGATCGCGCCGCCCAGACAGCCGGCCAGGGCCGCCAGCGACAGGGCCGCGCGCCAGATCCTGCCGCAGTCCGCGCGCCGCCCGGCGCCGTCCGCCTGGGCGGTCAGGACCACGGTGCCCGTCAGAAAGCCGATTCCGATCACCAGCATGAAGACAAAGGGCGCCAGAGCGATGCCGTAGTGAGCCATCTGGGCCGCGCTGGCTTGGCCGGTCATTGCGGTGTCGACGGTGATCATGACGATCATCCCGGCGCGCGCGGCCATCACCGGCCCGGCCAGGCGGAGCGTCCGCGAGACGTGCTCTGACAGAGTGAGCGGGCGGCCGGGATCGGCCGCCCGCGGCGCTGATCGTGCCTCCATGGTGCGTGGACCCTACACCCGGGCCGGAGGTCGCGGAAGAGCGGCGCTCGCGCCGGCGGGGGCCGCTCGTGGCAATCCGGAGGATCGGTCGGGGATTAACCTCGGTTTCACCAAACTGGCCCATAAGATCTTATGACCTTCGTGTTTGTCGTTCTTCGTCCATAGGCCAAACGATGCCGGCCGCGGACCGCTCCCTCAATCGCCTGAAGACGCGAGGCGGCAAGATCCCCTTTGGCGTCAAGCTCAAGGCCTGGTGGGAGGGCTATGAGCTCAAGGTCCGCTACAAGGACCAGGAGGCCGAGGACGACAAGGCCGGCGGCGCCAGGCAGGGCCGGCTCTCGGATCTGCCCTGGGACGAGGCCCGCATCGCTCTGGTTCAGGACGTCTGGGGCGCCGGCTGCTGCACGCCGGGCGACGAAGACTACCTCTGCGAACTGGTCAAACCCTTCGCCCTGACCGAGCATATGAGCGTCGTCGACATCGGCGCCGGCCTCGGCGAAGCGGTGCGCACGATCGCCAAGACCTTTCATTGCCGGAGCAAGGGCTTCGAGCCGGATTCCAAGCTCGCCGCCGCCGCCGCCGGGCTGTCCCAGGGGGCGCACATGACCGGCCGGGCCAAGGTCCTGTCCCTCGACGATCCCGAGTTCCCGCCCGCGCCGAACAGCCTCGACTGCGTGCTGTCCAAGGAGTTCCTCTACCTTGTGGCGGACAAGCGCAGCCTTTTGGCGAGCCTGGTGGCGGCGCTGAAAAGACCGGGCCAGCTGCTGTTCACGGACTACGTTCTGGCTTCCGAAGGTGGCCCGCGAAACGAGGTGGAGGCCTGGGCGAAGGTGGATCCGGAGCCGATCCACCTTTGGACCGTGGCTCAGTACGAGGCGCTCTTCGCCGAGCTCGGGCTGGAGCACCGGATCTCGGAAGACATCTCGGATTCCATCAAGGCCCGCGCCGTCAAGGGCTGGGAGCGGTTCATCAGCGCCCAGAAGCGGCGCGGCGCCGGCGATCATCTGGCACCGCTGATGGTGCGGGAGATCGAGATCTGGACCCGCCGTGCGTCGGCCCTCCAGAGCGGTCAGCTTCGCGCCTATCGGTTTTTCGCCCTGAAGCGAAACCAGGGCCAGAAGCTGTCCGTCGCCTGATCCGCGAAAGCCGGAGCGGATTGACAGCCGCCCCGGCCTTGCCTATGTTCCGGCGCTCATCGAAAGGGCTCCGTCCCGGAGTAAAAGGTCCATGAAAGTCGTCAACTCGCTGAAGACCGCGAAGAAGCGGGAAAAGAACTGTCAGGTCGTGCGGCGCCGGGGCCGGGTCTTCGTCATCAACAAGAAGAACCCGCGCTTCAAGGCGCGCCAGGGCTGAGCCACCGTCAAGCGTCGGCTTGCCGGGCGCGACTGCTTTCTGCCGTTCCGATCTTGAGGAGCCGGTCTGCGGCCGCGGCCGGGCGCTACCCGCGCGCGGCGTCCAGGATCTTCGAGACCTCTTCGGGATCCTCGAGGAGTTCGACCCCGAGGCGGTTCTTGTCGCGCCAGGCGACCTCGCCCTTCAGCCGGCCGATCTTGTCGTTCTTCAGGATCACCGGTGAGTCGAACTTCAAGGTAAGGTCGTAAGCCAGTTCCTCCTCGAGTTGCACCAGGGCGGCCTTGGGCGAGAGGTCGATGATCACGCAGGCATAGATCTGTTCACGGTGGCGCAGCGTCGCGGACCAGAGGAACTTGTAGTGCTCCTGGCGGCGGAACCGCCGGAGATCCTCGTCGAGCCCGCCGTCGTCCCCTGCATCGTCCTCGTCGTCGTCCCAGTCCTCTTCGTCCACCGCCTCGTCTTCGTCTTCCGGGGCGTCGTCCCAGATCAGGCCGTCGTCGTCGACGTGCTTCGCCTCGTTCTCGAGGTCGTCCTCGTCCTCTTCGGACGGCGGTTCGGCCTCGCGGGCGAGGGCCGCCATCGAGGCGGGCGGTGCGTGGTCCCTGCCGTTGGCAGCCTGGTCGGGGACCACGTCGAAGACCACCCGAGCGTCGTCCTCGCCGGCCCCCTCCGCTTCCGCGGTCGGTGTGGCGGCGCTGCCCTTGGGTTTTACCTCTTCCGGATCGGGGGGATCGACGACCAAGCCGATGCGCCGCACGGGGCCGGCTACCGGCGCTTCCGCGGCCTTGTTCGAGACAGGCTCCGGCTTGGCCCTGTCCTCGGCCGTCGACGACGTCTCCGTCTTCTTGGCCCTCAAGGCCTCGAAAACCGCGCGCAAGGGAACGACCTTGTCGCCGCCTGCCATGGCCGGGGCGCCGGCGACCGCTTTCGCCGGCTCGGCCTTGGCCTCCGGCTTTTTCACCGGCTCCGGCGTCACCGCGGGTCCGGCTTCCGGTTCCGCCTTCGCTTCCGGCTTCGGCGTGGGTTCCGCCTTCGCTTCGGGCTCCGGCTCGGCTTCGGGCTCGGTCGTGGCCGCGTCCTTGGTCTCGGCCGTATCCTGCGTCGTGGGCTCGACCGCGCTGTCCGTCCTGGCGTCTGCCTTCGGGTCCGCCTTGGTCTGGATCGGGGCCTGGTTCCGGTCCGCGGCCTCGAGGACGAGGCCGCCGTGCTCGCCCGGTCTCGGGACCTCGATCCAGGCTTCGCCGACCAGGACCGAGGCGCCGCCGATCCGGATCGCGATCACCTTGCTCTGTTCCATGTCGGCCTCGAGCTTGATCAGGCTCGGCCGGCCCATCTCGAAGCCCTGCTCCAGAGTCCAGAAGCGGCTGCCCTGGCCCTCGGCGTCCAGCGAGCAGAGGTAGCCGGCGAGGCTCGCGGCGCCGGCGCCGGTCGCGGGATCCTCCTCGATCCCCAGGGCCGGTGCGAAGACCCGCGCCCGCATATCGGCACCCTCGGTCTCGGCGTCGTAGACGAAGGCGTAGAGGTTCGGCGCCCAGGTGTCCTGCAGGCTGCTTTCCCAGGTCTCGCGGTCCAGCCGGGCCCGGCCCAGGGCGGCCAGGCTGCGCAGCGGCACCACCAGGAAGGGCACCCCGCAGGACACGGCGACGGGTCGGTCGTCGCCCAGCAGCAGGTCGGAGATGTCCAGCGACAGCGCCGAGGCGATGCTCCGCAGCGAGGGGATCTCCATCGCGAACTCGGGCATCCTGGCCACGTCGAGCTGGGTGAACCCGGGCGTTCCGCCGTCGGCCTGGATCCTGACGGTGATCGGGCCGATGCCTTCCTCGAAGATGACCTCGGTCTCGCCGCTCCGGGCCTCGATCTCGCCCAGCAGCGCCAGGACGTGGGCGCAGCCCAGGGTCGGATGTCCCGCGAAGGGCAGCTCCATCGACGGCGTGAAGATACGCAGGTGGCGACTGTTGGCGGCCTCCTTCGGGGGGCGCACGAAGACGGTCTCGGAGAGGTTGAGCTCGCGGGCGACGCGCTGCATCTGCTCCGGGCTCAGGCCTTCGGCGTCGGGGAAGACCGCAAGCGGATTCCCCCCGAAGATCCGGTCGGTGAAGACATCGGCCGTGTAGTAGCGGTAGCGCATCCGTTGAGTCGTTCCCGGGCCGCTCGGCGGGAGTCCCGCTTTCGGCGTTGCCCGTCGAAAAGACTGGATGCGGGTTAGGATTGCGTTAAGTCGGACGCTCGTTCCCCGGCCAAATCTGTGACAAGGGAGTCGCGGGGCTCCGGCATTGACCCGCGTCCCGAAGGTCACCATAGTATTTCCAACTGGTAATACCAATTTAGAAGCCGCAGACCCCGTGGAGAGAGGGGCAGCGGACAGGAGGCAAGGTGCCATGAAGATGCCGGATCCGGATCAGGCCACCATCGCCCGGAAGGCCGAGATCGCGGCCGCCCTGCGGGAGATCGTGCCCGGCGAGGGGGTCATCGTCGAGGAGCAGGAGCTCAAGGCCTACGAATCCGACGGCCTGACGGCCTATCGCCAGGTGCCCCTGATCGTGGTCCTGCCCAGCACGACCGAGGAGGTCGGCCGGGTCCTGGCCTATTGTCATGAGAACGAGGTCAAGGTGGTGCCGCGCGGCGCCGGGACCTCGCTGTCGGGCGGCGCGCTGCCCCTGGCCGACGGCATCCTGCTCGGCCTCGGCAAGTTCAACCGGATCCTCGAGGTCGACTTCGACAACCGCTGCGCCGTGGTCCAGCCCGGGGTCACCAACCTCGGGATCACCAAGGCGGTGGAGCACGCCGGCTTCTACTACGCGCCCGACCCCTCCAGCCAGATCGCCTGCACCATCGGCGGCAACGTGGCGGAGAACTCGGGCGGCGTGCATTGCCTGAAGTACGGCCTGACCACCAACAACCTGCTCGGCCTGAAGATGGTGATGATCGACGGCACCGTGGTCGAGGTCGGCGGCAAGCACCTGGACTCCGAAGGCTACGACCTGCTGGGCCTGATGACCGGCTCCGAAGGCCTGCTCGGCGTCGTGACCGAGGTCACGGTGCGTATCCTCCGCAAGCCGGAGACCGCCCGCGCCCTGCTGCTCGGCTTCGAATCCAGCGAGGCGGGGGGCGATACGGTGGCGGCGATCATCGCCGGCGGGATCATCCCGGGTGGCATGGAGATGATGGACCGCCCGGCGATCCACGCCGCCGAGGCCTTCGTCCACGCCGGCTATCCGCTGGACGTCGAGGCGCTGCTGATCGTCGAGCTCGACGGGCCGGAGGCCGAGGTCGACCAGCTGATCGAGCGGGTCTCCGAGATCGCCAAGGCCCAGGGCGCGACGACGATCCGCGCCTCCCGGAGCGACGAGGAGCGCCTGACCTTCTGGGCCGGGCGCAAGGCGGCCTTTCCGGCGGTCGGCCAGATCTCGCCCGACTACTACTGCATGGACGGCACGATCCCGCGCCACCAGCTCGCCAAGGTGCTGACCCGCATGACCGAGCTGAGCGGGCACTACGGCCTGCGGGTCGCCAACGTCTTCCACGCCGGCGACGGCAACCTGCACCCGCTGATCCTTTACGACGCCAACACGCCCGGCGAGCTCGAGAAGGCCGAGGACTTCGGCTCGGACATCCTGAGGCTCTGCGTCGAGGTCGGCGGCGTCCTGACCGGGGAGCACGGGGTCGGGGTCGAGAAGCGCGACCTCATGGGGACCATGTTCACCGAGACCGACCTGGACCAGCAGCAGCGGGTGAAGTGCGCCTTCGATCCCAAGGCCCTGCTCAACCCGGGCAAGGTCTTCCCGCAGCTGCACAGCTGCGCCGAGCTGGGCCGCGTGCACATCAACCGGGGGCAGCTCCGCTTCCCCGACCTGCCGCGCTTCTAGGGATCCGGGCGATGACGGAAAGCTTGCGACCGGAAAGCGCCGAGCAGGTCCGCGAGGCCGTGGCCTGGGCGGCCGGCGAGGAGGCGCCGCTCGAGGTCCTCGGCCGCGGCAGCAAGCGCGGCCTCGGGCGGCCGCTGCAGACCCAGCACAGCCTCGACCTCTCGGGCCTCAGCGGCATCACCCTCTACGAGCCCGAGGAGCTGATCCTCAGGGCCCGCGCCGGCACCCCGCTGGCCGAGATCGAGGCCGCCCTGGCCGAGAACCGCCAGCAGCTCGCCTTCGAGCCCATGGATCCGGGGCCACTGTTCGGGGCGCCGCCGGGCGGCGGCAGCCTCGGCGGCCTGCTCGCCTGCAACCTCGCCGGGCCGCGGCGGATCAAGGCGGGCGGCGCGCGCGACCATTTCCTGGGCTTCGAGGCGGTCTCGGGCCGCGGCGAGGCCTTCAAGTCCGGCGGCCGGGTGGTCAAGAACGTCACCGGCTACGACCTCAGCAAGCTGCTGGCCGGCTCCTACGGCACCCTGGCGGTGATGACCGAGGCGACGCTCAAGGTCCTGCCGGCGCCGGAGAAGGTCCGCAGCGTCCTGGTCCTGGGCCTGGAGGACGCCGAGGGCGTCGAAGCCCTCAGCCGGGCGCTGGGCTCGGCCCACGAGGTCTCCGCCGCCGCGCATCTGCCGGCCGCGGTCGCGGCGCGCTCCGCGGTCGCCTACCTCCGCGACGCGGGGGCCGCGGTCACCCTGGTCCGGGTCGAAGGCACCGGGCTCTCGGTCGAGCACCGCTGCCGGGCCCTGCGCGCCGCGCTCGCCGACTTCGGCGAGACCGAGGAACTGCACAGCCACAACTCCGCGGCGGCCTGGGCCGAAATCCGCGACGTCCGGGCCCTGCTGGACCAGGACGAGGCCGTGATCTGGCGCCTCTCGGTGGCGCCGACGCAAGGCCCCGAGGTCGCGGCGCGGCTGCGCGCCGAGCTGGCCGCCGAGGCCTACTACGACTGGGGCGGCGGCCTGGTCTGGCTCGCGGTCCCGGGCGGCGAGGGCGGCGGCGAGGGCGGCGGGGAGGACGGCGGCGAAGCGGCGGTCCGGCGGGCGCTCGGGCAGGGCGGCGGTCACGCCACCTTGATCCGGGCCCCGGAAAGCCTGCGTGCCCGAGTCCCGGTGTTTCAGCCCCAGGACCCGGCCAAGGCGGCGCTCAGCGAACGCATCAAGTCCGGCTTCGATCCCCGCCGGGTGCTCAACCCCGGCCGCATGTACGCCGGCGTCTAACGGGCTGCAGCCGGGAGGAGCGGACAATGCAGACGAACTTCACCCTGGCGCAGCTCGCCGATCCGGACGTCGCCGAGTCCGAGAAGATCCTGCGGACCTGTGTCCACTGCGGCTTCTGCACCGCGACCTGCCCGACCTACGTCCTGCTGGGCGACGAGCTCGATTCGCCGCGCGGCCGGATCTACCTGATCAAGGACATGCTGGAGAACGACCGCCCGGCCAGCGCCCAGGTGGTCAAGCACATCGACCGCTGCCTCTCCTGTCTGTCCTGCATGACCACCTGTCCCTCGGGCGTGCACTACATGCACCTGGTCGATCACGCCCGGACCCACATCGAGCGGACCTACCGGCGGCCGCTCTTCGACCGGCTGCTGCGCGCGCTCTTCGCCTGGCTGCTGCCGGTGCCCTGGCGCTTTCGCCTGGCCCTGATCGGCGCCTGGTTCGCCCGGCCCTTCGCGAAGCTTTT
This sequence comes from Kiloniellales bacterium, assembly GCA_022361275.1. Lineage (GTDB taxonomy): Bacteria > Pseudomonadota > Alphaproteobacteria > Kiloniellales > JAKSBE01 > JAKSBE01. The sequence continues at coordinate 30,171 of JAKSBE010000261.1, forward strand.
CCCGGGCCGCCTGGGTGCCATGCTGGCCCTGGCGCCGGCCGCGATCCCGACCGCCAGCCGCTGCGACCTGCCCCAGACCTTTCCGGCCGAAGGGCCGCGCCGGGCGCGGGCGGCGCTGATGAACGGCTGCGCCCAGCAGGTCCTGGCGCCGGAGATCAACGAGGCGACGATCCGCCTGCTGACCCGGCACGGCGTCGAGGTCGTGGTCGCCGAGGGCGCCGGCTGCTGTGGCGCCCTGACGCACCACATGGGCAAGGAGGCGCCGGCCCTGGCCTCGGCCAAGGCCAACGTCGCCGCCTGGACCCGGGAGCTCGAAGGCGAGGGCCTGGACGCGGTGATCATCAATGCCTCGGGCTGCGGCACCACGGTCAAGGACTACGGCTTCATGCTCCGCGAAGACGCCGACTGGGCGGATCCGGCGGCCAGGATCTCCGAACTGACCAAGGACATCTCGGAGTTCATGGCGGAACGCGGCCTGGCCGCCCCGACCGCCGCCCCGACCGCCGCCCCGAGCCTGACGGTCGCCTACCACGCCGCCTGCTCGCTCCAGCACGGCCAGAAGGTGACCGCGCCGCCCAAGCAGCTCCTGGCCGCGGCAGGCTTCCAGATCCGCGAGGTGCCCGAGGGCCACCTTTGCTGCGGCTCCGCCGGCACCTACAACCTGCTGCAGCCGGAGATCGCACGGCGGTTGCGCGACCGCAAGGTCGCGAACATCGAGAGCACGGCCCCCGACGTGATCGCAACCGGCAACATCGGCTGCATGACCCAGATCGCCAGCGGCAGCCGGATCCCGATCCTGCACACGGTGGAGCTCTTGGACTGGGCCACCGGCGGCCCCTTGCCCAGGGCGCTGGCAGGCCGCGTCCAGGCCGGGGTCGAAATGCCGGCTGCGGCGGCGGAGCAGGTGCGGGCCAGCCGCCCTTGACTCCCTAGGGGCTTTTCAAGCCATCATGGGTTGCAGAACCCGGCACCGAGGCGTGCCGGCGCCATGGGTTCGCGCGTGAGCTGCAAGAACAACCCCGGGGAGGAACCATGCCCGGCAAGGGGAGTGGCGAAATCGACACCCAGGCCCAGGCGGGGCTTCTCCGGCGCCTCGAAGACGGTCTCTTCAGACCGGTGGATGCGTCGTCGTTGGCGGTCTTCCGGATCGGCTTCGGCCTGATCATGCTCGTCGAATGCTGGCGCTTCTGGGAGCACGGCTGGATCGCACGCTACTACATCGATCCAGAGCTCTACTTCACGTACTACGGCTTCCAATGGGTCGCGCCCTGGCCCGGGGACGGCATGTACTGGCACTTCGGGCTGCTGGCCGTGCTCTCCCTCATGATCATGGTCGGGCTGTTCTACCGGGCCGCGATCATCGTCTTCTTCTTCGCCTTCACCTACGTCTTCCTCCTGGACCAGGCGCGCTATCTGAACCACTTCGTCCTGGTCAGCATGATCGCCTTCCTGATGATGCTGGTTCCGGCCAGCCGGATCTGGTCGCTCGACGCGCTCATCGCCCGGCGTCTGCGGGCGAAGCCGTCGGAGGTGCCGGCCTGGACCGTCTGGCTCTTCGTGATGCAGTTCGAGATCATGTACGTCTTCGCCGGCATCGTGAAGGTCAATCCGGACTGGCTGCGCCTGGAGCCTCTGGCCATGTGGCTGGCCCGTCGCGCCGACGCGCCCCTGGTCGGGCAGCTGTTCCTGGAGGACTGGGTGATCGCGATCGGCGCCTACGGGGTCATCCTGCTGCACATCGTCGGCGCGCCCCTGCTGCTGTTCAAGCGCACGCGGCTTCCGGTCGCGGTGGTCTACTTCGTCTTCCACCTGGCCAACCACCTCATCTTCCGGATCGGCATCTTCCCCTGGGTGGCCATGCTCGGCACCCTGATGTTCTTCGATCCGGACTGGCCGCGCCGCCTGGCCGGGCGACTGCAGCGGGCTCTGGGGCGCCTCGCGTCTTCGGAGCGGAGGGTTGCCGATGTCTAGCCAGGCTATCGAAAGGCAGGC
>JAKSBE010000009.1 GCA_022361275.1 Kiloniellales bacterium
CAGTGGGTCAAGGGCAAGAGCGCCGACAGCTTCGCGCCGCTCGGCCCCTGGATGGTGACCCGCGACGAGATCCCCGATCCCCAGGCGCTCGACCTCTGGCTCGACGTCGACGGCGCGCGGCGCCAGAGCGGCAACACCCGGACCATGATCTTTCCGGTCGCCGAGCTGGTCGCCTACGTGACCCGCTTCATGAGCCTGCAGCCCGGCGACGTGATCTCCACCGGCACCCCGCCGGGTGTCGGCCTCGGCCACAAGCCGCCGGTCTTTCTCTCGCCGGGCCAGGTCATGACCCTGGGCATCGAAGGCCTGGGCGCCCAGCGGCAGCAGGTGATCGCGGCGGCGTGAGGCGTCCTGGCGGGCATTGGCGAGGCAGCCAGCCGAATCCTAGCCGGAGCCGGGTGAGGGGACCCACGAACCCACAGACAGGAATCCGAACCGGGAGGAAACCATGGCGAAGCGCGTAGCGGCAAAGAAGGCCGCGGCCAGGAAGCCGGCGGCCAAAGCCGCACAAGCGAAGAAGGAGAGCGTCGGCTTCATCGGTGTCGGCCTGATGGGTCACGGCATGGCCAAGAACATCGTCGAGAAGGGCTACCCGCTCACGATCATGGGCCACCGCAACAAGAAGCCGGTCAAGGACCTGGTCAAGCGGGGCGCCGTGGAGGTCAAGAGCCCGGCCGAGATGGCCAGGCAGAGCGACGTCATCTTCCTCTGCGTCACCTCCTCGGTCCAGGTCGAGGACCTGGTCCGGCGCAAGGACGGCATCCTCGCCGGCGCCAAGGCGGGCCTGACCCTGGTCGACTGCTCGACCTCGGATCCCAACTCGACCCTGGCACTGGCCGCGGAGTTCAAGGCCAAGGGCGCGGCCCTGATCGACGCGCCGCTGGGCCGCACGCCCAAGGAAGCGGAGGAGGGCCGGCTCAACGCCTTCGTCGGTGCCGACAAGGCGACCCTCAAGGCGCTGACGCCGCTGCTCCGGACCTGGGCGGAGAACATCATCCACGTCGGCCCGGTCGGCACCGGCCACAAGATGAAGCTGATCAACAACTTCGTCGCCATGACCTACGCCGCGCTCTTCGCCGAGGCCTTCACCGCCTGCAAGAAGACCGGGGTCAGCCCGAAGATCTTCCACGACGTCATCGCCGCCGGCGGGCTCAACAACGGCTTCTTCCAGAACTACTGCAAGTGGGTGCTGGGCCGCGATCCTAGGGCGCACGAGTTCACGATCCGCAACTGCGCCAAGGACATCGGCTATTACAACAACATGGTCGACGCCGCGGGCCTGACCGCGATCATCGGCGGCGCGGCGAAGCAGAGCTACGCCCTGGCCATGGCCCAGGGAGCGGGCGACAATTACATGCCCATGATGGCCGACGCCATCGGCGCGGTGAACGGAGTCAAGTTCGGGAAGTAATCCGGACGAGCGCCCCAGGCCGAGGACCAGGCCGAGGACCAGGCCGCCGTCCCGCCGGATCACGTTGGTGAAATGGCCGGGTCAAGGGTCAACGCTTGGAGGTGAGGATGGACCAGGTCACGCTCTACGGCGCCACCTACAGCGTGTTCACCCGCATTGCCCGGCTGGTGCTGGAGGAGGCGAGAGTCGGCTATCGGCTGGTCGAGACCGATATCTTCGATCGGGATTCCCTGCCCCCGGGCTACCTGGATCGGCATCCCTTCGGCAAGATCCCGGCCTTCGAGCACCAGGGCTTCCGGCTCTTCGAGACCGACGCCATCGCCCGCTACGTGATCGAGAACGTCGGCGACAGCGGGCTGGTTCCGGAGACGGTGCCGGCGCGGGCGCGGATGACCCAGATTCAGCGGATCGTCGACAACTACGCCTATCCGGTCCTGGTCTGGGGCGTCTACGTCGGGGAGACGGGGGGCGAGGAAGCGGGGCCGCTGGCCGCCGAAACCGTCGAGCAGGCGCACAAGGTCCTCGCGGTCCTGGAAACGCTCTGGGCAGGGCCGTATCTGCTGGGCGCGGCGCTCAGCCTGGCCGACCTCTGGCTGGCACCGGTCCTGGTCCTCTTCCGCTACGCGCCGACCGGGCGGGCGCTGCTCTCGGAGTTTCCCGAGCTCGAGAGCTGGTTGCAGCGTCTGCAGGCGCGCCCCTCGATGCAGGCGACCCGCTTCCCACGGGAGCTGGCGCCGTCGGCCCAGGACGCGCTCTAGCCCGCCATGCGGATCGAGACCGCCCGGCTGCTGCTCCGGCCTTTCGTGCTGCAAGATCTTCCCGAGATGACGGCGTTGCTCGCCGATCCCGGATTCATGGCTTGGTCGGTCGCCGGCCCGGTCGGGGCGGCGGCGGCGCGGCGGAAGCTCGAGGGCGAGATCACCAGCTTCGAGAGCCTTGGCTTCTCGAAGCTGGCGATGTCGCTGCGGGACGACCCGCGTCTGATCGGCTATTGCGGCCTCGGGCTGGAAGTCATCGAGGGCCGTCGCCTGACCGAACTCGGCTATCGCCTGAGCCCGGCGCATCGGGGGTGCGGCCTGGCGACCGAGGCGGCGCGGGCCGTGATCGACGACGCCTTCGGGCGGCTCGCGCTGCCCGAACTCCACGCCTACGCGGAGCCGGGCAACGCGCCGTCGCATCGAGTCATCGCGAGGCTCGGCATGACCTACCTGCGCGACATCCGGCTGCACGACCGTAGGTGGCGGCTCTACCGCCTGCGGCGGCCGGACTGACTCCGGCGCCCGGCCGGGTCATGCCGCGGTAGGGGCTTGCCCTCGGGACTTGCCCTCAGTCTTGGCCCTCAGGACTTGCCCTCAATACCTGAAGGCCGGCTTGACGGTCTGGTTGCTCGCCAGGGGCGAGTTCGGGCCACTCGGATTGGCCCCGGAGCCCTGGGCGAACTGGTTCTGCGACTTCATGCCCCTGGTCCAGATGCCGACCAGTTCCTGAGCGCAGTGGGTGCGGCTGATCATGCCGGCCTGGACATAGGGGTCGAAGGTCTCCTGGGCGAGCGAGCGGGCGGCGACCTCCCCGGTTCGCCCACCGTGCATGCGGCCCTGAATCAACATTTCCTGACGCACCATGTTGCAAGGATCCAGGGAGCCGTAGCGGCCGATGAAAACCGCCGTGAACATGAGCACACCCAGGACGAAGACTGATACCAGGCTTTTCATCCAATGTTCCTTTCGGGCGGTGCGGGCCCTCCTGGGCCCGCCCTTGGGGCGCCGCTGCTCCTGCGGCGTTCGAAGACGTGGACGATCCGAGGTGCTGATCCACGGGTCCATGTCGCGGTCTCTCGTCATGTCGCGAGTCATCACTTGCATTGTTTGCGGCACCCGGCCGCGTCCCCAGGGCCGCGCTCCCGCGCCGACCCTCCCTAGTACTTTCGCGAAAACGTGAAGTACCGCTCCTACGCTAAGCCAATTCTCCAGGGCGGCGCATGAGCATTTTTGGGCATTTTCAGGTTATACTTTGGTGTCTGTTTGCAGCGACAGGGTGACCCGGACGATGCTCGGCTCGTCCGCTTCGCTGTGGCGGCTGAAGCCCAGGATGTCGCAGAGCTTCAGCATGGTGCGGTTCTCCCGCAGCACGTCGCCGAAGAGCTCCTTGATCCCGCGGTTGCGCGCATAGGCGATGATCCGGCGCATCAGCAGCATGCCAAGACCCTGGCCGGTCATCTCGCCGCCGATGATGATGGCGTACTCGGCGCGCTCGTTGTCCGGATCCGCGCTCATGCGCACGACGCCGTAGATCTCGGTCTGGCCCGGGATGCCGGGATCGGTCAGGACCAGGGCCATCTCGCGGTCGTAGTCGATCTGCGTTGAGCGCGCGGCCGCCTCGTGCGACATGGTCTGCATCGGGACGAAGAAGCGCAGCCGGATCTCCTCCGGGGTAAGCTTGGCGAAGGCGCCCTGGAAGGCCGGCTCGTCCTCGGGCACCACCGGGCGCAGCAGCAGCTTGCGCTCGTCGGCCAGGGAAATCTCCTCTTCCAGCTCGGAAGGGTAGGGCCGGATCGCCAGCCGGCTCTTGGCGGCGCCTTCGGCCGGCACGACCCGGACCCTGGCGTCCAGGGCCATCACCCCGTACTCGTCGGCCAGCAGCGGGTTGATGTCGAGCTCCGCGACGCTTTCCAGGTCGACGATCAGCTGCGAGAGCTTGACCAGGGTGAAGGCGATGGCGTCGAGGTTGGTCGGCGGCAAGCCCCGGAAGCCCTGCAGCCGCCGATAGATCCGCGTCCGTTCCATCACGTCGTGCGCCAGCTTCATGTTGAGCGGCGGCAGGGCCAGCGCCTTGTCGTCGATCACCTCGACCCCGGTGCCGCCTTCGCCGAAGAGGAGGACGGGGCCGAACTGGCGGTCGCTGACCACCCCCATGATCAGCTCGTAGGCGCCGGGTCGCCGGACCATGGTCTGCACGGTGAAGCCGTCGATCCGTGCCTCCGGCCGCTTCTCGGCGACCCTGGCGGCCATGGCGGCGGCCGCCTCGGCGACGCTCGCCGGACCGCGCAGGTCGAGCGCCACGCCCCCGACGTCGGTCTTGTGGGTGATATCGCGCGACAGGATCTTCAGCGCCACCGAGCCGCCCAGCTCGGCGGCCACCGCCGCCGCCGCCTCGGGCGTCTCGGCGACGCGGGTGGTGCTGACCGGGATGTCGTAGGCGGCCAACACCTGCTTGGCCTCCGGCTCGGTCAGCCAGGCGCGGCCTTCCGCCAGGGCCCCGGCGATCACGGCTTCCGCCGCCGCGCGGTCCGGCGTGAAGCCCTCCGGGATCGAGGGCGGCGTCTCCAGGAGCTCGGCCTGGTTCCGGCGATAGGTGACGAGCTGCATGAAGGCGCGCACCGCCTGCATCGGCGTCTCGTAGGTCGGGATCAGGTGTTCCGCAAACAGGCGGCGGGACTGCTGGGCCGCGCCGTCGCCGACCCAGCTCGTCAGGATCGGCAGCCGCTCGGCCGCCTTGGCGGCGCTGATCACGGCTTCGGCGGCGTCGTCGGAGGAAGCGACCGCGGTCGGGCAGTTCAGGACCAGCAGGCCGTCGATGCCACCAGACTTGCGGCTGGCGGCCTGGATCAGGACCTCCAGGGCCTTGGCGTAGCGCTCGCCCGTCGCGTCGCCGATGATGTCGACCGGGTTGCCGCGCGACCAGGTCGGCGGCAGCACGGCGTCCAGCGCGGCTACGGTCTCGGGGGTCAGCTCCGCCAGCCGGCCGGTCTCGTCGATCAGAGAATCGGTGGCCATGACCCCGAAGCCGCCGCCGTTGGTCAGGATGGTGAGGCGGTCGCCCTTGGGCAGGCGCGCCTTGCTGAGGGTCTCCACCGCGTCGAAGAGTTCGTCGAGATTGAAGACCCGCAACATGCCGGCGCGTCGAAAGGCAGCGTCGTAGACCTCGTCGGCGCCGGCCAGGGCTCCGGTGTGGGAGGCCGCCGCCTTCGCGCCCTCGGCGTGGCGTCCGGCCTTGACCACGATGACGGGCTTGCTGCGCGCGGCGGCCCGGGCCGCCGAGAGGAACTTCCGGGCGTGGGTGATCGCCTCGACGTAGAGCAGGATCGCCCGGGTCTGGATGTCGTTGGCCAGGTAGTCGAGCATGTCGCCGAAATCGACGTCGGACATGTCGCCCAGCGACACGAGATGCGAGAAGCCGATCCCGCGGCTGCTGGCCCAGTCCACCACGGAGGAGACCACGGCACCGGACTGGGCCACGAAGGCCAGGCGACCGACCAGGGGTTCGCGGGCGGCGAAGCTGGCATTGAGCCCCTGGCCCGGCACCATGATGCCCAGGCAGTTCGGCCCGGCGATCCGCAGCAGATGGGGCTGCGCCGCGTCCAGCATCTCCTGGCGCAGGCTCTTCCCGTCGTGCCCGTTCTCCGAGAAGCCGGCGGTGATCACGACCGCCGCCTTGGTGCCGCGGGCGCCGAGTTCGGCGATCAGGCCCGGCACCGAGGCGGGCGGAGTCGCGATGACCGCCAGATCCGGCGCCCGGGGCAGGCTGGCGACGTCGGGGGAGGTGGCCACGCCCTCGATCTCGTCGTGCTTCGGATGGACCACGAAGGCGGGACGGTCCGTGTTGCGGCGCAGCAAGTTGCGGGCCAGGACGGCGCCCACCGAGCCCGGCCGGGTGCTGGCGCCGACCAGGGCGATGGAAGCCGGCTTGAATAGGAAATCCAGATTGCGGATGGTCATTTCGGCGCGTTCCCGTGTCCGTTTCGGATTCTTCCCCTCATATTGATGGCGAACTGCGCGAGATCAAAGCCTTCTTCGCACATGCAGCATTATTGTCTTGTTTTTGGGCAGGTAATGGCGCTTTCCTTGGCGGGGCCATGCGGGATCGGGAGTCGGCGATGGGCTGGGATCGAATCTCCAAGTCGGGTTCCGCACGGCGGCGGCCCCGAATGCCGTCCTACGAGGCGGCCCGCCGCCAGTTTTCCTGGGCGGAGGCACGGGCGGCGCTGGACGGCCTGCCCGAGGGCCGCGGCCTCAACATCGCGCACGAGGCGGTCGACCGCCACGCGAAGGGCCCGGCGGGCGGGCGGGCCGCCCTGCGTTGGCTCGGCAAGGACGGCACACGGCGCGAACTCAGCTACGCCGCGCTGGCCGGGCTCTCCGATCGCTTCGCCAACCTCCTGCGCGACCTTGGTATCGGCAAGGGCGACACGGTCTTCAGCCTGCTCGGGCGGGTGCCGGCGCTCTACGTCGCGGTCCTGGGCGCCCTCAAGAACCGCAGCGTGTTCTGTCCCCTGTTCTCCGCCTTCGGGCCCGAGCCGATCCAGTCGCGGATGGCGATCGGCGCCGCCAAGGTCCTGGTGACGACGCCCCAGCTCTACGCCCGCAAGGTGCGGGCGCTGCGTGCCGATCTGCCGCAGCTCGAGCAGGTGCTTCTGGTCGGCGGCGCCGAGCCCGAGCCGGGGTGCCAAAGCTTCGAGCGGCGCCTCGAGGTGGCCTCCGAAGACTTCGTGATCCCGCCGACCGATCCGGAGGACGCGGCGCTGCTGCACTTCACCAGCGGTACGACGGGCCGTCCCAAGGGCGCTCTGCACGTCCACGAAGCCGCCGTCGTCCATGCCGCCTCGGCGCGCTTCGCCCTCGATCTCGGGCCGGAGGACGTCTACTGGTGCACCGCCGATCCGGGCTGGGTGACGGGCACCTCCTACGGGATCGTCGCGCCTCTGGTCGTCGGTGCGACGCTGGTGGTCGACGAGGCCGAGTTCGAGCCGGAGCGCTGGTATCGCATCCTTCAGGACGAGAAGGTCCGGGTCTGGTACACGGCGCCGACCGCGATCCGCATGCTGATGAAGCTCGGGCCCGATCTGCCCCGGCGCTTCGATCTCTCGGCGCTGCGCCTCGCGGCCAGCGTCGGCGAGCCGCTCAACCCCGAGGCCGTGGTCTGGGGCCTGAAGGTCCTCGGCCAGCCTTTCCACGACACCTGGTGGCAGACCGAGACCGGCGGCATCATGCTCGCCAACTTCGCGGCGACGGACATCAAGCCGGGCTCGATGGGCCGGCCGTTGCCCGGGATCGAGGCCGCCATCCTCCGCCATCGCGAGGACGGCGGCGTCGAGGTCATCGGGGAGGCGGGCCGGGAGGGGGAACTGGCGCTCAAGGCCGGCTGGCCCTCGATGTTCCGCGGCTACCTGAACGAGGAGGCGCGCTACCGCAAGTGCTTCGCCGATGGCTGGTACCTGAGCGGGGATCTGGCGCGCCGGGATTCCGACGGCTACTTCTGGTTCCTCGGACGGGCGGACGACATGATCAAGTCGGCCGGCCACCTCATCGGGCCCTTCGAGGTGGAGAGCGCGCTCATGGAGCATCCGGCCGTGGCCGAGGCCGGGGTGATCGGCAAGCCGGATCCGGTCGCCATGGAGACGGTCAAGGCCTTCGTCGCGCTGAAGCCCGGCTTCCGGCCCGACGACGCGCTGCGCCGCGAGATCCTGGGTCTGGCCCGTGAGCGCCTCGGGCCGGCGGTGGCGCCGCGCGAGATCGACTTCCTGGACGACTTGCCGAAGACCCGCAGCGGCAAGATCATGCGCCGCCTGCTCAAGGCGCGGGAACTCGGGCTGACGGAGGGCGATACCTCGACGCTCGAGTCCAGTTCTTGACATGTTGTAAGAAGAGCTGTTCGGGATATTTTGAATAAATTGGAGAAAGTCCATGGACGAGGTCGAGGTCAAGGCGATGGTTCTGGAGATCCTGACCCAGGTCGCCCCCAACATCGATACCGCCGCCTTGGACCCCGCGGTGGCCTTCCGCGACCAGGTCGAATTCGATTCCCTGGACTTCCTCAACTTCGTGATCGCTTTGGGCGAGCGGAGCGGCATCCAGATCTCCGAGACGGATTATCCCAAGCTCGCCAGCCTGCGCGGCTGCATCGGCTATTTCACGGCGCAGGCTCATACCAAGGAGCAGTCGAATAAGGCGAAAAAGCCGTAGAGCGGCGCTACCACAAAGCAGTCAGGCCCGGCGCGTCAAAGCCTGCTATACTCCAGGCATCGAGTCGGGAATCCAGTCCTGCAGGTCCGGGAAAGGGGGACGTCAGCGACGGAGGCTCGGCTCTCCAATCCGGGCTTCAAGCTGCTTGAGCCCCGGCCTTCTTCTGTGCCGACAAGCCATCTGTCGGCTTGCCCTGCAGAGTTCGGATTCATTGTCTTCGAGGTGCCCCGATGACGACCGAGGAGTTCCAAGACCGAGCCGAGGAGACCGTACGGTCGCTGCCCGAGACCGCCAGGATGGTCATCCTTCAGCCTGCGGCCTTCTTCCGGACCATGCCGAGGGGCGGCAGCTTCTTCTCGCCGCTGGTCTTCCTGCTGGCGGTGTCCGTCATCTATGCCGTGATCATGACGGCCGTCAGCACCGTAACCTTCGGCTGGCTCGGCATGGCCTCGATCTTCAGTCTTATTCTGACCCCCATCTTCGCCATCATCAGCGTGTTCGTCGGGGCGGCGATCGCCTGCGTGATCTGGATGATGATGGGCTCCAAGGAGAAGTTCGAAGCCTCGTTCCGGATCGCCTGCTACTGTTCCGCGATCTGGCCGATCATGGCCGTGCTCGGCCTGATCCCCTATGTCGGCGGTGCGGTCGGGGTGATCTGGGGCACTTGGCTCCTGATCCTCGCGAGCGTCCACGTCCATCAGATCGCCCAGAAGAGCGCCACCATCGTCTTCGGCATCATCGGCTTGATCCTCCTGATCTTAAGCCTGGGCGGCCAATACGCCGGACAGCAGTCCATGCAGCAGATGGAAGACCTGCAAGGCCAGTTCGAAGGTCTCGATCCCAACAAGCCCGAGGACGCGGCCAAGATGCTGGAACAGATGATGCAGCAACAGCAGTAAGCCCTTGCCGTCGTGGCTTCAGCTTCGCCAGCTCGGATCCCTGCGGTCGAGCAGGCGCAGGTAGGCCGGCCATTCCGGCAGGCGGACCTCGGCGCCGGCTTGGGCCGCGCCTTCCTCGAATTGAGCGCGGGTGCGCTCCATCACCGCCCGGCCCGGCAGCTTGAGAGGGCCGCCCGAGGCCATGACCTTGAGCTGGATCGCTGCGTTGTCCTCGAAGTGGTAGAGCCGGGTGAAGGCCCAGGCGACCGAAGGCCCGGTGGTGATGATGCCGTGGTTGTGCAGCAGCAGGGTGTGGTTGTCCGGCCCGAGGTCGGCGACCAGGCGTTCGCGCTCGTCGAGGTCCAAGGCGATCCCCTCGTACTCGTGGGTGCCGACGCGCTCGTGGAACATGAAGCCGGTCTGGGTCATGGGGACGAAGCCTTCCTCCAGGCAGGAGACCGCAACCGCGTTCCGGGAATGGGTGTGCAGGACGCAGGCGACGTCCGGACGCGCGCCGTGGATCGCCGAATGGATGACGTAGCCGGCCCGGTTCACCGGGTGGGGGCTGTCGTCCAGCTTGTTGCCCTCCAGGTCGATCTTGACCAGGTTGGAGGCGGTGATCTCGTCGTAGGCTAGGCCGAAGGGATTGATCAGGATCGCCTCGCTGCCCGGGACCCGCGCGGTGACGTGGTTGTAGACCTGCGAGGTCCAGCCGTGGAGGTGCACCAGCCGGTAGCAGGCGGCGAGATCGAGCCGGACCTGCCATTCCTCGGCGCCGATGCCCCGGGGTACCTCGTCAGGGGACTGTTCTGCTTCGGCGGCCAGGCTCATGAGTCTCTCTCCCGAGTGTAGGACTGGCTTCCAAGGTATCACCGCCGGGCCGACTTGCGTAGGGCCGGCGCCGGATCGACGGATCACCGCTGGCCCGCCTGCGGGAAGATCTCGGCGGGGATGCGGGTCTCGGCCTTGATCCGGCGCAGGACGAAGTGCGAGCGGACATGGGCGACGTAGGGCAGCTCCAGCAGGAAATCCTGCAGGAAGCGGTCGTAGGCCCGGACGCTGGGAGCCAGGACCCGCAGCATGTAGTCCTCGTCGCCTGTGGTCGCATAGCAGTCCAGGATCTCGGGCCGGGTCATGACCGCCTTCACGAACTCCTCGGTGATCGACTTGGAGTGCCGCTCCAGGCGCACGTTGGCGAAGACGCAGTCGGTCAGGCCGACGCGCTCCGGGTCGACCTTGGCGACGTAGCCCTGGATCACGCCGTCCTCCTCCAGGGCCCGCACCCGGCGCCAGCAGGCCGAGGGCGAGAGGTTGACCCGCTCGGCCAGCTCCTGGTTCGACATCCGGCAGTCCCGCTGCAGCTCGTCGAGGATCCGCAGTTCCTGGGCTCCGACCCCCGGGGAAATGGTGGATTTGTCCATGAACTGGTCCATATCAGGTAAGGCTTACCATTCCTTATCAAAATCGCGCCAAGAAAGGAATATCTGACCAGCGCGCTTGGGATAGACTTTGAAGGTTAGTGTCAGTCCTCGTGCGGCAGCCGAGATGCCGGAGGTCTTTGCGAACTGTCATGGCCGGACTTGACCCGGCCATCCATGGCGCAGCGGCACGATGGATGCCCGTCGCGTGAAGCGGTGCGAAGCACTGGGTGAAGCCCGTTACGTGCTCCGGGCATGACGGAGAGGTGAAGGCAGCGACGCCCCCGGGGCTCGAGGACCAAGCCCGACGGAGACCCACGATGCGCCCAGCCCCGATCCTCGCGCCCGACCCGACACCGGAGATCGACTGGGACTACCGCCTGGACAGTCGCTACGAAGCCGGCCGCCGCCGGGTCTTCCTGACCGGGACCCAGGCACTGGTCCGCCTGCTGCTGGAGCAGCGCCGCCTCGATCGCACCAACGGGCTGAACAGCGCGGGCTTCGTCAGCGGCTACCGCGGCTCGCCCCTGGCCGGGCTCGACCTTTCGCTCTGGCGGGCCAAGGATTTCCTGGACCAAGAGGACATCCGCTTCCAGCCGGCGGTCAACGAGGACCTCGCGGCCACCGCGATCCTCGGCACCCAGCAGGTCGAGAGCGATCCCCGGCGCCAGGTCGACGGCGTCTTCGCGCTCTGGTACGGCAAGGGTCCGGGGGTCGACCGCTCCGGCGACGCCCTCAAGCACGGCAACGCCCTGGGCTCATCGCCCCGCGGCGGCGTGCTGGTGGTGGCCGGCGACGACCACGGCTGCATCTCCTCCTCCATGCCGCACCAGTCTGAGCAGGCCTTCCAGGCCTGGTCGATGCCGGTGCTCAACCCGGCCTCGGTGGCGGACTACGTCAGCTTCGGGCTCTACGGCCTTGCCTTGTCACGCTTTTCCGGTACCTGGGTCGGCTTCAAGGCGATCTCGGAAACGGTCGAGAGCGGGGCCGCGGTGGTCCTCCCCGAAGCGCCCAGCTTCGCAATCCCGCAGGATTACGCACCCCAGGGCGACGGCCTGCACTACCGCTGGCCCGATCTGCCGAGCCTCAGGATCGAGCAACGGCTCTTCGACAAGCTGGCGGCAGTGCAGGCCTTCGCGCGGGCCAATCCCCTGGACCGGCGGGTCTTCGGCGCCCGCCATCGGCGCCTGGGCATCGTCACCACCGGAAAGGCGCATCTCGACCTCATGGCGGCCCTGCGGGCGCTGGGCGTCGACCGCCCGGTCGCCGAGGACCTGGGGATCTCGGTCTACAAGGTCGGGCTGACCTATCCACTCGCGCGGGACGACATCCTCGAATTCACCCGGGGGCTCGACGAGGTCCTGGTGGTGGAGGAGAAGCGCAGCTTCGTCGAAAGCCAGCTCAAGGAGCTGCTCTACAACCTGCCCGCCGAGCGGCGGCCGCGCCTTCTGGGCAAGCGGGACTTCCGGGGGGTGCCCCTGATCCCGGAACTGGGCGAGCTGTCGCCGTCGCTGCTGGCGCCCGTCGTCCGGCGCTGGATCCTCGACCACGACCCGAACTGGGACCGCCTCCTGCCGGGTCTGCCCGAGCCCGCCCCCGAGGCCGCCCCCGAGGCCGGGCCGGACTTCGACATCGCCAAGCGTCTGCCGTACTTCTGCGCCGGCTGCCCGCACAACAGATCGACGCAGGTCCCCGAGGGCAGCCAGGCCTTCAGCGGCATCGGCTGCCACTTCATGGCCAACTGGATGGGCCGCGAGACCGAGGGCTTGGTCCAGATGGGCGGCGAGGGGGTCAACTGGATCGGCCGCGCGCCCTTCACCGGCGACGGCCACGTGTTCCAGAACCTGGGCGACGGCACCTACTACCATTCCGGCACCACCGCGGTCCGCCAGGCGATCGCCGCCGGGGTCAACATCACCTACAAGATCCTCTTCAACGACGCCGTGGCCATGACCGGCGGCCAGCCGGTCGACGGCAAGGTCTCGGTGGCGGGCATCGCCGCCCAGGTCCGCGCCGAGGGCGTGGCGCGCATCGCGGTGGTCAGCGACGATCCCGCGCGCACGGGAGCCCGGGGCGCGTTGCCGCCGGACGCGACCCTGCATCACAGAAGCGAGCTCGACTCGGTCCAGCGCGAGCTGCGCGATATCCGGGGCGTCACGGTCCTGATCTACGACCAGGCCTGCGCCGCGGAGAAGCGCCGCAAGCGCAAGCGGGGCCTGGTCGCCGATCCGCCCCGTCGGGTCGTGATCAACGAGGCGGTCTGCGAGGCTTGCGGCGACTGCTCGGTGCAGTCCAACTGCGTCGCGGTGGTGCCCAAGCCGACGCCCTTCGGGGTCAAGCGCCAGATCGACCAGAGCGCCTGCAACAAGGACTTCTCCTGCCTCCAGGGCTTCTGCCCCAGCTTCGTGACCGTAGAAGGTGCTGCGCTGCGCCGCGGCCCGGCGCCCGACGCGCCGGCGCTCGACCTGCTGGCCGAGGCCGGCCGGCTGGCCTTGCCGGCGACCGTGCCGCTCGGGCGCGGGCGCGAGATCCTGGTGACCGGGGTCGGCGGCACCGGCGTCGTGACCCTGGGCGCATTGCTCACCATGGCGGCGCAGCTCGAAGGCAAGGGCGCCGGCGTGCTCGACTTCATGGGCTTCGCCCAGAAGGGCGGGGCGGTGCTCAGCCACGTCAAGCTGCGGCCCGAGGTCGAGGTCGGGGCCGAGGTCGGGGCGGAGGGCCCGACCCGGATCGACCGGGACAGCGCCGACCTGCTGCTGGCCTGCGACGTGGTGGTCGCGACCAGCCCCGAGGCGCTGGCGGCCCTGGCGCCCGACCGGACCTGCGTGGTCGGCAACCTGGCCGAGGCCCCGACCGCCGACTTCGTCCTGCGCGGCCAGGCCGACCTGCAGGCCGGCGAGCGCCGCCGGGCCCTGCGCGCCCGCGTCGGCAAGGGCAAGTGCAGCTTCTTCGACGCCACGGCCCTGGCCAAGGCGCTCTTCGGCGACTCCGTCTACGCCAACCTCATGGTGCTGGGCCAGGCCTGGCAGCAGGGCCTGATCCCGCTCAGCCTGCAGGCGATCGAGCGCGCCATCGAGCTCAACGGGGTCAAGGTCGCGCAGAACCGCCAGGCCTTCGCCGCCGGCCGTCTGGCGGCCGCCGATCCGGGCTTCCAGCAGCGGGTTCTGGGCGGCGCCGGGGCGGTCGCGCCGGCCGAGACCGGCCTCTCGGAGATCGTCGCCCGGCGCCGCGCGTTCCTGACCGACTACCAGGACCACGCCTATGCCGAGGCCTACACCGCCTTCGTCGCGAGGGTCGAGGCGGCCGAGGCCGAGCGGACCGGCCGCGCCGGGCCGCTGAGCGAGGCGGTGGCGCGCAACCTCTTCAAGCTGATGGCCTACAAGGACGAGTACGAGGTTGCCCGGCTCTACACCGACGGCAGCTTCCTGGCCAGGCTCGAATCCGAGTTCGAGGGCAAGCCGCGCCTGGTCTTCCACCTGGCGCCACCGGTGTTCAACGGCCGTTTGGACGCCCGGGGCCGGCCGGTCAAGCGGCGCTTCGGGCCCTGGATGCTGCCCGTCCTGCGCCTGCTGGCCAAGGCCCGGCGCCTGCGCGGCACCGCCTTCGATCCCTTCGGCTATATGGCGGAAAGGCGCGAGGAGCGGGCCCTGATCCGGGACTACCGCGCCCTGGTCGAGCGTCTGCTCGACGACCTGGACGCCAAGACCCTGCCGGCCGCCGTAGCGGTCGCCGCCGCGGCCGACCGGATCCGCGGCTTCGGTCCGGTGAAGGCCGAGGCCATCGCCGCCTACCGCAAGGACCTCTCGGAAAAGCTCGCGGCCTTCGAAGCCGCGACCATGAACAGGGACGCCGCGTGAACCTTCGCTCCGGGATTTGAACATGGACCTGCGCACCCACCCCGACTTCGACGACCACGAGGAGATCACCTTCATCGCCGACCCGGCGAGCGGCCTGCAGGCCATCGTCGCCCGACACCGCATCTGGAACAGCCCTTCGGTCGGCGGCTGTCGGATGCGCGACTACGCCGGCGAGTCGGAGGCCCTGGCCGACGTCCTGCGCCTGTCGCGCGGCATGACCTACAAGTCGGTCATGGCCGGGCTCGACTACGGCGGCGCCAAGGCCGTGATCCTGGGCGTGCCGCCGGCCGAAGGCCGCGCGGCGCTGTTCCGGGCCATGGGCCGCGCCGTCGACCGCTTCCGCGGCGGCTTCCGCACCGGGGTCGATGTCGGCCTGACCCCCGAGGACGTCGTGGTCATGAAGACCCAGACCCGTTTCGTCGCCGGGGCCGGCGCCATGGCGCCGGCCGAGGCCACCGCCCTCGGCGTCCGGGAGTCGATCAAGGCCAGCCTGGCCCGGCGCCTGGGCTCCGACCACCTGCGCAGCCGCCGGGTGGCGGTGCAGGGCCTGGGCAAGGTCGGCCGCCGCCTGGCCGAGCTCCTGGTCGCCGACGGCGCCTCCGTGGTCGCCGCCGACGTGAACCGCGACTCCGTGGCGCAGGCACGCCGCGACCTCGGCGTCGAGATCGTCGACCCTGAGGCCATCCATGCCCAGGCCGCCGAGGTCTTCAGCCCCTGCGCCCTGGGCGCGGTGATCAACGACGCCTCGCTCGGCGAGATCCGGGCCACGGTGGTCGCCGGCTCGGCCAACAACCAGCTCGCCGAGCCGCGTCACGGCGCGGCCCTGGCCGGGCGCGGCATCCTCTACGCCCCGGACTACATCGCCAACGCCGGCGGCCTGATCGCGGTCGCCGCCGACCTGGAGGACAAGCGCGAGGACTGGATCTGGCAGAAGCTGCGCGGCTTGGGTCCCAGCCTGACCCGGGTCTTCGAGCGCGCCGAGGCCCTGGGCCTGCCCACCGCCGCCGCCGCCGACCGCCTGGCCCGGGAGCTGATCGCCGAGACCGGCCCCGGGCAGCGCAGCGCGGCCTAGCTTGATCGGCGCGCGAGC
>JAKSBE010000419.1 GCA_022361275.1 Kiloniellales bacterium
CCCAGCTGGTGGCGGCTTTCCACAGCCTGGTCGGCCTGGCGGCGGTGTTCGTGGCGGCGGCGGCTTTCCACAACCCCGAGGCTTACGGGCTCGCAAGTCCCGGCCAGCCGATCAAGGCGGCGAGCCTGATCGAGATGTCGATCGGCACGGCGATCGGCGCCATCACCTTCACCGGCTCGATCATCGCCTTCCTCAAGCTGCAGGGCATCATGAGCGGCCGGCCCATCGTCTTCCCCATGCAGCACTGGACCAACCTGGGCCTCGGCATCCTGCCGGTGCCCATGGTGGTCTGGCTGTGCAGCGCCGAGTCCGGCGTCGCCTTCTGGCTCATCGTGCTGATCACCCTGGCCTTGGGCGTGCTGATCATCATCCCCATCGGCGGCGCCGACATGCCGGTGGTGATCTCCATGCTGAACTCCTATTCCGGCTGGGCCGCGGCCGGCATCGGCTTCACCCTGGAGAACAACCTGCTGATCATCGCCGGCTCCCTGGTCGGCTCCTCCGGCGCCATCCTCAGCTACATCATGTGCAAGGGGATGAACCGCTCGTTCTTCAACGTCATCCTCGGCGGCTTCGGCGCCGAGGGTGGCGCGGCGGCCCAGGATCTCGGCGACAAGACGGTCAAGCCGGGTTCGGCGGACGACGCCGCCTTCATCATGAAGAACGCCGGCTCGGTCATGATCGTCCCGGGCTACGGCATGGCCGTGGCCCAGGCCCAGCACGCCCTGCGCGAGATGGCCGACCTCCTGAAGAAAGAGGGGGTCGCGGTGCGCTACGCCATCCACCCGGTGGCCGGCCGCATGCCGGGGCACATGAACGTGCTCCTGGCCGAGGCCAACGTACCCTACGACGAGGTCTTCGAGATGGAGGAGATCAACCGCGACTTCGCCTCGACCGACGTGTCTTTCGTCATCGGCGCCAACGACATCACCAACCCGGCGGCCAAGACCGACCCGGCCTCGCCGATCTACGGCATGCCGATCCTCGAGGTCGACAAGTCCAAGACCGTGCTCTTCGTCAAGCGCTCGCTCAGCCCGGGCTACGCCGGCATCGACAACGGTCTGTTCTACGCCGACAACACCATGATGCTCTTCGACGACGCCAAGAAGATGTGCGAGCAGATCGTCAAGGCCTTGGAGGCTTAATACCCTTGGTATAAGTCCGAAACGGCAAACACCGCCCGCGCGAGGCGGACGGTGCGATCGGATCGGGTCTTCTTCTGGAGAGTGGCTGCCCGAAAGGGGCACCCGCTTAGCGCCTGGGCGCTAGAAGCCTTCGCGCTCCATGCGCTTGCGCAGCAGCTTGCGGTAGCGGCGCACCGCTTCGGCCTGCTCGCGCTTGCGGCGCTCGGAGGGCTTCTCGTAGGAGCGGCGCAGCTTCATCTCACGGAAGATGCCCTCGCGCTGCATCTTTTTCTTCAGCGCGCGGAGGGCCTGGTCGACGTTGTTGTCGCGAACATGTACGTGCACGGTCCTTGACGTCTCCTTCGGGACCTCGGGTTAAGCAAACACTGCCGGGCTGGCGGCTTGTCGTCCCGGCAGGCGGGCGCAAAACACGCTCCACAGCCGCCGGACCATGCCGGGGCCGGTGTGGTAGCACAGCCGCCGGGGCTTGGGAAGGCGAATCTTTGGCGGCTTCCCAGGCCCTGCGGCGACTTTACCTTGGCCTCCGGCCTGCTCATATTGAGGCCATGGCCATTCTCAAGATCGCCCGCATGGGGCACCCCGTGCTCAGCCGTCGGGCCGCGCCTGTGGAAGACCCTCGGGCGCCCGCCATCCGCCGGCTGGTCGCCGACATGATCGAGACCATGGAGGACGCGCCCGGTACGGGCCTGGCGGCGCCCCAGGTCCACGTTCCGCTGCGCCTGGTGATCTTCAAGGTCGAGGGCGCGCGCGTCAGCCGAGAGGACGGGCCCGGCCCCGAGGGGGGCGGGGACGGCGCGGTGCCGCTGACCGTGCTGATCAACCCCGAGATCGAGCCGCTGGGCGAGGAAAAGGCGCTCGGCTGGGAGGCCTGCCTCTCGGTACCCGAACTGGCCGGCGAGGTGCCCCGCTACACCGCGATCCGCTACCGCGGCCTGGATCCGGACGGCCGGACGATCGAGCGCGAGGCCAGGGGCTTCCACGCCCGGGTGGTCCAGCACGAGTGCGATCACCTGGACGGGGTCCTCTATCCTCAGCGCATGCTCGACCTGAAGAAGCTCGTCTTTGCCTCCGAACTGCGCCACCTGAGCGGTGCCGAGGCCGCGGACTGAGGGCTGGAAGGAGACAAGCCTTGGATATCGAGACCACCCGGCGCCGGCTCCTGGAGACCACGCTCAACCACGTGCCCTTCGACGGTTGGAGCATGACGGCGCTGCAGCGGGCGGCGGGCGACCTGGGCCTCGACGCGGCCACGGCGGTCAATGCCTTTCCGGGCGGCCCGGCCGAACTGATCGCCTTTCACAGCGCCGAGGCCGACCGGCGGATGCTGGAGGAGCTGCAGCCCATGGATCTGCCGGCGATGCGGGTCCGGGATCGCATCGCCGCCGTGGTCCGCCTGCGCCTGGAGCAGAACGCCGCCCACCGCGAGGCGATCCGGCGCGCGCTCGCCTTCCTCGCCCTGCCGCAGAACGGCCCCTTGGCGCTCAAGTGCCTCTACCGCACGGTCGATGCCATGTGGTACGCGGCCGGCGATACCTCGACGGATTACAACTTCTACACCAAGCGGCTTCTGCTGTCCGGGGTCTACAGTTCGACCCTGTTGTTCTGGCTGAACGACGAGTCCGAGGGCTCGGCCGAGACCTGGGCCTTCCTGGCGCGGCGCATCGACGAGGTCCTGAAGGTCGGCGGCAGCCTTGGCAAAGGGGTCAAGGCGCTGCTGGACGTCCCCGACCGGCTGTTCCGCTTCCGTCCGGGAAGCATGCGGCGTTAGAGCTCCGAGAGAAGCTTGGCCTGCCCTTCGCCCAAGCGTTTGGGGCCCTAAGCGTTTGGGGCCCGAGCGTTTGGCCGGCGCGACCGGCGCCGAAGCGATCCGTGGGCTTCGCGACGCGGCGTCAGCCTTCGCTGCGCGGGGCGAGCCGGGTCACGTGGCCCATCTTGCGGCCGGGCTTGGCCTCGGCCTTGCCGTAGAGGTGCAGCTTCTGGTTCCGGTCGCCGAGCTGCGCCCGCCAGGCCGCGGCTTCCTCGCCCAGCAGGTTGCGCATGACGGCGTCCGAATGGTGATCGCTCGATCCCAGGGGCAGGCCCATCACCGCCCGGACGACCTGCTCGAACTGCGAGGTGACGCAGGCGTCGATGGTCCAATGGCCCGAGTTGTGCGGCCGCGGCGCCAGCTCGTTGACCAGCACCTCGCCGTCCTCGGTGACGAACATCTCGACCGCGAGCAGGCCGACCATGTCGAGCGCCTCGGCCAGCCGCCGGGCCGTGGCCTCGGCCCGTTCGGCGACCAGGGGCGTGATCCGCGCCGGCGCGATCGTGGTCCGCAGGATGTGGCCTTCGTGCTGGTTCTCGACCGGCGGGTAGTCGGCCATCTCGCCGTCCAGCCCCCGCGCCACGATCACCGACACCTCCAGCTTGAAGTCCACGAAGGCCTCGAGGATGCCGCGTGCCTCTGGATCGCCGCCGGTCATCTCGGCCCAGGCCGCGGCCGGGTCGCTGTCGGCTTCCAGGCGGACCTGGCCCTTCCCGTCGTAGCCCAGCCGGGCGGTCTTGAGCACCGCCGGGGTCCCGAAGTCGCGCAGGTGGCGGGCCAGGGCGTCGGGTCCGTCGATGGCGGCATAGCGCGCCGTCGCGACCCCCTGGTTGCCGCAGAAATCCTTTTCCCGCAGGCGGTCCTGGCAGATCGCCAGCACCTCGGGGCCCGGCCGCACGGCGACCGAGCGGGCCAGGATCTCGACGGTCCGGAGCGGGATGTTCTCGAACTCGAAGGTGACGACGTCGACCGCCTCGGCGAAGTCGGCAAGCGCGGCCTCGTCGTCGTAGGCGGCCTGGGTGAACAACGGGGTCACCTGGCTGGCCGGGCCGTCCGCCTCGGGGCAGTAGATGTGGCTGCGGTAGCCCAGGGCGGCCGCCGCCAGGGCGGTCATGCGGCCGAGCTGGCCGCCGCCCAGGATACCCAAAGTCGCGCCGGGGGCCAGCGGGGCAGGCAGGGCTTCGGTCATGGCTGGTTCCTCAGGCATCGTCGGAGGGAGTCTCGGCGACGCCGTCGCTCTGCCGGGAGCGCCAGTCGTCCAGAGCCTCGGCCACCTTGGGGTCCGAAAGGGCGATCACGGCGGCCGCCAGCAGGGCGGCGTTGATCGCCCCGGCCTTGCCGATCGCCAGGGTGCCGACCGGGATTCCGCCCGGCATCTGGACGATGGACAGCAGGCTGTCCATGCCCTTCAGGGCCTGGCTCTCGACCGGGACCCCGAAGACCGGCAAGGGCGTCAGGGAGGCCACCATGCCCGGCAGATGGGCGGCGCCGCCGGCGCCGGCAATGATCACCTTCAGGCCCCGGTCGCGGGCGGTCGTGGCATAGTCGACCATGCGCTTCGGAGTCCGGTGGGCGGAGACGATCCGGGTCTCCCGGGCGACGCCGAGGGCGTCCAGGGTCTCCGCCGCGTGACGCAGCGTCGCCCAGTCCGACTGGCTGCCCATGATGATACCAACCGCCGCTCGGCCGTCCGACATCCACCCCTCGCGCCCTGTGTTTCCCGCCCGCTCGCGGGGCCGGCCGCATTATTGGGAATCGCCGGGTGGGTGGCAAGCGGGCCGGCGCGCACGCGGCCGGAGAGGGCCGGTACGGTGCGGTTTATCGTTTGCCAAGGTGCGGCGCCCCGCCCATAGTCTGGCCCGGAGAGAGCTGCATCTGGTGGTCCATGCGGGTACGCGACACCTCCTCATCCCTGGGGCCCGCCGGCGTCTCGGTCGGCAAGGACCGGGCGGACAAGCTGGCCGTGGAAGGGCCGGAGGCGCCCTCGGCCCCCCGGGACGCCGCGACCCTGGCCGGGATTCCCGAGGCCGAACTGACGCCCAAGGTCCGGGCCGCCATCGACCGCCTGCTGTCCGATGCCGCCCATCTGCGCGAGGAGCTGGAGCTCGCCAAGCGGCGGATCCAGCACCTCGAGGACCTGGCCGACCAGGACGTTCTGGTCCCGGTCGCCAACCGGCGCGCCTTCGTACGCGAGCTCAGCCGTCTCATGGCCTTTGCCCAGCGCTACGGCACACAGGGCAGTGTGCTCTACTTCGACGTCAACGGCATGAAGGAGATCAACGACAGCCTCGGCCACAGCGCCGGGGATGCGGCGCTGCGCCACGTCGCCGAGATCCTGGTCGGCAACGTCCGCGCCTCCGACATGGTCGGCCGGCTGGGCGGCGACGAATTCGGGGTGATCCTGTCGCAATCCGGTCAGGAGGCCGCCCGCAGCAAGGCCGAGCGGCTGGCCGGGGAGATCCTGTCGCGGCCGCTCGAATGGGAGGGCCGGCGGCTGGACATCGAGATCTCCTTCGGGAGCTACAGCTTCGCCGGCGGAGAGAGCGTGGACGACGCCCTGGCCGCCGCCGATCACGCCATGTACCGGCACAAGAAAACCCGCGGCGGCTGACCACCGGTTTCACGCCGCCGGCGGGTGCGTCGCCTCAGGCGATGATGTCGGGCAGAAGCCGGCTCTCGAGCTGCAGGATCTGATCCTTAAGCAAGAGCTTCCGCTTCTTCAGACGCTTGACCTGAATCTGGTCGAAAGGCGCCTCTTCCGAAATCCTGGCAATGACGTCGTCGAGGTCGCGGTGCTCACTCTTGAGCTGGCTCAGCCTCTCTCTGATCAACTCGATCTCGCGTTCTTCCATGCTTGCCGTGTACCAAAACACCCCCCAGGGGGGCACGGCCGACCGGGCGGTTCAGTCTAGCCTTTTCCCGCCTGCGAGGGGAGTCCTCGGGTGGTGGTTGAACCGGCTGCGGCTTTGCCCGAGACTGCCTGCCCTGGACAAAGGTTAAGGATTGGTTATGGCAGAAGCGAAGCGGATCGGACTCCTGACCAGCGGCGGCGATTGCGCCGGGCTGAACGCGGTCATCCGGGCGGTGGTCGAGCGCGCGGTCGGAGGCTACGGCTGGGAGGTCGTCGGCATCCGGAACGGCACCGACGGCCTGCTGTCCCGGCCGGTCGCCGCCGAGACCCTGGAGCTTTCGCGCTTCACCGGCGATATCTTCCGCCGGGCCGGGACCATCCTCGGCACGACCAACAAGGGCGACCCCTTCGACTACGAGCAGCCCGACGGCAGCCGGCTCGACCTCAGCGACCGGATCCTCGAAGGTCTGGCGCAGCTCGAGCTCGACGCGCTGATCGGCGTCGGCGGCGACGGCAGCCTGCACATCCTGCGCCGTCTGGCCCTCAAGGGCGGCATCAACTTCGTCGGCATCCCCAAGACCATCGACAACGACGTGGGGGCGACCGAGATCTCCATCGGCCACTGGAGCGCGGTCCACGTCGCGACCCAGGCGCTGGACCACCTGCAGCCGACCGCGGCCAGCCATTCCAGGGTGATGGTGCTGGAGGTCATGGGGCGCGACGCCGGGCACATCGCGCTGACCGCGGGCATCGCCGGCGGCGCCGACGTGATCCTGATTCCCGAGCTGCCCTACCGGATCGAGCGGATCGCCGCGAAGATCGAGGATATCAAAGCCCAGGGCCGCAACTTCGCCCTGGTCGTGGTCGCCGAGGCGGTCAAGACCGAGGACGGCAGCGCGGTCCGCACCCTGCAGGCCGGCGGCAAGCAGACCTACGGCGGCATCGGCCACTACGTCGGCCAGCGCATCGGCGAGGCGACCGGCGCGGAGACCCGGGTCACCGTCCTGGGCCATCTGCAACGCGGCGGCCCGCCGACGGCCCGCGACCGCCTGATGGCTTCGGTCTTCGGGGTCCACGCCGTCGACCTGATCGCCGAGGGCCGCTTCGACCGTATGGTGGCCTGGCGGAACCGCGAGGCGATCGACGTGCCCCTGGCGGAAGCGGTGGTCCGCTACGAGGCGGTGGAGCCCGAAGGCGCGCTGGTCCAGACCGCGCGCGGCCTCGGGATCTCCTTGGGAGACTAGAGTCATGAAGGCCATGCCGGCCAACCCCTTCTGGGACTTCTCGCTGGAGGTCTATCAGCGCCGCAACGTCGCGGGGCCCTGCATGGCGCTGCAGGACCGCCTGCAGCTCGACGTCAATCTGCTGCTGTTCTGCTGCTGGACCGGCAAGAGGGGGCACCAGCTGAGCGAGCAGCAGGTCCGGGGGGCGCTGGCGGCGACAGAGGTCTGGCAGGGCCAGGTGGTCGCGCCCCTGCGGCGCTTGCGCCGGCTGCTTAAGGCGAGCCTGGACCTGGCCCCGGAACGGCGCCAGGCCTTCCGGGACAAGCTCAAGGCGCTGGAGCTGGACGCCGAGCGGGTCGAGCAGGACATCCTGATCGAAACCGTGCCCCTGTCGCCGGGCGAGACCCGCGGTGCCGAGGTCGCCGCGCTCAACCTCTCCACCTATCTGCTGGTCAAGGGCGTCGACCTCGGCGAGGGCGACCTCGCCCAGCTCGGCACGCTGCTCGACACGATCTTCCCGAACGAGACCGCCGGCGGCTGACGGCCGGAATCGCGGCGGACCGGCTGTCTCCCTCCGGGCAGGACGGGCCGCAGCGGACGCCCGGCCGGCACAATCCATTGGATTTTAGACTTAAGGCTTTTGCAACCAGCCGGGGAGAGCATGAGGAGTCACGGCTTCAGGGGATGGCTGGAAAGGGGGCGTTGTGGCAGGCAGCGCTGGTTTTGCGGCACGGGCTTTGCTTTGCGTGGTGGTGGCCGGAACGGCTTTCGGGTGCCGCAGCGACCACCCGGAAAACTTCGGCCAAAGACCCAGGGACAAGCTGAGCATCGTCGCCGCGCTCCAGGCCGGCGAGTTCGAGCGCTTGGAAGCCTGGTATCGGCCCGCCGCGCACGGGTCTCCCGCGCGCCTCACCGGCTTCTTCGCCTTCCGCCACGCCGCACCGCGGAATCTCGAACGCCTGACGGCCTGGGTCGAACGGAAGCCGGCCTCCTTGGTCGCCCGGCTGGCGCGCGGCGTTCACTACCGGCATCTCGGTGTCTTGAGCCGCAGCTCCGGGGACTTCGCCGAGATGCGGTCCTACTACCGCGCGGCGATCGCGGACCTTTCCGCGGCGCTCAGGATGGAGCCGCGTCTCGAGATCGCCTATGCCCACCTCTTGAGCATGGCGCTGCACCTGGGCAACTGGAACGAGGCGGCGGAGATCCGCCGGATCGGACTGGACGCCGTGCCCGACGCACCCCTGATCCACGCGACCTACCTCTTGGCGCTGGACCCTGCGAACGGCGGTGGTTCGCAGGCCGAGTTCGAGGCCTATCTCGACGGCCTGAGGGCGCTCCACGGCGCGGATCCACGCTTCGCCTACCTCGAGGGCTACCGGGAATCCTCCTTGGCGTCCCAGACCCTGCAGAGGCGTTCGGACGCCGGCGAGGCGCTCTACCGCGACGTGCTGCTCCCGGAGGCGCTGCGCTTGATCGACCAGGCGATCGAGATCCAGCCGACCGCCGACCGCTATGCCAAGCGAGCCGACATACACCGCCGCCGCGGCGATCTCGAACGCGCCCTGGCGGATGTCGAGGCCGCGCTCGGTCTCGATCCGGATCTGCCCTATGCCGCCGCCCTGCAGCTGGACGCTCGGGCGCCCTACCTGTACATGCAGAAGGCCGAGATCCTGCATGATCTCGAGCGCATGGCAGCGGCCGAGGCCGCCTTCGACCGGGCGATCGCCCTGGATCCCCTGGCGCCCTCGAACCTCAGGGACCGGGCCGAGTTCCACGGCCGCGCGGCCAGCCGCAGCGGCGAAGCCGGCGACGTCGAGGGCTATCTCGATCACCTCGAGGCCCGCTTGCGGGACCTCCGGCGCGCGGAGGTCTTTGCCGGGACCGATCATCGGCTGCAGCACGTCATCGGCAACCACTGGCTGTCGCAGTTCGCGCCGGGCTTGGCGAAGAAGCGTTTCAAACGGGCGACCGAGCTGGCGCCCGGCAGCTCCAACGCCTGGCTGGGCCTGGCCGGGGCATTCTATCTCGCAGGCGACTGCTGGGCGGTCGATGCGCTCAAGCGCTACCTCGAAGAGTGCCGGGCGGACGGCGACTGCGCGCTGTCGCATCCCCTGCCCAGGCAGATCCGCGAGACCATGGGGTGGTGCCGAAAGGTCGGCGAGCCCAGTCCCGCGGACTGGCAGCGCAGCGTGCGGCCCGACTGGATCCCCGTGCTCGGCCGCTGCGGACCGGGCTTCCTGGAGCGCCCGGCCCAGGATGCGCTCCGGGCCTGCTTCGAGAGCGCGAGGGCGGGCGACTCGGCGGCACAGTACGACCTCGGGACGATCGTCTTTCATGGCTTCCTGCGGGGCCTGCAGAACTTCGAGCAAGGCACGGACTGGCTGCGCCGGGCGGCGGATCAAGGCCATGGCGATGCCCTGGCCGCGCTCGGCGAGCACTACATCTTCGGGCTGGGCGTGCCCAAGAACACCGACGCGGGCCTGCGGCTCCTGGAGACCGCCGTCGGCCGGGACAGCCCGGAGGGCTACTTCCGGCTCGGTGCCCTGCTCTACACCGGCCGGCATCTGCCGCAGAACAAGGGCCGCGGCCGCGAGCTCCTCGCCAAGGCGGCGGAGCGCGGCCACCCCCACGCCGAGCGGGCCCTCGACGAACTGCCGGACGGCTAGATCAAACTGCGTTTAATTGGACTCAATTAAACGCAGTTTGATCTATTCCATAGAGTTAGAGCAGCTTATCCGCGTTCGAATGAACGCGGGCTGCTCTAGCCGGTGGCGACGCGTCCCCGGCCCGCGGCGGTGTGTCTCGGAAGGGCTCTAACCCCGCTTGCCGCGCTTCAGGGCGCGGATCGGCCGGCCGCCGTCGGCCTCGGGCTCGCCCCAGCGGCGCACCTTGCCGCTGTCCAGGTCGAAGTGGTCCAGGACCCGACCGACGGACTGGTCGACGATGTCCTCGATGCTTTCGGGGTTGGTGTAGAAGGCCGGCACCGGCGGCGCGATCACCGCGCCCATCTCGGACAGGGCCAGCAGGTTGCGCAGGTGGCCGCTGTGCAGCGGCGTCTCGCGGACCATCAGGACCAGGGGCCGCCGCTCCTTCAGGACCACGTCGGCGGCGCGGGTCAGCAGGGTCGTGGTGACCCCGGTCGCGATCTCGGCCATGCATTTCACCGAGCAGGGCGCGATCACCATGCCCAGGGTCCGGAAGGAGCCGCTGGCGATGGGCGCGCCGACGTCGGCGACCGGGTGGCAGACGTCGGCCAGAGCCTGGACCTCGGCCAGCTTGCGGTCGGTCTCGTAGGCCAGGGTCAGCTCCGCCGCCTTGCTGATCACCAGATGGCTCTCGACCGGGAGCTGCCGCAAAGTCTCCAGCAGCCGCAGGCCATAGACCACGCCCGAGGCGCCGCTGAGGCCGACGATAAGGCGCTGGGATCCGCTCATAGCACCGCCTGCCGCCCCACCCGGGCGGGCTGCGCCGTCGCTTGGCAAAGACAGGTTCGTGGGATTACCATGACGCTTTCGTGAAACCTTGCAAAGGGAGTTGTGACCGGATGTCCATGGACGATCACGTCCGCGCCCTGCGCGCAAAGCACGCCGCCCTCGAGCAGGAGATCGACGAAGAGAATCAACGACCTCACCCCGACGACCTGCATCTCGCCGAACTTAAGCGCGAGAAGCTGCGGATCAAGGACGAAATCGCCAGGTTCGGCACTCCCGCCTGACGGCATAGGCCGTCGGACCCGATCTGACGACGGAGCCGCCTAGCGTAGCGGTGGGCGGCGGCGCCGCTCTATACCCTCGCCCCAGCACAGGACCTTGGCGACGCTGAGACTTTCGCGCAGGTGGTCGCCGAATCTGGCGTAGTTGGAGGGCGCGATCCTGACCTCGCGCAGATCCTCGGGCGCGGCCTCGGCGATGGAGACCTCGGCCCGGGCCATGACCTCGGCCAGGGAGCGCGGCGCCGCCGAGGTGACCCGGCCGCGCCGCGGCGAGGCGGCGATCGCTACTCCCACGACCGCGCCCTCCGCGGTCAGGACCGGGCCGCCGGAGAGGCCGCCCAGGGGCAGGTCGTTGCGCGGCATCCGGTCGATCTCGGCCCAGAGGATGCCCGGCTCGACGGCGTGCCGGCTGCGCACCTTGACCCGGCCCATCAATTCGCCGTGGACGTCGCCGGGCTCGCCCCGGGGGAAGCCCAGGTGGAAGCCGTCCTGGCCCCGGAACAGCGGGCCCGAGGTCAAGGGCAGGGCCGGCGCGTCCAGGCGGGCCTTGAGCAGGGCGACGTCGGCCCTGGGATGCGCCACGACCTCGCGCACCCGCACCGCTTGGCGCGGCCCGGTCTGCAGCGCCACCCGGCCGCAGCCCTCGACCACGTGGCGGGCGGTCAGCCAGTTGCCGCTGCGATCGATGGCGAAGGCGGTGCCGGAGCAGGCCTCGGCGCAGGGATCCGAAGCGCTCAACTTCAGGACCGGATCGCGGCGCGACGGGCCGGGCAGGGGCACCTGGCCTTCCCGCTCGGCGCCGCCTCGCTCCGGGCGCCGCTCGGTCTCGGCGACCGGCGGCGGCATGAAGGCGTCCCGCGGCCGCCGGAGCTGGCTGCCTTGCTCGGCGAAGTCCAGGAACAGCGAGATCGCCGTCAGGCAGATCAGCAGGAGCAGGATCCGGCCGAACATCGCCCGGGCTCAGCCCGAGACCGCCGCGGCGTTGATGCCGGCGACCGCCAGCTTCACCGCCACCAGGACCAGGGCCGGGCCGGTCTCCCCGGCCTCGATGCGCGCCGGCAGGTCGCGCAGGATCAGG
The DNA here is from genome assembly GCA_022361275.1 of Kiloniellales bacterium. Lineage (GTDB taxonomy): Bacteria > Pseudomonadota > Alphaproteobacteria > Kiloniellales > JAKSBE01 > JAKSBE01. Next base: position 11,817 of record JAKSBE010000419.1, read on the forward strand.
TCGGCGGCCTTGAAGGCGACAAGCTGGATCACCAGGGTCAGCGCCCCCCAGATCAGGATGTCCCACTCGCTGACGCTGTTGGCCATGCAGACCGCCAGGGGAAAGCCGATGCCCAGGATCGCGCCGGAGAGCGAGACCGCGGCCGCGAGGTTGCCCTCGCGGATCAGCCGGAACTCCCGGTGCGGCGTGATCCAGACGTAGACCACCACCCCGACGGCGAGCATCGCGGTGGTGATCGCGAAGTGGGAGATCAGGGTCGGAAACCCCGTGAAGAAGCTCTCGAGCACCGCGTCCATTTCGCCCCCTGCCTTCCTGGTTGCAACCCCGCCCAGGACTTAGCGCAGGCGGCGCCTGGGGTAAACAAGGCGCGTCCAGGAGTCTCAGCCAAGTCCTTGCCGCAGTGCCATCGAGGGGGAGTGCAAACCGGGACCCTGCGAGTTCAGACGCCCTCCGCCTGCTCCCTCAAGACGAACTTCTGGATCTTGCCGGTCGAGGTCTTGGGGAGTTCGCCGAAGACCACGTGGCGCGGGCACTTGAAGTGGGCCAGGTTGTCGCGGCAGAAGGCGACGATCTCCTCGGCCGTGGCCGCGGCGCCGGGCTTGAGCTCGACGAAGGCGCAGGGGGTCTCGCCCCACGTCTCGTCCGGCTTGGCGACCACCGCCGCCAGCGCCACCGCCGGGTGCTTGTAGAGCACGCCCTCGACCTCGATCGAGGAGATGTTCTCGCCGCGCGAGATGATGATGTCCTTGGAGCGGTCCTTGAGCTCGACGTAGCCGTCGGGGTGCCAGACCGCCAGATCGCCGGAATGAAACCAGCCGCCGTTGAAAGCAGTCTCCGTGGCGCTGGGATTCTTCAGATAACCCTTCATCACGATGTTGCCGCGCATGAAGACCTCGCCCAGGGTCTTGCCGTCGCGCGGCACCGGCGCCAGCGTCTCGGCATCGGCGACCATCAGGCCTTCCAGCACCGGGTAGTTTACGCCCTGGCGTGATTTCAGCGCCGCCTGCTTTTCCATCTCCAGGCTGTCCCACTCCGGATGCCAGGCACAGACCACGGCGGGGCCGTAGACCTCGGTCAGGCCGTAGACATGGGTGACCTCGATGCCTTCCTCGGCCATGGCCGCCAGCACCGCAGCGGGCGGCGGCGCGGCGGCGGTCATGAAGTTCACCTGCTGATCAAAGGCGCGGCGTTCGTCTTCGGTTGCGTTCAGCAGCAGCTGCATGACGATGGGCGCGCCGCAAAGGTGGGTGACGCCATGGTCGGCGATGGCGTCATAGATGGCATCGGCGCGCGCCTGGCGCAGGCAGACATGGGTGCCGCCCAGCGCAGTGATGGTCCAGGGGAAGCACCAGCCGTTGCAGTGGAACATCGGCAGGGTCCAGAGGTAAA
>JAKSBE010000469.1 GCA_022361275.1 Kiloniellales bacterium
GAGGGGTTTTTCGGCAATCGGGCCGACGGCCCGGGCTGGCTGCGCAGCGGCCTGCCGACCGAGCCCTGCCGCACCTGCTGACCCGGCCGGTCAGCCGTCCAAGACCGCCCGCAGCGCTTCGAGCTGCCGATCGACCGAAATGTCGACGTAGGAGGTCACCTCGAGGTCCCGATCCTCGTAGGTGTCGCCGTCCGGGCAGTCGCTCTCCCAGGCCTCGATGCAGCGATCGCGCGCCGCCACCAGTTCACGGATCTGCGGCTTGAAGAGCGTGACCATCGCGGTGATCCAGCGATTGGTCGGCCATGACGGCTGCGCGTGGTCGATCTTGAAGCGGTCGAGCAGACCGCAGACGTCCTCGGCCCTGTACCAGACCTCGCCCGTCACCCAGCGGTTCACCGTGAACAGGCGAAAGGGCTCGCCGTCCGGGTCCATCGAGATGGCGATCAGATGGGTGAGCGCGTCGTTGGGGTCCTCCGGCGTGGGTGCGTCCTGGATCGGTGCCGGCTTGACCCCGGCCGGCATGCCTTTGGGCCGCAGAAAGGTGTGGAAGTGACCGTGCTCGCCTTCGAAGCGCTGACCGACCGGATGGGCGTGGTAGTAGTACTGCGCGTGGCTCCCATGGTCGTAGACATCCCCGGAGGGATAGTGGTCCCATTCGTAGAAGGTCCCCTGGTTGCGCAGAACCTCGGCCACGACGTTGTCGCCGGTCCGGCCGAGAACGCGCCGGATCTCGACGATCTCGCCGCCGGCTTCAGCCATCCGTTCCACCTCGTCGCGCGGCAGGGCGGCAACATCGAGCGCGCCGGGGGCCGGAGACAAGTTCATCTCGGAACCTGAACACATGAACGGAGTATTGGCCGCTTTTGCCGGCGATGGAAGACCTGCCGTGCCTGGAACATCCTCCTAATCCGTGACCAAGCGAAACCCGATGAGGATATGCTTCAGGGTCGCGGGTCGGGCGTGGCGGGCCGCCGGCCGGCAGACACCGCAGCCGCTGTCGTCCCAGGACCCGCCCTTGACGATGTAGCGCAGCTCGCCAGCGGCGCTGGAGGTCCACTCGAAGACCTGGCCCGCGCCGTCGAGAAGGCCAAAGGGACTGCCGCCGTCCGGGAAACTGCCGACCGGCAGCGTATCGAAGGGGCCGGCGTCGTGGCTGTTCAGGCGCTGGGGATCCCAGTCGTTGCCCCAGGGAAAGCGCTGCCCGTCGCTGCCCCGGGCTGCCTTCTCCCACTCCCTTTCGCTCGGCAGGCGCCAGTTCCGGCCGGTCTCCGCTGAAAGCCAGGCGGCGTAGGCCTTGGCGTCGGAATGGCTGACCAGCACCACGGGATGCGGCTCGCGGCCCTCCGGCGGCTTGCCGTCGACCCAGGCGTGGCGCCGTGTGCGTTCGTAGGGGTGAACAAGGCGCAGGCTGCGCCAGTCCGCTGCGGCGACGTCGGGCACCGGATGGCCGGTCGCCTCGACGAAGGCCGCGTACTGGGCATTGGTGATCGGCGTCTTGGTGATCCGGAAGCTGAGGGTCGCCTTCCTCTGACGCCGCGGCTCGTTCTCGTACCAAAGCCATTCCCGGGTTCGGGAATGGCCGTAGGCAGCCTCGTCCAGGCGATAGGCGAACTCCCGCTCGGCCCGGTCCGAGCCGATGATCACCGGGCCGGCCGGCACCAGGATCGTCTCGGGCACGGCGAGGTCGGCGGCGAGGCCGACCCGGCAAGCGGCAAGGGCCAGAAGCGGGATCAGGGCGTTGCGGAGCTGGAAGCAGCGGCCCGGCATTGTTCCGACGCCCCTCCTCGCCTCGGGCTTCCGGTTACTCGCGCACGATCATAACCGAGCAAGCGGCATGACGCGCGACCCGCGCCGCGTTGGGGCCCAGGAGATAGTCCTGAAGCTCCGGTCGGTGCGAGGCCATGATGATGACGTCGCAGCCGAGTTCCCTGGCCGCGCGCAGGATCTCCTCGTAGATCGTGCCATGGCCGACGATGTGCTGCACCTCGAGTTCGCCGGGGATCTTGGCCTGGACGAAGGCGTGCAGCTTCTTGCTGGCCTCGTCGAGCGCCTGTTTCTCGTAGCCTTCGGGAAAGAAGGAACCGACGATGCTGAGCCCGAAATCCGGCACCACGGTCATGACGTGAAGCTGCGCCTTCGACGTCCTGGCCAGGTGGACCGCGGCCTCGACCGCCTTGTGCTGGGCCTCGGCGCTGCCCAGGTCGACCGGCAACAGGATCTCCTTGAACATCAGGTCTCGCCCCTTGCTATTGCGCAGGTGCCGGCGCGGCCGACAGCTCCGCCGGCCGCCGTCGGCGTTGCATCAATACGATCAGCCCGAGAAGGAGCAAGGCCGGGATATAGAAGATCTCCTTCGGCAGCCGCTCCGCCGGCACCTCGACCGCGGTGATCTCCCAATCGAAGTCCAGGCCGGCCTCCTCCGCCGGGCTGCCGAAGCCGATGCTGTCGATCAGCACCTTGCCGTCTTCCTCGCGGACCTCGATCCCGGCCTGTTCGGCCAGACGGATCGCGCCGTCCCCGGCCGGGCCCAGCGGCAACTGGGCCGTGATCGTGACGACGTCGCCGTCGAAGTTCTCGCCGGTCGCGATCAGCCGCACCTGTCCATCGGGCGGCGCCTGTCCGGCCATGGCCGCGATCTCGGCAGGACGGACCTGCTGGAAAGGGCTCTGCACCATATCGAGCCAGAAGCCGGGGCGGAACAGGGTGAAGGCGATCAGCAGCAGCAGCGCCGATTCCCAGATCCGGCTGCGGGCGACGAAGAAGCCCTGGGTCGCGGCCGCGAAGATCAGCATGGCGGCGGTGGCGATCACGAAGATGAAGATGCCCTGGAACAGAGTGACGTCGATCAGCAGGAGATCGGTGTTGAAGATGAAGAGGAAGGGCAGCGCCACGGTCCTGAGCGAGTAGAAGAAGGCGGTGAAGCCGGTTTTGATCGGGTCGCCGCCCGAGACCGCTGCGGCGGCGAAGGACGCCAGGCCCACGGGCGGGGTCACGTCGGCCATGATGCCGAAGTAGAAGACGAAGAGGTGCACCGCGATCAGGGGCACGATGAGGCCGTTGGCCGCGCCCAGTTCGACCACCACCGGCGCCATCAGCGAGGACACCACGATGTAGTTGGCCGTCGTCGGCAGGCCCATACCCAGGATCAGGCTGATCAGCGCGGTGAACATCAGGCCGAGGATCAGGCTGCCGCCCGACATCCATTCGACCAGTTCCGCCATCTTCTGCCCGACGCCGGTCAGAGTCACGGTCCCGACGATGACGCCCGCCGTCGCGGTCGCGACCGCGATGCCGATCATGTTGCGCGCGCCGGTGATCAAGCCGTCGATCAGCTCGTTCCAGCCCCGGCGCAGGCTGGCGGCCATCTCGGCGCCCTGGCCGCGGAAGAAGCCCTTGAGCGGACGCTGGGTCACCAGGATGAAGATCAGGAGCGCGCAGGCCCAGAAGGCGGAGAGCCCCGGAGACTTCTGCTCGATCATCAGGAACCAGACCAGCACCACGATCGGCAGGAGATAGTGCAGGCCGGTCTTCACCACCTCGCCCGCGATCGGCAGCTTGACGATCGCCGCGTTGGGATCCTCCAGCTCCAGATCCGGCGAGCGCGCCGCGAAGCCGATCAGGACGATGTAGACCAGAAGCAGCACCAGGGCGGCGACCGCGCCGGTCAGGTCCGGCAGCACGGCCTTCAGGCCGAGCAGGCCGTAGTAGATCAGGAAGGCCAGGATGATGACCGAAGACAGGATGATCCCGGTGCGGATCAGGGTCTGCTTCAGGGGCGAGATGACCGGCTTGGGCAGGCCCTGCATGTTGGCCTTCATCGCCTCGAGGTGGACGATGTAGAGCAGCGCGATGTAGGAGATCGCGGCCGGCAGGAAGGCGTGCTTGATCACGTCGACATAGGGGATGCCGACGTACTCCACCATCAGGAAGGCGGCGGCGCCCATGACCGGCGGCATGATCTGGCCGTTCACCGAGGAGGCGACCTCGACCGAGCCCGCCTTCTCCGGCGAGAAGCCGACCCGCTTCATCAGCGGCATGGTGAAGACGCCGGTCGTCACCACGTTGGCGATGGAGGACCCCGAGATCAGGCCGGTCATCGCCGAAGCCAGGACCGCGGCCTTGGCCGGCCCGCCCCGCATGTGCCCGAGCAGGCCGAAGGCGAGCTGGATGAAGTAGTTGCCGGCCCCGCCCTTCTCCAGAAGCGCGCCGAAGAGCACGAAAAGAAAGACGAAGCTGGTCGAGACCCCGAGCGCAATGCCGAAGACGCCTTCCGTCGTCAGCCACATCTGGTCCATCGCCCGGTTGAAACTCGCCCCCTTCCACTGGATGACCTCGGGAACGAAGCCGTAGGAGCCGAAGAAGACGTAGGCGAGGAAGGCGATGGCCACGACCATCAGCGGCGGCCCCAGGGAGCGTCGCGTGGCTTCGAGCAGCAGCACCAGTCCGACGCCCGCAGTGACGAGGTCGAAGGTGGTCGGCTGGCCCGGGCGCTGCGCCAGCTGGTTGTAGAAGAGGAAGAGGTAGCCGGCGCAGAAGGCGCCGAGCAGGGCCATGACCCAATCCTGGATCGGGATCCGGTCCCGCGGCGAGCGCTTGAGGGCCGGAAAGGCCATATAGGCGAGAAAGATCGCGAAGGCGAGATGGATCGAGCGGGTGTGCGTCGAGTTCAGGACCGGGATGATGCCCCCGACCATGAACGGCAGAGGCGAGGCGATCCAGAGCTGAAACAGGGACCAGACCAGAGCCACGCCGGCCAGCGCCTTGCCGACCGGGCCCGCGACGTTGCGCGCCCCGGTGTCCGTCGAGGCGACGAGATCCTCCAGATCCTCCCCGGACAGGGGCCGACCGCTCTTCTGTTCCTCGCTCATCCCTTTCCCCCGCTGTCGTTGACGGATCTTATTGTGAGTTTCGCCGCCGCCGCCGTCCGAGGACGGAAACCGGCACCGGGAACCGGCCAGCCGATCGGTTTCAGCCTCCTTCGGTCAGCAGACCGGCTTCACGGTAGTAGCGCAGCGCGCCCGGGTGAAGCGGTGCCGAAAGGCCGTCCACGACCATCCGCCTTTCGTCGAGGCCGCCGAAGGCCGGATGCATCTTGCGGAAGCGCCGCAGGTCGCCGAGGACGCTGCGCGCGATCGCGTAGGCCAGATCCTCGCCGAGAGACGCCGTGGTCACCAAGGTCGCCTTGACGCCGAAGGTCTGCACCGGCTCGGGATTGCCGGCATAGATGCCGCCCGGAATCTCGGTCGCGGCATAGAAGGGGTTCTCGGCGATCAGCTTGTCGATGGCCGCGCCGCTGACCTCGACCATGACCGCGTCGCAGAGGCCCGCCGCCTGGCCGACCGAGGCGTTGGGATGGCCGACGGTGTAGATCATGGCCTGGACCCGATCATGGCACAGCGCCAGCGACTGCTGCGCCGCCGACAGCTCGTCGGCCAGGGAAAAGGCGCTCCGGTCCCAACCCAGGGCCGCCATGACGGTTTCCATGGTCGCCCGCTGGCCAGAGCCGGGATTGCCGATGTTGACCCGCTTGCCCGCGAGGTCCTGCAGCCTGGTGATCCCGGCGTCGCGCCGCGCGACCACCGTGAAGGGCTCGCCGTGCACCGAGAACAGCGACCGCAACCCCTCGTCCGGCCCGGCCGCGGCGAAGGGGCCGCTGCCCCTGACCGCGTGGAAGTGCCAGTCCGACTGCGCGACGCCGAGCCGCAGCGTGCCGCTGCGCAGCTTTTCGAGATTGAAGATCGAGCCGGCGGTCGGAAGCGCCGCGCAACCGGCGTTCTTCAGCGCCTCGTCCCGTTCCGCCAGGTAACAGAGCGCACGGCCGAGCTGATAGTAGACCCCGGCCTCGCTGCCGGTGCCGATGGTCAGGGATTGCTGAGCCGAGGGGACTGAAGGGCCGAGGACGGCGGAGAGGGCCAAGATCAGGGAGGCCGTCACGACCGCCCGGTGGGCGGCCCAGCCTGGAGATGGCGTCGAAGGTGCACTGCGGTGCGACAACATCCAGAAGAACGCCGCCGAGCGGGCGCAACCCGCCCGGCGGCCCCAGGTTACATCCAGCCTTTCTCCTTGTAGTACTTCACCGCGCCGTCATGGAGCGGCGCCGAAAGGCCGTCCTTGATCATCTCCGTTTCCTTCAGGTTGGCGAAGGCGGGATGCAGTCTTTTGAACTGGTCGAAGTCGTCGAAGACGGCCTTGACCACATTGTAGATCGTGTCCTCCGCCACCGCGGTCGAAGAGACGAAGGTCGCGCCCACGCCGAAGGTCTCAACGTCCTGATCGGTGCCGGTGTACATGCCACCCGGGACCACCGCCTTGCGATAGTATACATTGTCGGCGATCAGCTTATCGATTTCCGATCCGACGACCGGCACGAGGATGGAGTCGCATGCCGTCGTCGCCTCCTTGATGGCGCCGTTGGGGTGGCCGACCGTGTAGATCATGGCGTCGAGCTTGTTGTCGCAAAGCGCTTGGGCTTGCTCCGAGGCCTTGAGCTCCGAGGTCAGCGAGAACACGTCCGTTGTCCAGCCGAGCGCGTTGAGCACGACATCCATGGTCGCCCGCTGGCCAGAGCCCGGGTTGCCGATGTTCACGCGTTTGCCCTTGAGGTCGGGGAAGTCCTTGATGCCGGAGTCCGCCCGGGCAACCACGGTGAAGGGCTCGGGGTGCACGGAAAACACCGCACGAAGCTCCTTGTTGGGGCCCTGGTCCTTGAAGTCCGATGCGCCGTTATAGGCGTTGTACTGCACATCGGACTGGGCCACCCCCATGTCCAACTCACCGCCGCGAATGGCGTTGACGTTGTAGACCGAGCCGCCGGTCGACTCGACCGAGCAGCGGATGCCGTGATCCTTCCGACCCTTGTTGACCAGACGGCAGATCGCGCCGCCGGTCGGGTAGTAGACGCCGGTCACTCCGCCGGTGCCGATGGTCACGAAGGTCTGCTGGGCCTTCGCTTCGATCCCGCCACCGGTCAGTGTCACGCCGCCAACCAAAGCGGCCGCGAATGCCGTAGCGAACAGCTTGTTCATCTGGTTACCTCCGACTTATTGCCAGACTGCCCTTGTGCGAGAGCAAACTGCTAAACCGGAACGCATGACGTGCCAACGCCCAGGCGCTCGAGAAAGCCCTCTGCGTGGTGTCCCGCGTTGCCGATGAAGAATGACCTCTCCGGTGTTCGTCGATTCGGGGGCAGGAAAGCCACCCCATCGCAACCGGACTGTCTCCCAGAAAGACGTCTCCCTGCTGCTAAGAAGCGAGCGCTTGCCACGCCTCTATCACGCGGTCATTGAACAACTATTCCACCAAAAATGCCACCCCCGGAAAAACCCGGTCGACCGCGGCTCAGCGGCCCGGTCGGCGTCAGGTCTGCCGGCCCGCCATCAGGACCCGGGCCGCGGCGGCGGCGGCCAGGGGCCGGCCGATCGCGGCGATGCCACGGGCCGCGGCCGCGACCAGGGCCGCGTTGTCCGCCGCCTGGATCCCGGCGGGCAGGAAGAGGTTGTTCTCGAAGCCGACCCGGGCATGCCCGCCCAGCGCCGCCGCGGTCACGGCGCAGGCCGCCTCGCGCGCGCCGAAAGCGCAGACCATCCAGGGGTGACCGGCCGTGTTCGCGGCGACGAAGGGCAGCAGGTCCCGCGGCTGCGACGTCTGGTCCGGGGTGTAGCGGCCAAGGACGAAGAGCAGGAAATGCGGTCCGCCGGGGATCACCTCGCGGCGGACCAGATCGTCGAAGCGCGCGAGCTCCTCGGCGTCGTAGAGGATGTACTGGGCGAGGACCCCGCGCCCCTGCAGCCAGGCGAAGAACGCGGCGGCCTCGGACTCCGCGGCGGCGTCCGGGCAGAGCTCGCGCAGCGCCAGGCTGACCGCCTCGGGCGCGGTGGCGCGGACCACGGCCATCTGCTGCGCCGGGGTGTAGCGGCCCACCGCTTCGGTGGTGATCTGCACCACGATGTCGATCCCGGCTTCCTGCCGGATCGCCGCCGTGGCCTCGCGGTAGGCCTCGGCATCCAACAGGTGTACGCCGGCCTTGTCGCGGACGTGCAGGTGGATCATGGCCGCGCCGGCCTCGGCACAGGCCGCCGCGGTGCGGGCGATCTCGGCCGCGGTCATCGGCAGCGCCGGGTGGTCCGCCTGGGTCTTGCGCGCGCCGTTCGGCGCGACGGTCAGGATCAGCGGCCGCCCGAGGTCGTCGCCGCTCATGCCCCGGCCTCCGGCAGGTCCTTGAAGGCGGCCGTGACGGCGACCTCCAGCTTGTCGACCAGTTCCTCCGCCTGGCCGTCGTCGAGGATGAAGGGCGGCGCCAGCAGAACGTGATCGCCGCGCGTGCCGTCGGCCGTGCCGCCGCCGGGGTAGCAGATCAGGCCCCCGGCCATCGCCGCCTTCTTGATCCGGGCGTGCAGCTTGAGCGCCGGGTCGAAGGGCGTCTTGTCGCCCCGGTCCCGCACCAGTTCGATCCCGATGAAGAGGCCGCGGCCGCGGATGTCGCCGACGTGGGGATGGTTGCCGAAACGCCCGGTCAGGGCCTCGCGCAGCGCGGTGCCCTTGGTCTTGACGTTGTCCAGCAGGCCCTCGCGCTCGATCGTCCGCTGCACCGCCAGGGCCGCCGCGCTGGCCGCAGCGTGGCCGATATAGGTGAAGCCGTGCTGAAAGAACCCGCTCCCGGCCGCGATGGCATCGTAGATCTTCTGGGCGACGAAGCAGGCGCCGATCGGCTGGTAGCCGGCGCCCAGGCCCTTGGCGCAGGTGACCAGATCCGGGCTGACGCCGTCCTGCTCGCAGGCGAAGAGGGTCCCCGTGCGACCCATGCCGCACATCACCTCGTCGAGGATCAGCAGCACGCCGTAGCGGTCGCAGATCTCGCGGATCCGGGCGAAGTAGCCCGGTGCCGGGGGCACCGCGCCGGCGGTCGCGCCGACCACGGTCTCGGCCAGGAAGCCGATCACCGACTCGGGCCCCAGCTCCAGGATCGCCCGCTCCAGGTCGTCGGCGGCCCGCCGCCCGTAGGCCGCGTCGCTCTCGTCGGGCCCCTGGTGACGATAGGCGTGGCAGGGCTCGATGTGGGCGACGTCGATCAGGAGCGGCTCGTAGGGCTCGCGCCGCCCGGCGTTGCCGCCCGCGGCCAAGGCCCCCAGGGTGTTGCCGTGATAGCTCTGGCGCCGGGCGATGAAGCGGCTGCGCCCCGGCTCGCCGATCTCGAGGAAATACTGCCGGGCGAGCTTCATGGCGGTCTCGTTGGCCTCGGAGCCGCCGGAGACGAAGTACATCCTGGCGATCCCGTCCGGGGCCCGGGTCACCAGATGCTCGGCCAGGGCTTCCGCCGGCTCGTTGGTGAAAAAGCCGGTATGGGCGAAGGGCAGGCGCCGGATCTGCTCGACCACGGCCTCGACGACCGCCGGATGGGAATGGCCGAGGCAGGAGACCGCCGCCCCGCCCGAGGCATCGAGGTAGCGCTTGCCTTCGCTGTCGATCAGGTAGGGACCATCGCCGGCGACGGCGGTCGGAAAGCTCTGCTGCGTGTGGCGGTGCAGGATATGGGACATACTCGCTCCCTGGGGCGCGGAACGGGGCTCGGCGGCACTCGCCAAACGGCTCGTGTCCCGGATCCGCCGCGGCTGGATCGCGGGCAGCCTACGTCGCCGGGGAAGCCCCCGGCAAGGGCGCCGCAAGCGCATTGCAGATTGTCTCAGCGGGTCGGCCTGATTAGCCTGGAGCGGCCCGCGTTCATTCGAACGCGGATAAGCTGCTCCAACTGTATGGAATAGATCAGATTATCTGCGTCTAATTGAGTCCAATTGAACGCAGATAATCTGATCTGGCGCGCCGCGGGCCGAGACACGGCGGTCAAGAAGGGAAACCTGGCCATGAATCTGAAGGACCACATCGCCGAGGTGCCGGATTTTCCGGAGCCGGGGATCCTGTTCTACGACATCTCGCCGCTGCTGGCCGATCCCGACGCCTGGCAGGAGACCGTCCGGCGGCTGTCGGAGGCCGTTGCCGCCCAGCAGCCCGACGTCCTGGCGGGCATCGAGTCCCGCGGCTTCCTGGTGGCGGCGCCGCTCGCTCTGCAGCTCGATCTCGGCTTCGTCATGATCCGCAAGAAGAACAAGCTGCCGGGCGCGACGATCCCCTACACCTACGACCTGGAGTACGGCAGCGACACCATAGAGATCCAGGCCAACGCGATTCAGCCCGGCCAGAAGGTCGTCGTGCTCGACGACCTTCTGGCCACCGGCGGCACCATGAACGCCAGCGTCCAGTTGCTGCGCAGCGTCGGGGCCGAGGTCACCGGGGGCGCCGGGATCATCGAGCTCACCTTCCTCAAGGGCCGCGAGCGGCTCGACATCCCCTTCACCTCGATCCTGACCTACGACGAATAGGCGGCGCCGATCACGCCGGCGAGTCCGGCGTCTCCAGGGTCTCCGCGAGGTCTAGGAGCTTCTCGTCGGTCCCCGGTCCGCCGATCAGGGACAGGCCGAGCGGACAGCCCTCGAGGCTGGCCAGCGGCAGGGAGATCTGCGGCAGGCGTGCCA
>JAKSBE010000113.1 GCA_022361275.1 Kiloniellales bacterium
CCTCAGTCCTCGGGGCCGGAAGTAACTCAGGGGCCTGGATCCGAGCAAAGCGCAAATGGCTGCGGCTGTCAAAAAGTAAAGCGCTTTGACTTTTCCCGGCCGGGCGGAGGAATAGGCGAGCGAGAGGCCGCCCGGGCTCAGGCGGACGCGCCGGCCGCGCCCAGGACGGCGGCGAGGGCGGAGGGGGCCCGAGGCTTCACCAGGAGGTTCCGGTCCGGCGAAAAGTGCTTGTAGATGGGCAGGATGGCGCTGCCCAGAACCCGTGCATGGTGGCCGACGGTGCCGCTGCACAGGCGCGCCGGGCTGAGGCCCTTGCGGTCGAAGCGCGCCAGGGCGTCTGCCACCGCCTCGGTCAGGTCGATCAGCTGCGCCGGCGCCAGCAGGCCGTCGATCACCACGCTCTCGAAGTCGATGACCGCCGTCGCGCCGACCACGGCCTGGGCGATCGCCACCGCCGCCCCGGCGCGCCAGCACCGGTAGGCCGCCTGTGCCGCCGGGTCGGGAAAGCCGTCTTCGATCTGCTGCTGGGCGTCGAGAGCCTCTGCCGCCAGCGCCCGCTCGAGGAAGATCAGCGAGGCCTTCTGGATCAGCTGCTCCGGCGCGCCGCCCGGTCCCGCTGTCCCGACGGGCATCGAGCCCAGCGCCCCGGCGTTGCCTTGCGCCCCCGGATAGAGCCGGCCGTCCAGGACCACACCGCCGCCGATGAAGGCGCCGATGTAGAAGTAGACGGCGCTGGGGACGGTGATGGCCCGGCCGAAATAGATCTCCGCTGCGCAGGCCGCCGTGGCGTCGTTGTAGAGATCGACGCCCAGCCCGGTCATCTCGGACAGGGCCGCCGCGACGTCGAAAGAACGCCAGGCTTCAAGCTCCCCCGGCGGCGCGCCCAGCTCCTCCGTCCAGGCCTCCAGGGCCTTGGGCATGGCCACCCCGACCCCGACGATGCGCCCGCGGGCCGCCGCGCCCACGGAGCCCAGGATGTAGTCCAGGCGCCGCTCGGTCTCGCGCAGCACCTGGCCCCGCCTGGGATAGTCGTAGGAGATCGCCGAGTGCCGCAGCATGTTGCCGAGAAAGTCGACGATCGCCACCTCGAGGCTGCGGCGCCCGATCTTGACCCCGACCGAGAAGGCCCCTTGGGGGTTCAGGGAGATCGGGGTCGAGGGCTGGCCGACCTGGCCGCGGACCTTCTCGCCCTTCCGCAGCAGGCCCTCCTCGAGCAGGAGGTTGACGATGTTGGAGGCGGTCTGGGCGCTGAGCCCCGTCGCCCGCGCAATCTCGGCCCGCGAAGCCCTGCCGAGCCGGCGGATCAGGTTGAGGATCATGCGCTCGTTGTAGGCCCGCAGCCCCGAACGGTCGCCGCCCCTCCGGTCTCTCGCGCCCAGCATCGCTGCCCCGTTCCCCTCACCCAACCCAAAGCCAACCCTCAAACAATGCCGAGGGAAAAACGAAACATCAATGCG
>JAKSBE010000037.1 GCA_022361275.1 Kiloniellales bacterium
CCGACCCAGGACGTGATCTCGCGCGACAACGTCTCGGTCCACGTCAACGCCGTGGTCTACTACCGGGTGATGGACGCCGAGAAGGCGATCATCCAGGTCGAGGACTTCATGCTGGCGACCAGCCAGCTCGCCCAGACGACCCTGCGCTCGGTGCTCGGCCAGCACGAGCTGGACGAGATGCTGGCCGAGCGCGAAAAGCTCAACAAGGACATCCGGGTCATCCTCGACGAGCAGACCGACGCCTGGGGCATCAAGGTCGCCAACGTCGAGCTCAAGCACGTCGACCTGGACGAGAGCATGATCCGCGCCATCGCCAAGCAGGCCGAGGCGGAGCGGGTGCGCCGCGCCAAGATCATCGACGCCGAGGGCGAGCAGCAGGCCGCGCAGAAGTTCCTCGAGGCGGCGCAGACCCTGGCCAAGCAGCCCGAGGCCATGCACCTGCGCTACCTGACCACCCTGCACGAGGTCGCCAGCGAGCGCAGCTCGACGATCATCTTCCCCTTCCCGATGGACGTCAAAGGCGTCTTCGACCGCCTCACCGGCCCGCGCAGCGACGGCCAGGGGGACTAGCGGCGGGCACGTTGGCTGTCAGATCGCTTTGGCCTTGTACCAGCGGGGCTGTGAAAGACTACATCGCTGCTTGCAGGCCTTCGGCCTTCTCATGCTTCGACAAGCTCAGCATGAGGGTGCTCTTTCACCTCGTCCTGAGCCTGTCGAAGGGCGAGGTCGGCACACCCTCGATGATCACTGGCCGAATCCTCTCATCGGCCCCTTGGTATTGCCCGCCAATCCGCTGTCATCACCGGACTTGATCCGGTGATCCATGTCGAGGACGGGCGCCGTGGATGCCCGGGTCAAGCCCGGGCATGGCAGCGGAAGAGAACCGGAGTTCAAAACTGCGCGTCGAAGGCGCTCCGGAAGGCCGCGACCCGCGTCGTCAGCGCGTCCGGTGCGTAGTCCTCGGGCGGCAGGACGCCCCAGACCGGATTGGGCCAGGCCGGGTCGTCGTGGAATCGGGCGATGACGTGGACGTGAAGCTGCGGCACCTGGTTGCCCAGGGCCGCGACGTTGATCTTGTCCGGCCGCAGGCTATCTTGAAGGACACGGCTGGCGGCGACGATCTCCCGGGTGGCGGTGGTCAGGTCCGCGGGCGCCAGGTCGTGGAAGTCGCGCAGGCCCGCGCGCTGCGGCACCAGGACCAGCCAGGGGAAGTTGGCGTCCTTCATCAGAAGGACCTGCGACAGCGGCCCGGCCGTCACCGCGACGCAGTCCGCCGCCAGGCGTTCGTGAAGCTGGAAGTCCGTTGGCATGCCCCTGAGTCCAAGCAAAGCGGAAGGTTGGCTTAGAGTAACCCCAAAGGGCCTCTATTGCGAGCCGGGGGACTTCTACGTCGATCCGGCGCGACCGGTGGCGCGGGCGGTGATCACCCACGGCCACGCCGACCACGCCCGGCCCGGCCACGACGCGGTGCTGGCGACGCCCGAGACCCTCGAGATCATGAAGGCGCGCTACGGCGACGCGGCCGGCAGGCGGCATCAGCCCCTGGCCTACGGCCGGTCCCAGGACATCGGCGGCGTCGCGGTCGGCTTCGCGCCGGCCGGTCACGTGCTGGGCTCGGCCCAGGCGGTGCTGGAATGGCAGGGCCGGCGGGTGGTGGTCTCGGGCGACTACAAGCGCCGCCCCGATCCGACCTGCGCCGGCTTCGAGGTCGTGCCCTGCGACGTCTTCATCACCGAGGCGACCTTCGGCCTGCCGGTGTTCCGCCATCCGCCGGACGCCGAGGAGATCGGCAAGCTGCTGCGCGCCCGCGAGACCTTCCCCGAGCGCTGCCTGCTGGTCGGCGCCTACGCCCTGGGCAAGGCCCAGCGCCTGATCGCGCTGCTGCGCGCGGCCGGCTACGACCGTCCGATCTACCTCCACGGCGCCCTGAAGACGCTGGCCGAGCTCTATGAAACCCTTGGGGTTTCCCTGGGCGAGCTGCGCCCGGTCCTGGGCCTGTCCAAGGCCGAGCTCAAGGGCGAGATCGTCCTCGCGCCGCCCTCGGCGTTCAACGACCGCTGGTCGCGGCGCCTGCCGGAGCCGCTGACCGCCATGGCCTCGGGCTGGATGGCCGTGCGCCAGCGGGCCCGCCAGCGCGGCGCCGAGCTGCCCCTGGTGATCTCCGACCACGCCGACTGGGACGAGCTGACCCGGACCCTGGAGGACGTCGGCGCGCCCGAGGTCTGGGTGACCCACGGCAACGAGGAGGCCCTGGTCCACCACGCCCGCGGCCGGGGCTTCGCGGCCCGGGCCCTGTCCCTGCTGGGCCGCGGCGAGGAGGAGCAGGAGGGCGGCGACACGCCCGATCCGGCGGCGCAGGAGGGGACGGCGTGAAGGCCTTCGCCGAACTGCTCGATCGCCTGGTCTTCACCCCGGCGCGCAACGGCAAGCTGCGCCACCTGGCGGCCTATTTCGAGGCGACGCCCGACCCGCAGCGCGGCTACGCCCTGGCGGCGCTGACCGGGGCCCTGTCCTTCCGCGCCGCCAAGGCCGGGCAGGTCCGCGCCCTGGTCGAGAGCCGGGTCGACCCGGTGCTGTTCCGCTGGTCCTACGACTTCGTCGGCGACCTGGCCGAGAACGTGGCCCTGATCTGGCCGCAGCGTCCCGGCGCCAACCGGCCGCCGGACCTGGCCGAGGTGGTCGAGACCCTGCGCGACGCCAAGCGCGACGAAGTGCCGGGCTTGCTCGAAGGCTGGCTGGACGCGCTAGATTCCGCCGGCCGCTGGGCGCTGCTCAAGCTGATCACCGGCGGGCTGCGGATCGGCGTCTCGGCCCGCCTCGCCAAGACCGGCCTGGCCGCGTGGCGCGGCGCCGAACTGAGCGAGATCGAGGAGATCTGGCACGGGCTGGAGCCGCCCTACACCGAGCTCTTCGCCTGGCTGGAGGACCGCGGGCCCCGGCCGGAGATCGACCGCCGCGCCGTCTTCCACCCCCTGATGCTGGCCAACCCGCTGGAGGACGCCGACCTGGCGAAGCTGGCGCCCGCCGACTATCTGGCGGAGTGGAAGTGGGACGGCATCCGGGTCCAGCTCGCCGCCGGCGGCGGCCAGGCCCGGCTGTTCTCGCGCAGCGGCGACGAGATCAGCGGGGCCTTTCCCGACATCGTCGAGGCCGCCCGCTTCGACGCGGTGCTCGACGGCGAGCTGCTGGTCCTGCGCGCGGGCGAGGTCGCGCCCTTCAACGACCTGCAGCAGCGCCTGAACCGCAAGGCCGTGACCGCCAAGCTGATGGACGCCCATCCGGCGCACCTCAGGCTCTACGACATCCTCCATCGGGGCGAGGACGACCTGCGGTCCCTGTCCCTGGCCGAGCGGCGCGACGCCCTGGAGGCCTGGTACCGGGAGACCCGGCCGCCGTGCATGGACCTCTCGCCGCTGGTGCCCTTCGGGAGCTGGGACGACCTGGCCGCCCTGCGCGCCGAGGCCCGGCGGAGCGGCATCGAGGGCCTGATGCTGAAGCGCCGCGACAGCGCCTACCAGGCCGGCCGGCCCAAGGGCCCCTGGTTCAAGTGGAAGCGCGACGCCCTGCTGCTCGACACCGTGCTGATGTACGCCCAGCGCGGCCACGGCAAGCGCTCCTCCTTCTATTCCGACTACACCTTCGGGACCTGGCGCGCGGGGGACCAGGGCGAGGAGCTGGTGCCGGTCGGCAAGGCCTACTCCGGCTTCACCGACGAGGAGCTGAAGCGCCTCGACAAGTGGGTCCGCGACCACACCACCGAGCGCTTCGGCCCGGTGCGCGCGGTCGCGCCCGGCCTGGTCCTGGAGGTCGCCTTCGATGCCGTGCAGCGCTCCAGGCGCCACAAGTCGGGCCTGGCCATGCGCTTCCCGCGCATCCACCGCATCCGCTGGGACAAGCCGGCCGCCGAGGCCGACCGGCTGGAGAGCCTGGAGAAGCTGGTCGAGGAGTAGCGCGCGCCGAAGGCCTCACGCCGGGTCCAGCGGCCGGTCGTAGCCGGCGAACTTGGGCAGCCGGTCGTCGATCTCGTAGTAGTCCGCCTTGTCGTCGACGAAGATGTGCCGCGCGAGCGTCAGGCCGGTCGGCGGGTCCAGGCTGCCGGCGTTGATGCTGACCTCCGCGCCGCCGTCGTCCCAGAACAGGGCCGAACCGCAGTCGGCGCAGAAGCCGCGCCGGGCCCACCCCGAGGAGCAGTACCACTTCAGCCCGCGCGACTCCGTCAGGGCGAAGTCGGCGCGCGCGGCGCCGGTCGCGACCACGTAGTGGCCGCTCTGGCGGCGGCACTGGCCGCAGTGGCAGGCGTGCGGCTCGGCGAGCGGCCCCGTCACCTCGTAGCGCACGGCGCCGCAGAGGCAGCCGCCGGAAAACCGTGTCGCGTCGCCTGCCATGCCGTGGCCTCCTTCCCGTCGCCGCCCTTCTGCACTTGGTCCGAGGCGGGGCGTGGATCAAGGATCTGGGTCGGCGCTCAGCCCTCCTCGGCGTAGAGCTCGCTCTGGACGCCCAGGTAGCCGTCCCAGGCGAACCAATAGGCGACGTGTCCCGGGACCCGGGGCAGGCGCGTGCCGTCCGGGCCGACCAGAGCCTCCTCCTCCAGCCGCCAGAGCCCGCCCGGGCCGGACAGCCGGCCGCGGTCGACGCCGGCTTCGAAGGTCCGGCCCTCGCGGGCGTAGGCGCGCACGCTGCGGGTGCGGGCGTCGCCGATCAGGACCACCTCCTGCTGTCCGACCCGGTCGTTGATCACCCGGCCCTCGCCGAAGGCCGCGACCGGCCAGGCCTTGGCCGCGCCGAACGTACGGATGCCGAAGACGTAGTCCTTCTGCTTCAGGCGGGTCTGGTCGACCAGGGCCGGGAACATCAGGTTCGGGCTGGCGAAGTAGTCGCGGTAGACCACGCCGGAGCCGTAGTCTCGGCTGTACCCGGTGTTCAGCGAGAGGACCCGGGTCTCGGGCTGGCGCGCGCGCCAGCGGGCCCAGGAGGTGATGGTGACCGGGCGGATCTTGAGCCTGATGCCGCTGCCGACCAGCGGGCCGACCACCGGCTCGCCGGTGAACTGGTTCCAGAGGCTGTCGGTCTCCCGGTCGAACATCAGCTTGTTCGAGCGGTAGAGGAAGCCGGAGGAGCCGAAGACGAAGGGCGCGTCGCGACCCTCGACCCGGGTCTCGAAGAGGATGCCCGCGCCGCAGAGGGTGCAGTAGGCCAGCGCCACCGGCACGCCGCCGATGGTCTCGTTGAACATCTCGTGCCAGCCCATGATCCTGAGCGGATAGGCGCGGGCGTCGCCGTTGATCTCGACGCCGAAGACCAGGTCTTCGTCGCGCAGGTAGCCGGCCTCGGCCGCCGCGATCAGCTTCGGGTCGTCGAGCGAGGGGATGCCGTCGACCGCGACCCCGCCCCAGGTGATCTCCTCCAGCCGGACCCGCAGGGTCTCCGGCTCGGCCACCGTCGGCGCGAGGAACCTGAGGAAGCGCGGATCGATGGTCGCGAAGACCTTGAGCTTCATCTCGGTGTAGCTGGCGTGGGCCGCGACCTCCGGATTGGCCTGCTGCCAGAGCATCCAGTCGAACCAGCCTTCGGCCTCGTGCCCGGTCAGGGCCGTCAGGGTCTCGACGATCTCCGCCTGGGCCGTGCCGCTGTAGCGCAGGGCGAGGATCAAGGCCGCTGCGACGTCGGGCGCGCCGCGCGCCTCGAAGGCCTCGAGCGCCGCCAGCAGTTCGCTGCGGCTGCCGAAGACCAGGTCGTCGCTGTGCCGCGCGATCTCCTCGTCGCTCAGCGCCAGGGCCGGGACGGGGGCCGCCGCGAGCAGGACGGAAAGCCAGAGCCCGGCCGCGGCCGGCAGTGCGGATTTCAGGGAAAGGGACAGCATCGGCCGGGACCTCCAGAGCGCAAGGGCGCGCGGCACCGGGCCGCGCCTCGCCCTCGGATCTGGGGTTGGGGGCGCCGATTGCAGGGCGCGCTCGCCGGAATGTGAGCAAGCGTGTACGGCCGCCGCCGGCCGGCCGGCTTGGCTCTCTATCGAGCGTGCGGTCCCCTTGCGTCTTCCGAGAGGTACACGGATCTGCGAGGGTTCGCACCTCTCAGAACATGCAAGGGGGACGATCGCTGCCTTCGGGAAAAGAGGAAGGGGCGGTGCTCTCGCACCACCCTGAAGTATTTGGAGGCGAGCCTTGTGGTCGGCCGCTTGGGGCTGTCCTACTTCCGAAGGTGGCTGCCGAGATACGCGAAGTCGTAGGCCGCCGAGGTCGAGAAGGAGCTCAGCGTCAGGGCCGGCACGGCCGGGACCAGCGGCAGCTCGGCGAAGGCGAACTGCAGCGTGACGTCGGCCGCGACCTTGCTGTTCAGCTCGAGGGCTTCCAGCGAGACGTTGTCGAGGGTGTCGCAGGGCGTGTGGTAGCAGGAGTCGTACTGCTCGCCGGCGGTGCCGCCGTACTCCGCCGCCTGCGCCTCGGTCTTGATGCCCTCGGCGCCGGTGAAGAGCCCGCCCGCCGGGATGCCGACGTCGATGAAGGGGCCGTAGTCGGAGCGCCCGGAGAACTGGGTCGGCTGGGGATTGATACCGCGGGCCAGGAAGGCGTCGTTGAAGACCTGCTCGATGATCTCGGACCCCGGAGGACCGGCGGGCTCGATGTCCGAGCCGTCGC
>JAKSBE010000362.1 GCA_022361275.1 Kiloniellales bacterium
ATCGGATGGGTGCCGCGATCACGGGTCACGGCACGCCTGATCTGGCGCGTCTCGCCGAAGGGCCTGTCCCGCATCCGAACCTGCCCGGCCTCGTAAGCCCGGATATTCAGCGCGCTTGGGCGCCGAAGTCCGCCTGCAGGAAGCGTTGCCAGACGGGACCGTCTTCGTCGAGCAGGGAGCGCCGGGTCGCGATCAGGGTGACCACCGCCTCGGCATAGCCCTGGAGGTCGAGGACCGGCCGCGCCAGGGCGAAGAGGCCGGGGATGAAGCTCTGGTCGGCGGTCGCGAGGCCTGTCCGGCGGACGCTGTCGCGGATCGCCGCGATCTCCGCCTTGGTCCCGCCCTCGGCGTCCGAGAGGAGGGCCTCCTCGACGACCAGCTCGGGCAGGTAGGCGATGAAGACCCGTCCGGTGGCCGTGCGCAGGATCGGCAGGACCGAGCCGATACCGAGCACGGTGACCAGCGGCACCCGGGCCCGCTCCCAGCGCACGACCGTTGGCCCGCGGCTGCCCCAGACCGAGAGCATGGCGGTGCAGCCGGTGTCCTCGACCAGCGCCGGCAGGGCGTCCGCGGCGCGGTTGACGACGTCGACCCGGGCCACGGCCGCCATGCCGATCTCGGCGGCGACGGGCCCGAGGTCGTAGCTGCCGCTGTGGCGGTGGTCGACCATGCCCGCATCGACGAAGCTCGCCAGATAGCGGTGAACCTTGGCCGGGGGCATGTCGAGCCGCGCGGCAAGGTCCGACAGGGCCATCGGTCCGCCGCCGTCGGCGAGCGTGCGCAGAATCCTCACCGAGGTCTCGACCGATTGGACGCTGCGACCGCGGCCGCCGGCTTCATCCGACATGGAAAGCCTCCAGGCCCGGACGCAGCGCCGCCGGGATGTCCGCCTTCTCGATTCCCTTTTCCGTCATGCGCACGAACACACGTGCCTCCCGGCCCTCCGCAACGAGGCGTCGATCTTGGCGAAAGCGGTAGCAGAGGGAAATCCCGCTCGTCCCGATCCGGGTGACGGCGACCTCGATGTCCAGCCGGTCGCCGTAGCTCGCCGGCGCCTTGAAGGCGCAGCCCGCGTCCACCAGCGGCGTGCCCTGCAGGCCGAAGGCCTCCTCCAGTCGTCTCTGGTCGAAGCCGAGGGCCGCGGTCAGCTCGTGGAAGGCCGAGTCCATCCAGCGGAAATAGGCCGGGTAGAAGACGATCCCCGCAGGGTCGCAGTCGCCCCAGTCCACCCCCCGGCTTGTGGCAAACGGCGCCATTTCCCAAATCCTCGCGAGGTTGCTTGACAAAAATTACGAATATCATAATTAATTATGTAAAAGCAAAAAACACCCGCATGGAGCGGAAAAGGGAGGCTTCGTTGCGCGTTGCCATCGTTGGTGCGGGACCTGCGGGTCTCTACGCTGCCATTCTGATCAAGCGCTTTCGCCCGGACGCCG
This sequence comes from Kiloniellales bacterium, assembly GCA_022361275.1. Classification (GTDB taxonomy): domain Bacteria; phylum Pseudomonadota; class Alphaproteobacteria; order Kiloniellales; family JAKSBE01; genus JAKSBE01. The sequence goes on from JAKSBE010000362.1 coordinate 1,437, forward strand.
AGATCCGGGTGATGGAACAGAATCCGGCCGATGCGACCTTCGGCTTCGGCGTCGTGTTCTCCGACCAAGCGCTGGCCTTCCTGCGCGACGACGATCCCGAGACCGCCGACCTGATCGAAGGTGAGATGGTCCATTGGTCGGACATCGCGGTCGTCCATCGCGGCGAGCGCATCACGATCGACGGCATCGGCTTTGCCGGGATCGGCCGCCTGGACTTGCTCAGGCTGCTGCAGGAGAGGGCCCGGGCGCTGGGCGTCGAGCCGGCCTATGAATGCCGTCTCGAAAACCCGGACTCGCTGGGGGACGCAGACCTGATCATCGGCGCCGACGGCCTCAACTCGATCCTGCGGCGCTCGGCGCCGGAGGCCTTCGGTGAGCAGATCGTCGAACTCGACAATCGCTTCATCTGGTACGGCGCCGACCGTGCCTTCGACGCTCTGACCCAGACCTTCGTCGAGACGCCCCACGGCGCGATGACCGCGCACCACTACGCCTACGCCCCGGGGCGGGCGACCTTCATCATCGAGATGACCGCGGCGACCTTCGCCCGCAGCGGCTTCGCCGAGATGCCCGAGCCGGATTGCCGTGCCGCCTGCGAGGCGCTCTTCGCCGAGACCCTGGAGGGTGCGCGGCTGATCCCGAACAACTCCGTCTGGCGGCGCTTCCCCAGGCTGACCTGCCGGACCTGGCACCACGGCCGGCAGGTTCTGGTCGGCGATGCCCTGCACACCGCGCACTTCTCCATCGGCTCCGGCACGCGCCTGGCGATGGAAGACGTGATCGCCCTGGTGAAGGCGCTGGACGCCGAGGGCTGGGCGGTCGCGCGCGCGCTGCCGGCCTACCAGGCGGCGCGGCGGCCGGTCCTGGAGAAGATGGTCCGCGCCGCCGAGCGCTCGGCGGCCTGGTACGAGCGCTTCGAGGCGCACATGGCGCTGGCGCCCTGGCCCTTCGCGCTCAGCTACATCCGACGCGCGGGCCGCCTGGATGCCGAGCGCCTGCGCGGCCTGGCGCCCCGCTTCGCGGCGGCGCTCGAAGAGAAGGGCATTTCCCTGGAGACGGCCGTATGAGCGGCGCGCCGAGCCTCGAGGCCCTGGCCGAGGCGGTCGGCTTCGGCCTGCCGGCGCGCTACAACGCTTCGCGCCTGCTCTGGGACAATCTCGCCGACCGCGCGGAACGCCCGGCGATCCTGGCCGACGGCGGCGTCTGGACCTATCGGGCCTTGACCGAGGAAGCGGCGCGGATCGGCAGGGCCTTGCTCGACGCCGGTGTGGCGCCGGGCGCCCGCGTGCTGCTGTTCATGGACGACGAGCCGGCCTATCCGGCGGCGATCATGGGCGCTTTGCGCGCGGGTCTGGTGCCGATCCTGGTCAACACGCTGTCGCCGCCCGAGATGGTCCGCTTCTACCTGGAGGACAGCGGCGCGACCGCGGCGGTGGTCTCCGAGCCTCATGCCGCGCTCCTCTCCGCCGCCCGGCGCGAAGGCACGGCCTGCCGGCACGTTCTGCTCGGGGCGGACTGGGCCGAGGCGCCGGCCGAGCTGCCGGAGGCGCCGAGCCGGCGCGGCGATGCGGCGTTCTGGATGTACTCCTCCGGCTCCACCGGCAAGCCGAAGGCCGTGGTCCATCGCCACGAGGACGCCGCCTACACGGCGGCGACCTACGCCCGGCACGTCCTGAAGACCGGCCCGGACGACGTCTGCTTCTCGGTGCCGAAGATCTTCTTCGCCTACGGCTTCGGCAACTCCGTCACCTTTCCCTTCTCGGTCGGCGCGGCCTCTGTGCTGATGCCGGGGCGCCCCGAGCCGGCGGCGATCTTCGCGCAGATCGCGCGCCACCGGCCGACCATCCTCTTCGGCCTGCCCACGCTCTACACCGCGCTGGCGCGCCACGAGGCGGCGGCCGGTGCCGATCTGTCGTCGCTGCGCCTCTGCATCTCGGCGGCCGAGGTGCTCTCGGCCGACATCGCCCGGGCCTGGAAGGCGCTCTGCGGCCTGGACATCGTCGAGGGCCTCGGCTCCACGGAGCTGCTGCACATCTACCTCTCCAACGACGAGACGCGGCGCAAGACCGGTTCCGCGGGCCGCGCCGTGCCGGGCTACGCCGTGAAGCTGATGACGCCAGCGGGGCGCGAAGCCGGGCCGGGCGAGGAGGGGGTGATGTGGGTGCGCGGGCTCTCCGCCGCCCGCACCTATTGGAACCGGCCGGAGAAGACCGCCGAGACGATGCGCGACGGCTGGGTCTACACCGGCGACCGCTTCGTGAGGGACGAGGACGGCTTCTATTTCTTCAAGGGCCGGGCGGACGAGCTGGTCAAGGTCTCCGGCCAGTGGGTCTATCCCCTGGAGATCGAGCTGGCGTTGAACGAGCACCCCAAGGTGCGGGAATCCTGTGTGCAGGCGGTCGAACTGGCCGACCGACGACTGACCATCAAGGCTTGGATTGCCCCGGCCGAGGGGGTTGCGGGCGACGCGGCGCTGGGCGACGAGCTCAAGTCCTACGCCAAGCAGGTGCTGCTTCCGCACAAGTATCCGCGCGAGGTGGTGTTCCTCGCGAGCCTGCCCAAGACGGGCACCGACAAGATCGACCGCCAGGCGCTGCGAAGCCTGGATGCGGCGCGTGACCTTGAAGCCTAGGGAGGCGGGAATGGAGGCCAAGACCCCGGACGATACGGCCGAGCGCGAGGCCTTCTACGCGGCCATCGAGCCGGAGAGCCTACGCGCCCTTTGGTCGGTGATGGGCGACATCATCACGCCGGAGCCGAGGAGCGCCTGCCTTCCCTTCAAGTGGCGCTACGCGCGCCTGCGCGCCCGGCTGCTGCAGGCGGCCGAGCTGATCACCGCCAAGGAGGCCGAGCGGCGCGTGCTGATCCTCGAAAACCCCGGCCTGAAGGGGCAGTCGAAGATCACGACCTCGCTCTATTGCGGGCTCCAGCTCGTCATGCCGGGCGAGGTGGCGCCGGCCCATCGCCACAGCCAGTCGGCGCTGCGCTTCGTCCTGGAGGCGAAGGGCGGCTTCACCGCCGTCGGCGGCGAGAAGACCGTGATGCGCTACGGCGACTTCGTGATCACGCCGAGCTGGGAATGGCACGATCACGGCAACGACAGCTCGGCCCCGGTCTTCTGGCTCGACGGGCTCGACATCCCGCTGGTCCAGTTCCTCGACGCCGCCTTCGCCGAGGGCTACGGCGCGGACCAGCATCCGATCCGCAGGCCGGAAGGCGACAGCCTGGCCCGCTTCGGCGCCAACATGCTGCCCCTGGACCACGAGGCCTCGCGGCCGACCTCGCCGATCTTCAACTATCCCTACGAACGCGCGCGCGGGGCGCTGGAGGCCCTGCGCGCGAAGGACGAGTGGGATCCCTGCCACGGCCTGAAGCTGCGCTACAGCAATCCGGTCGACGGCGGCTGGGCCATGCCGACGATCGGCGCCTGCCTCCAGCTCCTGCCCAAGGATTTCCGGACCCAGCCCTACCGTTCGAGCGACGCCACCGTCTTCGTCGCGGTCGAAGGGCAGGGACGGACGATCATCGACGGCCAGGCCTTCGACTGGGAGCCACGAGACATCTTCGTGCTGCCCTCCTGGCGCGAGGTCGTGCACGAGGCCGCGGAGGATGCGGTCCTGTTCAGCTACTCCGACCGGCCGGTGCAGGAGAAGCTCGGCCTCTGGCGCGAGCGGCGCGGAAACCGATGAGATGATCAGCAAGCGGGGTGTTTCATGACCGAGTACGTCATCGTGCCGCCGGCGCAGGCCGCCGTCGCGGTGTTGGGCAGCTCCGACCGCTTTCCGGTCCGGCGCATCTTCTGCGTCGGCCGCAACTACGCGGCCCACGCCCGCGAGATGGGCAAGGACCCGGAGCGCGAACCGCCGTTCTTCTTCACCAAGCCGGCGGATGCGGTCGTCGACAGCGGGGTCGCCGTGCCCTATCCCCCGGAGACCGAGAACCTGCACTACGAGATCGAGCTGGTCGTCGCCCTCGGCCAGGGCGGCCGGAACATCCCGCAGGACGAGGTCTACGACCACCTCTGGGGCGCCACGGTCGGGATCGACCTGACCCGCCGCGACCTGCAGCTCGCCGCGCGGGACAAGGGGCGCCCCTGGGACTGGGGCAAAGCCTTCGACCACTCCGCGCCCATGGGGCCGTTGCGGCCCTTCGCCGAGCTGCCCTCGCTGGAGACGGGACGGATCTGGCTCGCCGTCAACGGCGCGGTCAAGCAGGAGGGCGACCTGTCCGAGCTGATCTGGTCGGTGAAGGAGCACGTCTCGATCCTGTCCCGCTCCATCGCCCTCGCGCCCGGCGACCTGGTGATGACCGGCACCCCGGCCGGCGTCGGCCCGGTCCGGCCCGGCGACGTGATCACGGGCGGCGTCGCGGGGATCGCCGAGATCGAGACGCCGATCGGAGAGCCGCTGATGTGACGGCTGTCCGACAGGACGATTCCCGGGTGCGGCCCGACCGTGCCCGGCCAAAACAAGACCGAACCGGGAGGAGCCAGATGAAGCTCAAGACGATCGCCGGAAGCGCCGTCCTCTGCCTCGCCGCGACCCAGGTCGCGGCCGAGGAGTTCAAGGTCGGCTTCGTGACCACCCTGACCACGCCGGCCGCGGTGATCGGCCGCGACATGGTCGACGCCGTCAACCTGTCGCTCGAACACCACGGGTCGGAGTTCGCGGGACACAAGGTCACGGTGCTCTTCGAGGACGACGGCTTCAAGCCGGAGACCGGCCGCCAGAAGGTCGAGAAGCTGATCCAGTCCGACGAGGTCGACGTCGTCGCCGGCTTCATCTGGTCCAACGTCCTGCTCGCCGCCCAGCGCCCGGTGCTGAGGAGCGGCGCCTGGCTGATCTCGACCAACGCCGGCCCGAGCGAGCTGGCGGGGCGCCTCTGCCACGAGAACTTCTTTTCGACCCGGGGCCAGAACGACCTCTCGCCCATGGCGCTCGGCGAGCAGCTGAACAAGGACGGCGTCAAGACCCTCTACATCATGGTGCCCAACTACGCCGCCGGAAAGGACATGGCGCGCGGAGTCGAGACCGGCTTCGAGGGCGAGGTGGTCGGCAAGGACCTGACGCGCTGGGGCGCCGATCCGCAGCTCGACTTCTCGGCCGAGTTGGCCAAGGTCAGGGCCTCGGGGGCCGAGGCCTTGATGGCCTTCTACCCCGGGCGGGCCGGCGGCGCCTTCTTCGCGCAGCTCGAACGGGCGGGCCTCGGCGACCTGCCGGTCTACACCGTCTACACGGTCGATTCGATCTCGCTGCCGCGGATGCAGAAGGCCGGGCTCAGTGCCGTGAAGTCGGCCCGGGCGATCGAGTACTGGTCGCCCGACCTCGACAATCCGGCGAACCGGCGCTTCGTCGAAGGCTTTCGCGCGGCCTATGGCCGCACGCCCTCTTTCTATGCCGCCGGTGCCTACGACCTGATTCCCTATCTGAAGTCCGCGCTCGAAGCGGTGGAGGGGGACCTTTCGAACCGGGACGGCATCCGCGCGGCCCTGCGGGCGGCCGACTACGACAGCGTGCGCGGCGCGCTCACTTACGGATCGAACCACTATCCGATCAACGACTACTACGTGCGCCGGATCGTGGAGGCCCCCGACGGGACCTGGAACTTCAAGGTGGACGGCGTCGCCTCATCGGGCGCGACCGACCCCTACATCGGCCAGTGCAAGCTCTAGCCTGACGGCCGCCGCGCCGGGAGCATTCCGTTGGATTGGACACTCTTCGCCGCCCAGGCGGTCAACGGGCTGCAGCTCGGCCTGCTGCTGTTCCTCATCGCCTCCGGCCTGACCCTGGTCTTCGGCATCATGGACCTGGTCAACCTCGCGCACGGGTCCTTCTACATGCTCGGCGCCTTCATCGGCGCGAGTCTGGCCGCCTGGACCGGCTCACTGCTGCTGGCGGTCTTGCTGACCCTGCCGGCGGTCGCCGTGATCGCCCTCGTGGTCGAGGTCGGTGTGATCAAGCGGCTCTATCCCCGCGGCCACCTCGACCAGGTTCTGGCGACCTTCGGCCTGATCCTCTGCTTCGATGCGGCGGCGCTCTATCTCTGGGGGCCGAGCGGTCTCTCCCTGGCGCTTCCCGAAGTCCTGCGCGGACGCCTGTCTCTGGGCGTGGTGGAGCTGCCGACCTGGCGCCTCGTGATCATCGCGGCAGGCCTCGTGATCGCCTTCGGCCTCTGGGTCCTGATCGCCCGAACGCGGATCGGCATGCAGATCCGCGCCGGGGCCTCGGACCGGGTCATGGCGGAGGCGCTCGGCATCCGGGTCGGTCCGATCTTCAGCCTCGTCTTCGCCCTCGGGGCCGTCATGGCGGGGCTTGCCGGCCTGCTGATCACCCCGGTCACCGAGGCCAGCGTCGGCATGGGCAACGACGTGATCATCACCGCCTTCGTGGTGATCATCATCGGCGGCATCGGCTCGGTCACCGGCTCCTTCGTCGCCGCCCTCCTCGTCGGGCTGGTGGACACGCTCGGGCGGTCCTTCCTCGACGGCCTCCTGGCCAGCGTCCTCAGCGCCCAGGCGGCCGAGACGGCGGGCCCGGCCGTCGCCTCGATGCTGGTCTATCTGCTGATGGCCGCCGTCCTGGCCTTCCGTCCGGCGGGCCTCTTCCCGCCCGCGACCCGATAGGTCCGAAGATGACCACGGCCAGAGTCACGCGATCGATCAGGCCACGCTTGCGGCTGTCGGCGGAAGGCCGGATCACGGTGGCGCTGATCGCCGTCTTCCTGCTCGCGCCGCCGATCCTGGAGGCGCTCGGAGAGCCCTTCCTGACCAAGGTCTTCCATCGGGCCATGATCCTCGGCCTGGCCGCGATCGGCCTCAATCTGGCGCTCGGCTTCGGCGGCCTGATCGGCTTCGGGCACGCCGCCTTCATCGGCCTGGGCGCCTACGCGGTCGGGATCCCGGTCCACTACGGTTACGAGAACGGCTTCCTGCACCTGGCCTGCGCCGTCGTCGGCTGCGGTCTCTTCGCGCTGATCACGGGCGCCATCAGCCTGCGGACCCGTGCGGTGCACTTCATCATGATCACCTTGGCCTTCGGGCAGATGGCCTATTTCCTTTTCGTCTCGCTCGACGAGTTCGGCGGCGACGACGGGCTGGTGCTCTACGCCCGTTCGCGTTTCCCGGTCCTCGACTTCGACGACGACCGGCATCTCTACTACGTGACGCTCGCCGCCGTCGCCGCAGCCCTGGCCTTGACCCGCAGGATCACGCGCTCCCGCTTCGGCCTCGTCATACGGGCGGCCAAGGGGTCGGAGCGGCGGACACGCACGGCCGGCTTCGATCCGCAGCCCTATTTCCTCACGCTCTATGTGATCTCCGGCATCATCACGGGGGTGGCGGGCTTCCTGCTGGCCAACTTCACCGACTTCATCACGCCGGAGATGATGGCCTGGACCCGCTCTGGCGAGCTGCTGTTCATGGTGATCCTGGGCGGCATCGCCACAATCACCGGTCCCCTGATCGGAGCGGCCGCCTTCCTTTTGATCGAGGAGGTGCTCTCCGGTTTCACGGTCTACTGGCAGTTCTTCTTCGGCCTGCTTCTCATCGCCGTCGTGCTGGCCTTCAGGAACGGCTTGCACAGTCTCTTGCCGGGGGGGCGGCCATGACGACGCCGGTCCTGGAGGTCCGCGAGCTCACCAAGTCCTTCGGCGGCGTGCGCGCGACCCGCAACGTGTCCTTTCACGTCCTGCCCGGCCAGGTGCACGCCGTCATCGGGCCGAACGGGGCTGGCAAGACCACGCTCATGGCCCAGATCTTCGGCGAGCTCCCGAGCGACGGCGGCCAGGTGCACTTCGAGGGGCGCGACCTTGCCGGCCTGGCGCCCGAGAGGCGGGCGAGGCTGGGCATGGCCCGCTCTTTCCAGATCACGACCCTGGCGCCGGAGCTGACCGCCCGCGAGCACGTGGTCCTGAGCCTGGCCGCTCTACAGGGCCATGCCTTCCGTTTCTTCGCCCCCGTCATGCAGGACCGAGGTCTGACGGCGGCGGCGGACCGCCTCCTGGCCGTGCACCGCCTGGCCGAGCGGGTGGCGGTGCCGGTGTCGGAGCTCAGCCACGGCGAGCAGCGGGTCCTGGAGCAGGTCACCGCCCTGGCGACGGAACCGCGCCTGCTGCTGCTCGACGAGCCGATGGCGGGCCTCGGCCCCGGCGAGGGCCAGGCTTTCATCGAGACCCTGGCCGCCTTGAAGGGCCGCCTGGCGATGCTGCTGGTCGAGCACGACATGGGCGCGGTGTTCGCGCTCGCCGACTGGATCACGGTCCTGGTCGAGGGCGCCGTGGCGGCGCAGGGCACGCCGGAGGAGATCCGCGGCGACCCGGAGGTCCGCCGGGTCTACCTGCAGGAGGACTGATGCTGCAGGTCCGCGATCTCCAGGCCGGTTACGGCAAGGCCGAGGTGCTCCACGGCATCTCCCTGGACCTGCCGAAAGGGGAGGTCATGGCGCTGCTCGGCCGCAACGGGATGGGCAAGTCGACGACGCTGAACACGATCATGGGCGTTCTCACGGCGCGCGGCGGCGCGGTGTCGATCGACGGCAAGGCGGTGACCGGCGCGCGCCCCTCGGCGGTTGCGCGCCTCGGCGTCGGCTACGTCCCGGAAGGACGGCGGGTCTTTCCCAACCTGACCCTGCGCGAGAACCTCGTGGCGGTCTCCAGGGCCTCCGCGGCAGGCCCCTGGGGCGTCGAGGCGGTCACCGACCTCTTCCCGGCGCTCGCGCCCAGGTTCGAGTCCATGGGAAACGTGCTCTCGGGCGGCGAGCAGCAGATGCTGGCGATCGGCCGTGCCCTCATGACCAATCCCCGCCTCCTGATCCTCGACGAGGCCACCGAAGGCCTAGCCCCGGTCGTGCGCAAGGCGATCTGGTCCGCGCTCACGCGGCTCGTCGGCGAGGGCCTGACGATCCTGGTCGTCGACAAGAACCTCGACCGGCTCCTGTCGCTCTCGAACCGGGTCGTCGTGCTGGAGCGGGGCCGGGTCGCCTGGTCCGGAGACCGCTCCGAGGCCAGGGCCGACCGCCGGGATATCGAAGCGCTCATGTCCGTGCAGTGACAACGGCCGGGCCGTGCCCGCGGCGAGACTCCCGTTGACGCCGTCGCATCCTGCTTCTAGGACTCGTTCAAGGCCGATGCAGCCTGCCGCTTGCGCCCTCCGAGGGTACGGTGAATGCATCGAAGGGATTTCAGGTCCTTTTGCTCGACCGCGAAGGGGTCAGCAACGCAAGCACTGACGACCGCCCTTCGCGAGACAGCAAAGGATCCGGCCCATGCGCAGCTTTCGCGACGCCAAGGCCATGGCGGCTTCCCTGCGGGACGCCGTCGAGGGCCGAAAGCTTCCCCTTTCCCACAGCGACGCCCTGGAGATCGTGGCGCGCCAGTTCGGCTTCGCCGACTGGAACACGCTCTCCGCGAAGATCCGGGCGGAAGACGCGCCACGCCGACCCAAGACCAAGGCCGACGAGCCCCGGTTCAAGAGAGCGATCCCGATCCTGCGCATCTTCTCGGAGGAGAAGGCCAAGGAGTTCTACGTCGACTATCTCGGGTTCCGGATCGACTGGGAGCATCGTTTCGGCGAGAATCTCCCGCTCTATCTTCAGGTCTCACGGTCCGGCCTGCCGCTCCATCTCAGCGAGCACCACGGCGATGGGACGCCGGGCGCCACCGTCTTCCTTTGGATGCGCGGCATCAAGGCCTATCACGCCGAACTGACGGCCAAGGACTATCGCTACTACAAGCCGGGCCTCGAAGAGGCGCCCTGGGACGCCTGGGTGATGACCTTGAAGGACCCCTTCGGCAACACCCTCCGCCTCAGCGAGCCCTTCGCCGCCGACGACCCGAGAGCCTAACAGGCTGTCGAAGAAGTGCGAGCCGCCACCCTCGCCCTTCGACAGGCTCAGGGTGAGGGTGAGCGATTTCAAGTCCTTCGCCTCATCCGCGCGTAGCGCCGGGCTGCGCCCCCTGTCGAAGGATGACCGTGGGCAAGGCCTCCAGACTTTTTCAACAGCCTGCTAGTCCTACTGAGTCACAAACCGGCTTTTCAGAGTAGATTCGCGCGGAGCCGATCTTTGCTAGAGTGGTGGTTTACTCAGCGATGGTCGGTGGCACTCATGGATCTCTCAGGTAGGGGAAGCGAAGAGCGATTTAAGGCC
>JAKSBE010000327.1 GCA_022361275.1 Kiloniellales bacterium
CGCGCACGCCGGTCCGGTTGGAGTAGTGAATGGTGGTGCGGTACTCCCGGTAGGCGTTGCGCTCCATCTCGTGGCAGGAGATGCAGAAGGTCTCGGTGTTGGTCAGCTCCATCGACCAGTTGAAGCCGCCCCAGAAGACGATCCCGGCGAAGCCGCCGACGACGAAGATCAGGCCCAGCGACAGGGTCGCGCTTGGCCGCGAGACGAAGCGCCAGAGCCGGCGCAACCGGCTCGGGCTCTGCCCGGCTTCCGGCGGCTGTGGTGCCTCGGGGCCTGGCGCGGCGTCGGGCATCGGCGCTTTCTGTTGCTCGTCGTTCATGGCGTCCCCCCCCCTCACTCGACCTCGACGGCCGACTTGAAGTCGTTGCGCACCAGGGCCCGCGCGTTGGCCTGGGGCACGTGGCACTGGATGCAGAACCAGCGGTGCCCGGCGACCCGGTCCAGCGCGACGCCGTTGCGGTCGATGTAGTGGGTCTCGCTGATCTTGGGCGCACCCTCCTCCACGTTGTTCGGCCAGTCGTGACAGCTCTTGCACTTGTTGACCCGGGTGGTGATCTGATAGCCCTCGATGCGGTGCGGGATCAGGGGCGGCTGCTGCCGGTAGGCGCGGCCCATGGCGCCCGGGTCGGTGTTCTGCCGCTTGGTATCCTCGGCGGGCGCGGTCTCGGGGATTGAGAACTCGCCGCGCAGCGTCCGCACGTCGAGCGTTTCCTGGGCGGCCGTGTCCTGCCCGAAACCGCACCAGAGCCCGATGCCCAGGCCGGCCGCGGCCAGGCCGGTGAAGAAACCCTTGGTCGATTTCACGAGGTCGTCCTCCTCTTTGTCCCGGGCCGCCGGTCAGGCGGCCGCCTTGCCTTCTTCCCTGGCCGGCGCGCCCTCCTCCGCCTGCGAGAAACGGGCGGCGAAGCGAAAGACGTCGCGCGAGCAGACGTCGATGCAGCGCCCGCAGTTCGTGCAGTCCGGCGACAGGATGACCGGGCCGAGCCCCTGCGGCGCGCCCTTGAGCGCCGGGCTGATGACCTGGGGCTCCGGGCAGACCGCGAAGCAGTCCATGCAGTCGTCGCAATCCCGGCGCCGCGCCGCCTTGACCCGCAGCAGGCTGACCCGCCCGACCAGGCCGTAGAAGGCGCCGACCGGGCAGAGGTGTCCGCACCAGCCCTGTCGGCTGACCAGGAGATCGAAGAGAAAGACCGCGGCGACGACGGTCCAGGCGAAGCCCAGGCCGAAGAGCAGACCGCGGTGCAGCAGGGTGATCGGGTTGACCAGCTCCCAGGCCAGGACGCCGGTCGCAGCCGAGACCGCCAGGGTCATGGCCAGGACCCAGAAGCGGGTGCTGCGCTTCGGCTGCCAGCCCTTGGGCAGGTCGAGCCGGCCGCGCAGCCAGTGCGCGGCGTCGGTCACGACGTTGATCGGGCAGACCCAGGAACAGTAGACCCGGCCGCCGATGACCGCGTAGACGGCGAGCACGACGGCGCCGCCGATCAGCGCGGCCGGCGCCGGCACCTGGCCGGCGGCCAGGGACTGTAGCAGGGCATAGGGATCGCTGAGCGGCAGCACGTCCAGGGTGTCGCTGGAGATCAGCGTACCCTCGACGATCCAGATCCCGGCCCAGGGCCCGAGCAGGAAGAGGCCGAGGAAGCCGAACTGCGCGGCCCGGCGCAGCAGCAGCCACTTGGAGGCGGCCAGCCAGCCCTTGGCCCGCAGGGCGTCGCGGCCCGGATGCGCCTTGGCGGTCACGGCGTCCACTCCGGCAGGCTTTCCGGCACCCGGTCGGGCAGGTCGATGACGCCCGGCACCAGGGACTCGCCCTGCTTCTCCTTCTCCTCCCAGCCCAGGCGGTAGTGGTGGCCGAGCTCGCCCAGCGCCAGGTGGCGCGGCAGGACCTTGATCGCGGCCGCCTCCAGCACGCAGGCCCGCTCGCACTTGCCGCAGCCGGTGCAGGCGTCGCTGTGCACGGTCGGGACGAAACGGGCGTGGGCACCGGTGTGCGCGTTGTGCTCCCGCTCCAGGGTGATCGCCTCGTCGATCAGCGGGCAGACCCGGTAACAGACGTCGCAGCGCAGGCCCAGCAGGTTGAGGCAGGTCTCCTGGCCGACCAGGACCGCGACCCCCATGCGGGCGTCCTCGATCTTCTCCAGACCGGGGTCCAGGGCCCCGGTCGGGCAGGCGGCCAGGCAGGGGATGTCCTCGCACATCTCGCAGGGCACCTCGCGGGCGACGAAATACGGCGTGCCCAGGGTCACCGCCTCGCCCGGTTCGGCCAGGCGCAGGGTGTCGTAGGGGCAGTCGCGGACGCAGAGCCCGCAGCGCACGCAGGCGCCCAGGAAGTCGGCCTCCGGCAGGGCCCCGGGCGGACGCAGGGCCTCGGCCGGCCGAGACCGTCCCTGTACCGCCAGCAGCCCGAGCAGCAGCCCGGCGACCCCGGCCCCGCAGGCGCCCCTCAGGGCGTCGGCGAGGACGCGGCGCCGGCTGGCGAGGCTGCTCTTCATGCGCTCATTCATGCCAGACATCGGACCTACCGCCTTGCCACCTCGCGGTGGCATTCACCCCCTCCCCGGCCCTCCCCCCTTGAGGGGGAGGGTAAGGGTGGGGGGTATCTCGCCCAAGGCAATCACCTAGACGGCCTCCACCTTGCAGGCGCACTTCTTGAAGTCGGTCTCCTTGGAGATCGGGCAGGTTGCGTCCAGGGTCAGCTTGTTGACCAACTGGCCCTCGTCGAACCAGGGGATGAAGACCAGGCCCTGGGGCATCTTGTTGCGGCCCTTGGTCTCGACCCGGGTCAGCAGCTCGCCGCGGCGGGTCCTGAGCCGCACCTCCTGGCCGCGCTTGAAGCCGCGCGCCTCGGCGTCGTCGGGGTGCATGAAGAGCACCGCGTGGGGAAAGGCCCGGTGCAGCTCCGGCACCCGCCGGGTCATCGAGCCCGAGTGCCAGTGCTCCAGGACGCGGCCGGTGACCAGCCAGAGGTCGTACTCCTCGTCCGGCTCCTCGGCCGCCGGCTCGTAGGGCAGCGCGAAGATCACCGCCTTGCCGTCCTTCTTGCCGTAGAACCGGACCCCCTCGCCGTCCTTGACGTAGGGGTCGTAGCCCTCGCGGAAGCGCCAGAGCGTCTCCTTGCCGTCGACCACCGGCCAGCGCAGCCCGCGGGTCTTGTGGTAGAGGTCGAAGTCGGCGAGGTCGTGGGCCTTGCCGCGGCCGAAGCCGGCGTACTCCTCGTAGAGCCCCTTCTGCAGATAGAAGCCGAAGTGCTGCGACTCGTCGTTGTCGAAGCCTTGCTGGAGCTCCGAGAGCGGGAACTTGTCGACCTCGCCGTTGGCGAAGAGCATGTCGTAGAGGGTCTTGCCGCGATACGCCGGCGCCTTGGCGACCAGTTCCTCGGGCCAGACCTCCTCGACCCTGAAGCGCTTGGAGAACTCGACCAGCTGCCAGACGTCGGACTTGGACTCGCCCGGGGGCGCGATCTGCTGGCGCCAGAACTGGGTGCGCCGCTCGGCGTTGCCGTAGGCGCCCTCCTTCTCGACCCACATCGCGGTCGGCAGGATCAGGTCGGCCGAGAGCGCGGTCACCGTCGGATAGGGGTCGGAGACGACGATGAAGTTCTCCGGGTTGCGGTAGCCGGGATAGGTCTCCTCGTTCAGGTTCGGCGCCGCCTGCACGTTGTTGGTGCACATCACCCAGTAGGCGTTGAGCTTGCCGTCCTTGAGCATGCGGTTCTGCAGCACGGCGTGGTAGCCGACCTTCTCCGGGATCGTGCCGTCCGGCAGCTTCCAGATCTTCTCCGCCACCGCCCGGTGCTCGGGGTTCCTGACCACCATGTCGGCCGGCAGGCGGTGCGCGAAGGTGCCGACCTCGCGCGCGGTGCCGCAGGCCGAGGGCTGGCCGGTCAGGGAGAAGGGACCGTTGCCCGGCTCCGAGATCTTCCCGGTCAGCAGGTGGACGTTGTAGACCATGTTGTTCACCCAGGTGCCGCGGGTGTGCTGGTTGAAGCCCATGGTCCAATAGGACACGACCTTGCGGTCCGGGTCGGCGTAGAGCTCGGCCAGGGCCTCCAGCTTCTCCGGCTCGACGCCGGAGAGCGCGCTGACCTTCTCCAGGGTGTAGTCGGCGACGTAGGCCGCGTACTCCTCGAAGGTCATCTCCGAGGAGCCGCCGGCCTTCTTGGCGTTCTTGGCGCTCTGCTCGCGCGGGTCCGAGGGCCTGAGCCCGTAGCCGATGTCGTCGTTGCCGCGCCGGAAGTTGACGTGCTTGGCGACGAAGTCCTGGTTCACCTTGTCGTTCTGGATGATGTAGTTGGCGATGTAGTTCAGCATCGCCAGGTCGGTCTGCGGCTTGAAGACGATGCCCAGGTCGGCCAGGTCGAAGTTGCGGTTCTCGAAGGTCGAGAGCACGGCGACCCGGACGTGGTCGGCGGTCAGGCGCCGGTCGGTCAGGCGCGACCAGAGGATCGGATGCATCTCGGCCATGTTGGCGCCCCAGAGCACGAAGGCGTCGGCGTGCTCCAGGTCGTCGTAGCAGCCCATGGGCTCGTCGATGCCGAAGGTGCGGATGAAGCCCGCCACCGCCGAGGCCATGCAGTGCCGGGCGTTGGGGTCGATGTTGTTGGAGCGGAAGCCGGCCTTCATCAGCTTGGCCGCGGCGTAGCCCTCCCAGACCGTCCACTGGCCGGAGCCGAACATGCCGACCGACTCGGGCCCCTTGGCCTTGAGCGCGGCCTTGAACTTCTCGGCCATGACGTCGAAGGCCTCGTCCCAGGAGACCGGCTCGAAGCGGCCGTCCTTGTCGTACTTGCCGTCGGTCTTGCGCAGCAGCGGC
>JAKSBE010000491.1 GCA_022361275.1 Kiloniellales bacterium
GCGTCCGAACAGCGGGATGCCGACGTAGCCGCGCATCTTGAGGACGCCGTCCTCCAGCCAGAGGTAGCCGCTGTAGGTCTTGCCGTCGTCCGGCGCATAGACCTCGCCGTCGTCCCACTCCTTCTCCTCCGGGTCGTAGACGAAGCCCTTAAGGAAGACCAGACCGACCAGGGGCCGGTCCTGCAGCGCCGGATCCGGGTTCTTGTAGTCCTTGCGGTTCTCCTTGTGCCAGACGATGCGGCCGGAATAGGCGGCGCCGTCCTTGAAGATCTCGATATGCGCGGTCTGCTTCTCGTTCAGATAGGTGCCGAGGATGGCATCGGCCTCCTGGGCCGTCGCCGCCCGCCCAGGCAGTAGCAGGAGGGCCAGCAGGAGCAGGGCCAGCAGCAGCCCCCCGAGGTGCCCTGCCTTCGTCATGGTGTGTCCTTCCGTCATATCAAGCTTCTGAAATCACTGCCAGTTTTACCCCAGCCCGATCCGGGGCGCTGTGTCGCCAGGGGCATCTTAACTGCATCGTAAGGGCAATACCGTAGGGTTTCGAGGTTCTTGCGGCCAAGTCAGGCCGTACCGCTGTCGGCAGAAGCCAGGAAGGTACGCCTTGGAGAACGAAGCTTATCGCGTCCGCGTCGCGGCGCTCTGGATCATGAACACCACGATCCTGGTCAACATCCTGCGCGCGCACGGTCGGGACCAGCACGCGGAGAACGTCGAGGCCGGCCTTGCCGAAGCGGTCGACATCGTGGCCGAGGAGTTCGGCCGCGACGAGCTGACCGAGGCGATCAGCTGGGTCGCCGATCAGGCCTGGGGCTCGGACGAGCTCAACGCCCCGGTTACCCCGCTGCACTGACGCCCGTCGAGACCCTCCCTCCTCCCGACGCTCCATCGCTAGTACCAAAGGCCCGTGATCCGCTGCCGTGGGCGGTGCGGCGGCGGGGTCAGCGACGCGCGCGGCCAGACCGCCGTGTCGCGGGTCTCGAACGGCGGCGCGTCGACCCGCAGGTCCAGCAGGCGCCGGATCCGCTCCTCGGTCCGAGGGTGGCTGCGCAGCAGCGAGGGGTCGGGGATCCGCCGGCTGCCCAGGAAGACGTCCTCCCAGAACCGCCCCTGTCGGCGCTCCAGCCGTTCCAGGGCGCGGGCCAGGCCGAGCGGATCGCCGGTGAGGCGGGCCGCGCCGAGGTCGGCCTCGAACTCCCGGGTCCGCGACAGGGCGAGCTGGAGCAGGCTGCCCAGGGTCGGCGCGAGCAGGAGCAGCAGCACCAGCAGCCAGGGCACCTGCGCCGATCCGGCCAGGGCGAAGGGCAGGTTCAGGATCAGAAGGAAGAGGCCGAGGAAGGACATGCTGCGGGTCATCCGGCTCATCACGTCGGCCAAGCCCATGACCCAGATGTCGTTGTGGCGGATGTGGCTGATCTCGTGGGCCAGGACCGCGATCAGCTCGCGCAGGGTCATGGCCTGGATCAGGCCGCTGGTCACCGCGATCGCCGCCTGCCGGCCCTGGCCGACGGAGAAGGCGTTCAGGGTCGGGCTGGCGACGTAGTAGAGCCGGGGCGGCGGGACCAGGCCGGCGCTGGCGTTGGTCGCGCCCGGCCCGCGGGTGACGAAGCAGATGCCCGGCTCCCCGGTCAGCTTGCCCTGGGCCTCGGCCATCATGGCCGCGCCGCCTTCCTGGCGGCAGATCGTGAAGGCGATCTCGGGGACGTCGTTCAGCGCGTCCAGGACCGCCAGGTAGCTCTCGCCCGGCACGCCGTAGGCGCGGGTCACGCCGTGAAGCTTGAGCTGATCGACCAGCACCCTGGCGCCGCTGCGCGGGCTCTTTGCGGATGGCACCTCGGTTCCTCCTCTTGACGACCGCCAGAGGCTTACGGAGATCGGGCCACCTTGTCCACAGCCGCTTGAGTCCCAGCCTCGGCGCGGCCACATGCAAGGCTCGGAGACCGAGAGAATGGCACGTCCGAACCTCGATCCCGGGGCGCTGCGCCGGCATCGCCTGGGCAACCTGTTGCAGTCGCTGGTCCTGATCACCGGCATGGCCCTGCTGCTGGCGGTCTGCGGCTGGATCGTCGCCGGCTGGCCTGGCGTCGCCGTGGCCGCGGTCCTGGGCGCCGTCTCCCTGGCGATCAGCGGCCGTCTGTCGCCCGGCCTGATGCTGCGGATGTTTCGGGCCCGGCGACTGACCCGGCACGACCTGCCGGAGGTGGTCGACGTGGTCGCGATCCTGGCCGGGCGCGCCGGTCTGGAGCCGCCGCCCCAACTCTACTACGTCGCCAGCCCGACCCTGAACGCCTTCTCGGTCGGCCAGGGCCGGCAGGCGGCGGTCGCCGTGACCAGCGGCCTGCTGCGGGCCATGACCCTGCGCGAGCTGATCGCCGTCCTGGCGCACGAGATCAGCCACATCCGGCACAACGACATCTGGGTCATGGGCCTGGCCGACGTGATGACCCGGATGACCCGCAGCATGTCCTTTCTGGGCGTCTTCCTGCTGGTCCTGAACCTGCCCTTCGCCCTGGCCGGAGTGGCGCAGATTCCCTGGCTGCTGGTGCTGCTGCTCCTGCTCGCGCCGACCCTGGGCAGCCTGCTGCAGCTCGCCCTGTCGCGGACCCGCGAGTTCGAGGCCGACCTCGGGGCCGTCCGGCTGACCGGCGACCCGATCGGCCTGGCCCGCGCCCTGGAGCGGCTGGAGCGCCGTCAAGGGCGCTTCTGGGAGGACATCTTCCTGGGCAGCCGCCGGATCCCCGATCCCTCGCTGCTGCGCAGCCATCCTCGCACCGAGGAACGGATCCGGCGCCTGCTGGACCTGCGGGTCGAGATGCCGCCGGTCGCACCCCGCGATACCGCGGTCTGGCCGCGCGCCTCGCTGCCCGCGCCGCCGAGGCGGCCACGGCAGAGGATCACGGGGCTCTGGTACTAGCTCAAACTGCGCTACTGGAATCGATGAGGCGCAGATAACTCGATCTATTTCATATAGCGAGAGCAGCTTGTCCGCGCTCAAATGAACGCGGGCTGCTCCAGGGGCGGGAGGCGTCAGTGCAGCGGGGTGACCGGGGCGTTGAGCTCGTCGGAGCCCCAGGCCTGGTCGGCCACCCAGCTGATCGCCTCGGTCAATTCGTCGCGGCCGAATTCCTCGGCAACGATGTCGACCGCCTCGGCAAGGCCGGCCTCGACATTCTCCGCGTGCTGGTCACGACCGTGCGCGCGCAGGATGTTCACGAGGATCGTCGTATTCATGATCCAGAGCGCCGCGACGCGGACGCGATAAGCTTCGTTCTCCAAGGCGTACCTTCCTGGCTTCTGCCGACAGCGGCACGGCCTGACTTGGCCGTAAGAACCTCGAAACCTTACGCCATTGCTCTTACGATGCCGTTAAGATGACCCTCGCGCGGTCTCGCCGCAAACCGGTATCGAGACTAGTTTTCTAGCTAAATCAATATATTAGACTCCGAAGATGAGGAGCCACGGTGAAGGTCAAGCGGCTTGGGGGGCGGCGCTACAGGACCGGCCGCTGGTCGGCCTTTCCCGCTTGAACCCGCGGCTGCGGTTGATCTGAATCAAGGCCGCCGCCACGCCGGGCCGGCTAGTTGAGCGCAGCGCCGCGTGTGGTACGGCAAGAGCGCCGGAGGTCCCGCAGGATGAGCACAGCCGCAGACGCCCAGTCTTCAGATCCGGGCGCGCCGGCGCGCGCGCGCGGCGTGACCCTGCGGGCGCGCGGCCTGACCAAGGTCTACGGCAGCGGCGCGGTCGCGGTCCACGCCCTGCGGGGCGTCGATCTCGATCTTTACGAGTCCGAGCTGCTGGTCCTGCTCGGCGCCTCGGGCAGCGGCAAGTCGACCCTGCTCAACATCCTCGGCGGACTCGACCGGCCGAGCGACGGCCAGGTCCGGTTCCGCGACCTGGACCTGACCGCCTGCGGCGAAGCGGCCTTGACCCGCTACCGCCGCGACCATGTCGGCTTCGTCTTCCAGTTCTACAACCTGATGCCCAGCCTGACCGCGCTGGAGAACGTCGCCCTGGTGACCGAGATCGCACCCAAGCCCATGGCGCCGGCCGAGGCCCTGGCGCTGGTCGGCCTGGAGGCGCGGCTCGACCACTTCCCGGCGCAGCTTTCCGGCGGCGAGCAGCAGCGGGTCGCCATCGCCCGGGCGATCGCCAAGCGGCCCGACGTGCTGCTCTGCGACGAGCCGACCGGGGCCCTGGACAGCGCGACCGGAATCCGGGTCCTGGAGGCGATCGAGGAGGTCAACCGCGAACTCGGCACCACGACCGCCCTGATCACCCACAACGCGCCGATCGCGAGCATCGCCGACCGGGTGGTGCGCTTCGGCGACGGGCACATCGTCGAGGTCGCCGAGAAC
Organism: Kiloniellales bacterium; assembly: GCA_022361275.1. Classification (GTDB taxonomy): domain Bacteria; phylum Pseudomonadota; class Alphaproteobacteria; order Kiloniellales; family JAKSBE01; genus JAKSBE01. The sequence continues at coordinate 4,350 of JAKSBE010000491.1, forward strand.
CCCGACCGGCGGCCGGCCCGCGAGCTGGAGTGGTAGCTTGCGCGCGCTGAACCGAAAGCTCCTGCGCGACCTCTGGCGGCTGCGCGGCCAGGTTCTGGCCATCGCCCTGGTCATCGCCTCCGGCGTGGCGGTGCTGGTCATGTCGCTGACCGCCCTGGAGGCCCTGCAGGGCACCGCCGAGGCCTACTACGAGCGCTACCGCTTCGCCCAGGTCTTCGCCTCGGTGAAGCGGGCGCCGGAGCGCCTGGCCGCGCGGATCGCCGCACTGCCCGGGGTGCAAACGGTGGAGACCCGGATCGTCGAGCTGGCGATCCTGGACGTCGAGGGCTTCGCCGAGCCGGTGATCGGGGCCCTGGCCTCGATCCCCGAGCGCGGCGAGCCGCAGCTCAACCGCCTGGCCCTGCGCCAGGGCCGCTTCGTGGCCCCCGGGCGCCCGGACGAGGTGGTGATCAGCGAGACCTTCTCCGACGGCCACGGACTGCGCCCCGGCGATCACCTGCATGCGATCATCAACGGGCACAAACGGCGCCTCGACATCGTCGGGGTCGCCCTCTCGCCGGAGTACGTCTACTCGATCGGGCCGGGCGCCCTGATGCCCGACGACCAGCGTTTCGGCGTGCTGTGGATGGGCGAGGAGGCCTTGGCCGCGGCCTACGACCTGGACGGCGCCTTCAACGACGTGGCGCTGTCGCTGCTGCGCGGCGCGGCGGAGGAGGACGTCATCGACCGCCTGGACCTGCTGCTGGCGCGCTACGGCGGGGTCGGGGCCTTCGGCCGCAAGGACCAGATCTCCAACTGGTTCGTGACCAACGAGCTCGACCAGCTGAAGAACCTGGCCACGGTCCTGCCGACGATCTTCCTCTCGGTCGCCGCCTTCCTGACCAACATGGTGCTCAACCGGCTGATCGCCACCGAGCGCAGCGAGATCGGCCTGGTCAAGGCCTTCGGCTATTCGAGCCTGGAGATCGGCTGGCACTATATGAAGCTGGTGATCGCGATCGCCGGGCTCGGGGTGCTGATCGGCTGGGGGATCGGCTCCTGGCTGGGCCACTTCATGACCGAGATCTATGCCGAGCAGTACCGCTTCCCCTTCATCTACTACCGGCCGGGCCCGGCGGCCTACGCCATCGCCGCGTTGGTCAGCCTGGGCGCGGCCCTGCTCGGGACCTGGGGCGCGGTGCGCCGCGCGGTGGCGCTGCCGCCGGCCGAGGCGATGCGGCCCCCGGCGCCGCCGCTCTATCGCCGGGGCCGGCTGGGCGCCCTGGCCCTGCGCCTGGACCAGCCGACCCGGATGATCTTCCGGCAGATCTTCCGCTGGCCGCTGCGCTCGGCCATGACCGCCGCCGGCGTGGCGCTGTCGATCGCCGTGCTGGTCATCTCGCTGCATTGGCTCGACGCCATCACCCACATGGTCCAGGTGTACTTCTTCGACGCCCAGCACCAGGACGTCACCGTGGCCCTGACGGACCCGCAATCGATCGAGATCACCCGCGACTTCGCCCGCATGCCCGGGGTGCAGGCGGTCGAGCCCGCCCGCATGCTGTCGGTCCGCTTCCGCAACGGCACGCGCGAGAAGCGCGAATCGATCTCGGCCCTGTCGTCGGAGGCCTGGCTTCAGCCGGCCTACGACGCCAAGGGCGAAGTGGTGCCGGTGCCGCCGGAAGGACTTGTGCTGTCCGAGAAGCTGGCGGAACTGCTCGACGTCCGGCGCGGCGAGAGCGTCACCGTCGAGGTCCTGGAAGGCCGCCGGCCGGTGCGCGAGGTGCCGGTCGCGGGCGTGGTCGAAACCTACATCGGGACCGCGGCCTACATGAGCCTGGACGCGGCCAACCGCATGATGCACGAGCGGCCGTCGGTCGACCTCCTTCATCTCCTGGTGGATTCGCAGCAGGAGGCGGCGCTCTTCGCCGAGCTGAAGACGTTGCCCAAGGTCTCGGCGGTGATGCTGCGCGAGGCGACCGTGGACAAGTTCTACGACACCCTGGCGCGGATCATGTACATCTTCATCGGTTTCTACGCCGTCTTCGCCTGCACCCTCGCGTTCGGGGTGGCCTACAACTCGGCGCGGATCGCGCTCTCGGAGCGCGGCCGCGAGCTGGCGACCCTGCGGGTGCTGGGCATGAGCCGCCTGGAGATCTCCTATATCCTCCTCGGGGAGGTGGCGATCCTGGTCTTCCTCGCCCTGCCGCTGGGCTGCCTCGCCGGGGCCGGACTGGCCTGGCTTCTGACCGACCTCTTCGAGACCGACCTCTACCGGGTGCCGATGCACATCGAGGCCTCGACCTTCGGCTACTCGGTCCTGGTCGCCATCGCGGCGACCGTGGTCTCGGCCGCCATCGTGCGCCGGCGGGTCGATCGCCTGGACCTCGTCGCCGTCCTGAAGACACGGGAGTAGCCATGGGCGTTGCCGCGCGACGAAGCCTCTTCTGGGGCGTCCTGCTCCTGACCCTGGCGGTCGGGCTGGTCTTCGCCTTCCGGCCGCAGCCGGTGCCGGTCGATTTCGCCCTGGTCGAACGGGGCCCGCTGATCGTCACCGTCAGCGAGGAAGGCGAGACCCGGGTGCGCGACGTCTTCGTCCTCTCCGCGCCGATCGCCGGCCGCGCCCGGCGCATCGAGGCCGAGGTCGGCGATCCCGTCGCCGCCGGCCGGACCGTGGTCGCCGAGATCGAGCCCATCGACCCCGCCTTCCTGGACGTGCGCAGCGAGGCCCAGGCCCAGGCGGCGGTCCGCACCGCCGAGGCCGCCCGCGATTTGGCCCGGGCCGAGCTCGACCGGGCCCAGGCCGACCTTGTCTTCGCCGAGGCCGAGGTCAAGCGCGCCCGGCGCCTGATCCGTGACGACACCATCTCGCAGCGCCGGCTGGACGAGGACGAGCGCGCCTACAAGACCGCCAAGGCCAACCTGGCGACGGCGCAGGCGGCCCTGGACATGCGCGGCGCCGAGTTGGAGCGCGCCCGGGCCGAGCTGCTGTCGCCGCTCGCGGCCCGCGGGATGAAGCCGAGCTGCCCCTGCGTGCCGGTGACCGCTCCCGTCGACGGCCGGGTGCTGCAGGTGATCCACGAAAGCGAGGCCGTGGTCTCGGCCGGCCAGCCGCTGATCGAGATCGGCGATCCGGAAGACCTGGAGATCGTCGCCGACCTGCTGTCGACCGAGGCGGTCAGGGTCGAGCCGGGGCAGCGGGTCATGATCGAGGAATGGGGCGGCGGCGCGGTGCTCAACGGCCGGGTCGAGCGGGTCGAGCCCTACGGCTTCACCAAGGTCTCCGCCCTGGGGATCGAGGAGCAGCGCGTCAACGTCATCATCGACTTCACCGACCCGCCGGCGCAGTGGCGGCGCCTCGGCCACGGCTATCGCGTCGAGGCCCGGATCGTGCTCTGGGAGAACGAGGACGTCCTGAAGGTGCCGCTGAGCGCCCTCTTCCGCGACGCCGGCGACTGGACGATCTTCGTCGAGCGTGAGGGCCGGGCCGAGAAGCGCCGGGTCGAGCCGGGCCGGCACAACGGCCTGGAGTCCGAGATCCTCGAAGGCCTCGCGGTCGGCGAGCGGATCGTGCTCTACCCCAGCGACCGGGTCGTCGCCGGCGTGCGCCTGACCGCAAGGGACTGACGCAAGCCCCCTCTCGTTCGGGTTCCAAAAGGACTTCGAGCCGGACGGGCGGCAACGCCTGGATCTTTCGGCCAAAGGCCGCAAAGCGACCGCCATCTGGACGACGCCGCGGCGGCGGCCTGCTTGAGCGACGAGAAGGCCCGGAGGCCGGGCGCGCCCGGAACCTGTAATTCTCCTCCGGTCCGGAGCCCCGGAAGCAGCGTCTAGTGAACCACCCTATACTCGTGCAGGGCGCGCAGGGCGCGGAGGACGGCGGTCCAGAAGCGGCAGTCTGCGTCGCGGCCGTCGTGGCGGGCGGCCAGTGCGCAGGCGATGCAGGCGCGGGCCGCGCCGGGGCCGTAGAGCTCGTCCATGGCCCGGGCGGCCTCGGTCGTGGTGACGATGTCGAAGAAGGAGTCCCAGTCCAGGCCGTCGGCATCACGCGCCATCGCTTCGTTCCATTTCAGGTTGCAGGCGGGCGCAATCCTAGCGAGAAACTGGCTTTTTCGTCCAGTTTAATGTCCGAAAAAGCCGTGATATTGGCTGGTCTAGCGTCCCTCGCGCACGTAGAAACCGCAATGCCGCGAGGGGTTTGGGATGACGCCGGGGCAATGCCGCGCCGCGCGAAGCTGGCTCGACTGGTCGATTCTCGCGACCGCACAGCGGGCCGGCATCTCGAAGACGACGCTGACCAAGTTCGAGCGCGGCGGCAATATCACCTATCGCTCGCTCGACAAGATCCGCCGGGTGTTCGAGGACGCGGGCGTCGAGTTTCGCGGGCGGATTCATGTCACCTATCGCCGGGCGGATGATGAAGAAGACTGAGCGCCGGGCGGTCGGGGGACCGCGTTCGCCCTTCGTCTCTCCTATGCCCCGCTTGGACCAGATGGCATGAGGCCGGATCGGCCTCCTGTCTGCATCGTGTTCTTGACCTTTGAAGTAGAGCAGTCGGCGTTCAATCGAACGCGGATGAGCTGCTCTCACTATATGAAGTAGATCAAGTTATCCGCGCCTCATTGATTCCAACCAAGCGCAGTTTGATCTAGGGCTCGGCCTTGGAGCCTCGCCAAGCCTGCGCGCGTCCAGGGAAAAGGGATCGGGCGCCAAGCCTCATACCAAGGAGCAGTGATCATGAC
>JAKSBE010000255.1 GCA_022361275.1 Kiloniellales bacterium
CCGGGTGTTGCCGCTCTGGCGCCGCGCGCCGTCGACGTCGAGCCAGAGGTCGAGCGCCTGGGGATCGGGGATCTCGTCGCGGGTCACCATCCAGGGGCCGAGCGGCGCGAAGCTGTCGGCGCTCTTGCCCTTGACCCACTGGCCGGTGCTCTCGAGCTGGAAGGCCCGCTCCGAGACGTCGTTGCAGATGCAGTAGCCGGCGACGTGGTCGGTCCAGTCGGCCTGCTCGACGTAGCGCGCCTCCTTGCCGATCACGAAGGCCAGCTCGACCTCCCAATCGGTCTTCTCGGCACCGCGCGGAAGGATCACCGGATCGTCGGGACCGGAAAGGGCGCTGGTCGCCTTCATGAAGATCACGGGCTCCTCGGGGACCGGCTGGCCGGCCTCCTCCGCGTGGTCGCGGTAGTTGAGCCCGATGCAGACCAGCTTGCCGACCCGCCCGACGCAGGGCCCGAGGCGCGGCTCGCCCTCGACCAGCGGCAGGCTCTCGGGATCGAGCGCGCGCAGCCGGTCGATCCCGGCGTCGCTCAGGACCTCGCCGGCGATGTCGTCGACCTGTCCGGAGAGATCCCGGATGACGCCCCGGGCGTCCAGAAGGCCCGGCTTCTCCTGCCCCTTCGGGCCAAAACGCAACAGCTTCATGTCTTGGCTTTCCCTCTCGTGTGTTCTCTTCGTCAGCCGGCGGTGACGGGCGTCAGCGCGCCCTTACCGGCGAAGTGGGCGGCGAGGTTGTCGACCACCAGGTCGCCCATGGCCTTGCGGGTCTGGACCGTGGCGCTGCCGACGTGGGGCAGCAGGACGACGTGCTCCAGGTCGATGAGCGCCTGCGGCACCTCGGGCTCCTCGGCGAAGACGTCGAGGCCGGCGCCGCCGAGGCGGCCCTCGGCCAGGGCCGCGACCAGCGCCGGCTCGTCGACCACCGAGCCGCGGGCGACGTTGATCAGGGTGCCCTCGGGCCCCAGGGCATCGAGCACCGCACGGTCGACGATGCCCTCGGTCTCGGGCCCGCCCGGGCAGATCACGACCAGGTAGTCGCAGTCCTTTGCCATGGCGAGCAGGTCCGGGCAGTAGCGGTAGGGCTGGTCCGCCTGCTCCCGCCGGCCGTGGTAGACCACCTCGCAGCCGAAGACCTGGAGCTTGGTCGCGATGTCCTTGCCGATGCGGCCGAGGCCGAGGATGCCGACGATCTTGCCGCGGATCGCCTGCTGCAGGGGCATGGCTCCCTCCAGCCACTGCCCACCGCGCACGAAGCGGTCGGCGGCGACCAGCTGGCGGCTGCACATCAGGATCAGGGCGATCGCCAGGTTGGCGACATCGTCGTTCAGCACGTCGGGCGTATTGGCGACGACCACGCCCTTGCCCGTCGCATGGCCGACGTCGACGTGGTCCACGCCGACCCCGAAGGAGGAGATGATCTCCAGCTTCGGCAGGGCGTCGATCACCGCGTTGTCCAGTGCGCCGTGGTGGCCGCCGGTCGCCAGTCCGCGCACCTTGTCCGCGATCTCCGCCAGGAAGGCCGCCTTGTCTGTGGCCTGGTCGTAGCGGTGCACGACATAGGCGGCCTCCAGGGCCTCCATGACATGCGGCATCATGCCGCCCATCAGGACGATCTCAGGCTTCATCTCTCCCCCTAAGGTCAGGTCGCGCCAGGAAAGGCTCGCGCTCGATTAAGGTATACATTAGCCTTGGGCTCAGGCGGAGGCCAAGCAGGGACGGACAAGAAAAGCATGAAAGTGGTCATCACGGGCGGCGCGGGCTTCATCGGACAGCGGCTGGCGCGGCGTTTGCTGGACATCGGCGAGCTCACGGCCCCTTCGGGCGAGAAGGCGGCGATCGACGAGATGCTGCTCTTCGACCAGGCGGTGCCGGACCCCCTGCCCCCGGCGCTCGCCGAGGGCGCCCGTTTCGTCGCCGGCGACATCGGCGACCGGGCGACGGTGGCGGGCCTGATCGATCGCGACGACATCGCGGTCTTCCACCTGGCCTCGGTGGTCAGCGGCGGCGGCGAGCAGGACTTCGACCTGGCGATGCGGGTCAACCTGGACGGCAACCTGCACGTCCTGGAGGCGCTGCGGGCCCGCGGGTCCGTGCCGCGCCTGGTCTTCGCCAGCTCGATCGCGGTCTTCGGCGGGGCGGCCATGCCGGAGAGCGTCGGCGACGCCACCAAGCAGACGCCGCAGACCACCTACGGCATGACCAAGGCGGTCGGCGAGCTGCTGATCAACGACTACACCCGCAAGGGCTTCCTGGACGGCCGCGCGGCGCGCCTGCCGACGGTGATCATCCGGCCGGGCAAGCCCAACCTGGCGGCCTCCAGCTTCGTCTCCGGGGTCTTCCGCGAACCGCTCGCCGGCATCGACATGGCCCTGCCGGTCAGGACCGAGACGGTCATGCCCCTGCTCGGCTACCGCGCCATCGTCGACGGCCTCGTCGCCCTCCACGAGCTGCCCGGCGAGAAGCTCGGCGGCGACCGCGCGGTCAGCCTGCCGGCGCTGACCGTGACCGTGGCCGAGATGATCGAGGCCCTGCACCGGGTCGCCGGCGACCGCCCGCTGGGCAAGATCACGGTCGAGCCCGATCCCTTCATCGAGGAGATCGTCAAGACCTGGCCGCTCGACACCTATTACGACCGCGCCCTCGCCCTCGGCCTGCCCCGCGAGGACAGCCTGGACGAGATCGTCGCCTACTACATCGCGGACTA
>JAKSBE010000239.1 GCA_022361275.1 Kiloniellales bacterium
CAGCTTCTTCATCGACGTCCTGCGGGACGGCATCCTGCTCTACGAGAAGCCCGGCCATCCCTTTGTCGCGCCGCCGCCGCTGACGCCCGCGCTGGCCTATGACCTCGCCAAGGAGAACTACGCGCTCTGGTTCCGCGACGGGCAGGACACCTGGAAAGCGCTTCTCCAGGCGTTCGGCGACGACCCGGGCCACGGCGGACACCTCGCCGTCACCCTGCACCGGCGGGCGGCGGCGCTCTACAACGCCGTGCTCCTGGTCCTCTCCTGCTACTCGCCCGGCGGGCACGACCTGGAACGCCTGCGCGGCGCGGCCGAGGCGCTGGACCCGCGCCTGGCCGCCACCTGGCCCCGCGACACACCGGCCGCCCGCCGCCGCTTCGATCGCTTCAAGCGGGCCTTCCTGAACGACGCCTCCCAGCAGATCCACGACTACGCGCCCGACGAAGTCGCCTGGATCGCAACGCGTGTGGAACACCTGGAAGACCTGGCCGGAACGGTCTGCCGCGAACACCCTACTGGCAGCGGAAGTTCGAGCAGCTTGGGCACCGGGTAAGGATCATCAGTCCACAATACGTGAAGCCCTTCGTGCGTCGGCAGAAGAACGATGGCAACGATGCCGAGGCGATCTGCACCGCCGCCCGCCAGCCCCATATGCGCTTCGTTCCAAAGAAATCGATCGAGCAACAGGACATCCAGGCGCTGCACCGCGCGCGACAGCGCCTTGTGAACCACCGCACCGCCGTCGTCAGCCAGATACGTGGGCTCTTGCTCGATCGCGGCTTGGCCTTTGGCAAGAGCATCACCCGCGCGCGCCGCATGATCCCGGAGATCCTCTCCGACCTCGACAACGAGCTCACGGATCTCGCGCGAGAGGCCATCGGCGAGCTTCACGATCTGCTCCAGGACCTCGACCGCCGGATCGCCTCCTTCGACAAGAAGATCGACCGCGTCTTCCGACAGAGCGAGGTCTGCCAGCGCATCGCCAAGGTCAAGGGCGTTGGACCGAAGACCGCAACCGCTGTCGTCGCTGCCATCGGCGATGGCACGGAGTTCAAGAATGGCCGCCACCTCTCCGCCTGGCTCGGGCTCGTGCCGCGGCGGCACTCGAGCGGCGACAAACGCGTGCTCTTGGGCATCTCCAAGCGTGGGAGCCAGCACCTGAGGACACTACTGGTCCACGGCGGCCGCGCCGTCGTGCGCACGGCCGGGAACAAGACGGATCCCATCAACCAGTGGGTCAACCAGCTTCGCGAGCGGCGCGGCTACAACCGTGCAGCGGTTGCCGTCGCCAACAAGAACGCACGGATCATCTGGGCCGTGCTTCGGACCGGCGAGGCCTACGGCTCCGCTCGTTGAAGGCCCGCCCATAGTTTGCGAGGCGACGTGGAAATGAGCTGCACAGGTCGGACCGGCACGCAACGAGCCTGACTTTTATCGAGGCCCTTGAGGCCGACCAGCTATAGAGGCCTGCGTGAGCGGATGCCCCATTTGGGCGCCTCGATCACATCGAGTGACGCCGGATAGATGTTTGCAACTGACCAAGCCGCTCAGATCAACATCGACTTGCAACGGGAGAGCCGTCCATAGAGATAGAAGCTCTGCTCCGAGATCCCGTGACGGCGCCTGGTCTCCTTCACCGACGCACCAGCCTCCGCGCTTCGCGCGCTGCTGCGCAGCACGCAGGATCCCGATGATCTGCTCTTCCGTAAAACGACGCCTCATTCCAAGTCCTCCTCCTAAGGAGAACTCTCTTGCCTCATGACCCGGATGCGGGGGAACAGGTCACTTCTCAAGCTCGAAGCTACCGGTTCAATTAGCCTGCAACTTTCAATGCAAGTTCAGCGATCAGCTGCCCTTGCTGACGTGCGCCGCCAAGATCGATATCGGACGGCTGGCGTTGTCCCTGTCCACCAGCAATTGTGGTCGCGCCATAGGGTGAACCGCCGGCGATCTCATCCAAAGTGAGCTGTTGTTGATAGGAGTAAGGCAGGCCGACAATCGTATATCCAAGGTGCATAAGCGTCGTGATGATCGAAAACAGCGTCGTTTCCTGACCGCCATGCTGCGAGCCGGTCGAGACGAATGCGCCGCCGACCTTACCATTGAGCGCGCCGCGCTTCCAAAGCCCTCCGGTCCGATCCAGGAACGAGGCCATTTGAGCAGGTATTCGACCATACCGGGTTGGTGCCCCGACGATCAGTGCATCATAGTGCTCCAAATCGTCCACGCTGGCTTCCGGTGCGGCCTGATCAGTCTTGAAGTGTGCGTCGCGCGCAACGTCGGCAGGAACGGTTTCCGGGACCCGCTTGATGTCGACCGTGACGCCATTGATGGAGGCGCCTTCCGCCATAGCGTGCGCCATGGTCTCAACGTGGCCATAGCTTGAATAGTAGAGGACTAGGACTTTCGCCATTTTGGTTCGCTTTCCTTGGAAGTTACAGGCGACGGCGCGCCCGCGTGTCGCGAGGCCTGGAATCAGTGGATTTCGTAGTTCTGTCCGAAGTCTTGCGGAGGCGGTCCGTCGGCGGACCAAAGGAACATGCCGTCCTTCTTGGTCCACTCCTGAGGTTCCCAATCGCAGTCGGCGGTAATATAGTCGATGTCGAAATAGTATTCCGCCATGCCGTTCCAGGGGTCGCGGAAGTAGTGAAAGTAATTCGATCCAACACCGTGGCGCCCGGGTCCCCAGGCATGCTTCCCGCCAGCACCGAGCAGGCGTGCGGCTGCGACTTCTGCCTCGTCAATGGAGCCAATCTCGAAACTTGCGTGGTGAAAACCCGGCGCAGTCGATTTCAGCAAACCCATCACATGGTGATCACTGTCGCCCGATGCTCGTAGAAAGGCCGCGAAACCATCGGCGATGAGATCGCTGACCTGCATGCCGAGCACGTCCACATAGAATTTGTATTGACGCGGCACGTCCGTGGTGAAGAGGATCATATGGCCGAGCTTTCTAGGCCGCGCAGCGATATCGAAGGGTGGGCATCCACGCTGGTTGATCCGCGACATGACTCCAGGCCGATTCACCGCCGGCACTTGCTCCGGAGAGGCGCCATTGTTGTTGGCGAAATGAACGTTGACGGAATTCCCGTCGGGATCGCGAAACCAGAGACCGCCCGGGGCGTCCGGTAATGGCGGGTCAAGTTGAGCGACCCCACGCTCTTGAAGCGCTTTCGAGATCCGAGCCAGTCCCGCATGGTCTGAACCGAACGAAATATATTGAAACTTCCGGGGCTGACCCGTTTCGATCAACACCACCTCGTCATGGTCGCGGCCATCGCAGCGAAAACCGAGGCAGTCCGCGCCTTCATGCATATTGAGCCCAAAGGCGGTGTAGAAGTCGGCGCCGGCTTTAAGATCCGGGACGCCGAGTGCGAAGTGTTGAAGTGAAAGCACCATCGGTGTTGTCCTCTTTAGTTGGATTCTTTCAGTGTGACGCGTTCAAGCAATCAGGCTTCGAACAGGTCGGGTTCTGTTCTGGCAATGCCATTCCGGCGTTTTGGGACCCCCAGTTGTTGGGACGCCCAGTCAGATCATGTCCAAGGCGATTGTACGGCGGTGCTCCGCGTGAGGCAGTCCGTCCCGTGCGAACGCCTCTAGGTGACCACCCGTCCCATGAACGAAGACCACAGCCTCGTCTGCTACGATGTCCCCAGCCTCGTAGGCGAGCGAACGAGATATCTAGCCCGTCGCTGTGGACGCACTTGAGAACCGGCGCACTTGCTTGGTTTGCGCCAAGGGCTGCCTGGAAGCCCCGCGCCAGGACTGCCTGCGTGGCGGTCCCGCTACACTCGAGCACAGAGCTCGTCGATGGAGCGCCGCCGGCTCGAAGAAACAAGGGCTTCGGCTGCGAGCCGCTGAAGCACGGCCGCGTAGTCGACCTCTGTCTGCGTCACGTCCTTTTTCGATAGGGTTTTGTCGGCAAGGACCTGAAGTCTCGCGGCCCAGGACATCAAGTTCGCGTGCTCAGCCATGATTAGCCTCCTCGGTTCATGAATGAATACGCAGGTGCCGCTAATCCCGATTGCTCCGATCGCAACTTTTGGTCGCATCGATGCATCCGGTCGCGGCTCGCGCCGCCTTTATTGGTCTTTTGCCGATTCGACGGGTTCGCCGGTCGATGCGCTCGGGGTGCGGTCTGAGGAGGGCGTGGCCCTTCGCGCCACTTCTTGATGGACCCACATGATACGATCCGTGGCCTTGCCCCCTGCAGCGCCCTCGGTTTGATGTAGCGACGCTGTGCGAGATGCTCGGAAAAAACTTCTGATGCCCGGATCGCGCGGGAGAGCCGTGGCCTGGGCCATCGCCGAGAAGAGCCATTCGCAGCGCCGCGCCTGTGCGCTGGTCGGGATCGCGCCGAAGACCTATCGCTATGTATCGAAGCGCGGGGACGACGTTGCGCTGCGGGAGTGGCTGCGCGCGCGGGCCTATGAGCGCCGGCGCTTCGGCTACCGCCGACGCCATGTCCTCCTGGGCCGCGAAGGCATCGCGGTCAATCACAAGAAGCTCTACCGCTTGTACCGGGAGGAGCGACTGACGGTGCGCAAGCGCGGGCCCCAGCTCAGCGTGCCTTGGGCACGCTGAGCTGGGGCCCGCGCTTCAGGATCCTCTGCGTGGTCGTAAGCACCGCCATAGGCGGGGTTGGTCAGCAGGCGATGAACCATGCGATAGGAAGGACGTTTCCATACCAGTTCGCCGTTCGAGGGACGCGCCGGCAGTTGCAGATCGATGGCGTCCTCGATGGCTTTGATTTGCCTGTCGATCTGCTTGAGGCGCCGCACCCATCGGATCGCGCTGCTCTCCCCGACACCGAACCGTGCCGCCGCCTGGCGCCGCGACAGCCCCCCTCCTCAACCGACGCGACCACCCGCTCTCGAAGATCCATGGATTAAGGGCTTTGCCATGCCTGCTGGCCTCCTTCCCAGCAAGCACGTTGAATCAGAAATCTACCGATTCGGGAAGCCCCTCCGACTGATTCAGCCTATTGCCATCCCGCTCTAGAATGTCAGACGCAAGCCCAGACCGAAGACGCGTCCGGGCCCGACGGCCACGGAGTGGACGGATGGCGTGTAGGTCGAGCCGAAATACTCGGGCTCGTCGTCCAGGAGGTTGTTGACGAAGGCGTAGAGGTTGAAGCCTTCGTCATCCCATCCCAGACGGCCATTCACCATGTGGTAGGCGTCGAGTTCTGACGTGTTCTGGATGTCGACCTCGCGTTCGCCGACGTATTGATACTGCGCGGTGAGGTAGAGGCGATCCAGCAGCCAGTAGTTCACGTCGGCGAAGGCCGTCACGCTGGGGGCGTTGGGGGCGCTGTTGCCGTTCTCAATGCCCGCGACGGCGTCGTCCGGGACGTTGTTGATCTCCGACTTCGTGAAGCCCACGCCGCCGCCGACGAAAAGGTCGTCGGTCAGCGCCGCGCGGCCCTCGACTTCGAATCCGTAGGACTCGTAGTCCTGGTTCACGAAGGAGAAGGTCGTGGGAAAGGTGGAGGTGTCCGCTGCGACCAGCTGCCCGTCGCTGATGTCGTTGAAGAAGCCGCTGATGTTGATCTCCACCCGATCCCTCCAGAAGCTGGTCTTGATGCCGGCCTCGTAGGACCAGATGCGGGATGGCTCGAAAGGATCCGTCTCCTGACCGACGGCCGCGTTGATGGTCAAGCGCTCGAAGCCGCCCGACGCGTAGCCGTGAGACACCGAGGCGTAGGTCATGAGTCCCTCGGTCCAGTCGTAGGCGGCGGCGACCCGCCCGGTGAGGTAGGTATCGGAGGTGTCGTCCTTCTGAGAAAAGGAATCGACGGTTCCGGGGAAGCCCTTGCCGGTGTAGCGAACGGACAGCTCCTGATGGTCGCGGGCGACCCGCAGGCCCCCCGAGACCTCGAAGCCTTCGAAAAGCGGATAGGTCACGTCTCCGAAGGCGGCGAAGGTCTGGGATTCGATTTCGGTATCGAAAAGGCCGCTGGAAAAGGGGCTGAAGGAGCTGTCCTGGTCGCGGGAGGATTCGTACATCGAACGGAAGTAATTGACCCCGGCGACCCAGGAGAGACTCTGGTCGTCCGGAGAATTTATGCGAAGCTCTTGGCTTACGATCCGCTCCTCGTCCTCCGATAGCGATCTGTCGGCGCCGCGCGGCGGCGCGAAGCCGAAGGCCGCCAGGAACAGGAGTTCGTCGCCGACATCGGCGTCGGTTTCGAGCTCGAACTCCTGGAAGGCGGAAAGAGACGTCAATGTGAATCCGTCGAAGCGCCTCTGGACCTCGACAGTCGACTCAAGGCGGTCGCGGCTGGCGTAGGGCGTGAAATCGGCACCGCTGGTCGGCGAGTTGGAGTCCGCCTCCAGCATGTTGTAATTGTTGCGCCTTCTGTCCCAATCCGCGCCGAGGATCATGTCGATCGAGAGGTCGTCGCTCGGCAGGAAGCGAAGGGTGCCCCGTGCCGCCGCCATCGCGACATCGCCTTCCTCTCCGCCCACGACGGCATTGGGTATGTCGCCGTCTTGTCGCTGATAGCGCACCGCCAGACGGCCGGCGAGCTCGTTCTCGCTGATCCAGCCGCCGGCCTTGCCCTCTCCAAGGATATAGCCTTCTGTTCCGACCTCGCTGCCGAGGGAGAGTTCGCGCGTTCCGTCGGCTGGCCTGGTCACGACGTTGACCGCGCCGCCAAGGGCGTTTCGGCCGAAAAGCGTGCCTTGCGGCCCGCGCAGGACTTCGACGCGCTCGACGTCGAGCAGTGAAGGCGGAAAGCCGAAGGCGCTGGTGCCCACGCCATTGGTGGAGAAGCCGATGGAGTTGTCCAGGGAGTTCGCCGGCTGCCCGAGCGGACCGACGCCGCGCATGTTGACGAAGTCGAGACCGGGTTGGCCGAAGCCCCCGAAGTAGAAGTTGGGCGCGGCCCGCGTGATGGCCGCGCCCGGGTCGATAGCGCTGGTCGTCAAGGAGTCGCCGTCGATCACCTGGACGCTGGTGGTGAGGTCGCCCGCACGGTCCTGGCGCTTGAGCCCGGTCACGATGACCGGGTCGAGGGCGATCGGCTCGTCGGGAGGGGGGGCTTGGTCCTCTTGGGCGCCGCTTGGGCCGGCGGTGACGAGAAGAAAAACCGAGGCAAGCAGAGAGACTGCGGCCGCTCTCGCGGGCCGTCCAACTTTGAGCATGATGCGATCCCCACGCAATACAAGACGGACAGCGATGCGAGCTGACGGCTCGAACTCACTTTGGCGTAGGGCTAATCGTGAACTCTGGCTGGCGGAAGCATCGCCTGACTTGCTTCACTCCACGGCGCAAAGATGAAGCCTTGGCGGTGCCTCAGCCAGCCTCGCTACCTTTGCGAAAACAAGAAAGGCTTTTGCGAGATCAAATAACTAGAAGTTCTCAAATTGACTGCTCGCAAAGGTGGCGAGAGCATCTGTCAGGCCGTGGCGGGAGCCTCGCCTTTCTTGGCTTCGATGCCGAGGAGCTCGTAGGCCAGCCGAAGGGTCTTGGCGGTGTTCTCGAACTCCTCTTGTTCGTCGGGCAGGTCGAGGATGATCCAGTCCGCGCCTTTTTCGATATGGGCCGCCAGGATCTCGGCCAGCCTTTCGTGGGCGCCGACGAGATAGGGGCAGTCCGCGCGCAACTGGCCGAAGGGCTCGAGCCAGTACTCGGGCTTGGCGTCGCCGCGCTCGAGGGTCTTCTCGTACAGCCGGCGCTTCCAAACCGAATCCGAGCCTTCCATCATGTATTCGAGGATTCCCTCGACCTCTGGATCGTGCGGGTAGTGCGCCTTGGCCGCAGCCCAGGCGGCATCTTCGTCTTCCCGCGCGATGATGCCGAGGTGAATACCGAGGCCTCCGGCGGCCTCCGGCAAGTCTTCCTCCAGCTTGGGCCCCAGCATGCGCAGATGAACGGCATCGACCAAGCCGGCTGTCCTGATCGCGGCGTCCGAATGGCCGGCGACGAGAAAACCGGGGTGCAGCGCCGGCGGCGGAGTCGGTGAAAGAACGGCGCTGCTCAGCTTGTAGTAGCGGCCTTCGAAATCCATCATTTTCGGATCGGTCAGAAGGCTCTTCATGATACGGGCGTACTCGCCGAGGCGGGTGTAGCGGTCGTCGTGGTCGATCGGATCGTTTAGCACCTCACGGTCCCGCCTGGAGGCGCCGGTGATCAGGTTCAAGATCGTCTTGCGGCCATGCATGTAGGCGAAGGAGGAGACCATCTTGGCCGCGGCGAAGGGGTGCAGATAGACCGGATTGGTCGCAACGATCGGGATCAGGCGCCGCGAGTTCAGTATCAGGTAGTGGGCGGCCAGCCAGGGATCGACCAGCGTCTCGTTGGCCGAGAAGCACAGCATGCCGTCGAAGTCGTAGCTGTCGGTCAGCTTTACCAGGCCGGCAAAGGCGGCCCAGTAGTCCGCCGGGTCGCTGCTGCGGGTGTTTATGGTGAAGGTGCCGATCTCCCGGTCCTTGTAGATAGCCGTCATCTGTCCTTCCCTCCCATTCTGACCGCACTGGCGGCGCGGTCGGCTCAGAGCACAAACTCCTCGAGGCCTGCGGCCGCCGATCCGCTGAAAGCCGCGCCCTGCAGTTCCTCGATCGCCTCGGCCATGTCGGCGAGGGCGCCGCGCTCCAGGATCCAACGCAAGGGGAACTCGATGCCAAACGACTTGCGGATCCGGGCGGTCAGTCGGGCGGCCGCGATCGAATGCCCGCCCAGGTCGTTGAAACGGTCGTGACGGCTGGCCGGCTGCTGGCCGAGGACCTCCTGCCAAAGCTCGGCGAGCGCCAGTTCCTTCTCCGTCGCCGGCGGTTCGCCGTCACTGCCTTCGTCGTCTTCCCGGGCGTCTCGGACCAAGCCGGGCACGGCGTGAAAGGCGAGCTTTCCGCCTGCGGTTCTGGGCAACTGATCGACCAGGGCGATGCGGCTCGGCAGCGCCGCCTCCGGCAGGCGCGACCTCACGCGGGCCAGGATGTCGAGAGGCCCTGCGCCGCCCGTCACCAGGGCGACGATTCCCGGGGCCTCACCGTCGGAATCAAACGCGACCGCTGCCGCCTCGACGCCGCGCACGGCAGCCAGCGCGACCTGCACCTCGTCCAGCTCGATCCTTTGCCCCCGAACCTTGACCTGCCGGTCCAGGCGCCGGAGCAAGACGATCTCGCCATCGGCGCGGCGCAGCCCACGGTCGCCGCTCAGGAAGGCCCGCTGCCCCCGCCAGGAGATGAAGCGCGAGGCCGTGAGTTCCGGTCGTTTCCGATAGCCCCTCGCCAGGCCTTCGCCGGTGATCAGGAGCTGTCCCGGAATGCCCTCCGGCAGCGGGGTGAGGGCGTCGTCGACGATATGCACGCCGATATTGGGCAGGGGCTTGCCGACGGCGACAATTTCGGTGTCGAGTCTCTGCTCGCCGAAGGTAACGTCGGCCCCGCTTTCCGACGAGCCATAGAGATTCAGCAGCCGCGCAGAGGGCCGCGCGGCAAAGAACCTTCGCAGCACTGCCAGGGGCAGCGGCTCGCCGCTGACGCTCCAGAGGCGAACCGCCTCCATGGCGGGCATGACGCCGCTTGCGTCCTCGAGCAGGAGGTCCAGCAGGGAGGGCACGGTCAGCAGCCGCTCGGCGCCCACCGCCTTGACCGCCGCGGCAAGGCGCCGGGGATCGCGGGCGGTTTCCGCATCCAGCAGCGCGAGCGGCCGGCCGGCCAGGAGCGGGCCGAAGATCTCCGTCAGGTAGTCGCCGAAATCGACGGCTGCTCTGGCTACACAGCGCTCGGCCTCGCCATAGGGCAGGGTCTTCCATTGCCAGAGCAGCCGGTTGATCAGGGCGCGGCGGGTGAACTCCACGCCGTTGGGCCGCCCCGTCGAGCCCGAGGTGAAAAGCAGCACGATGACATCGTCGTCCTGGCTCAGCGCCTCTTCCCAGGGCGCGAAATCCTGCCATTCGGCAGGATCGCTCTGCACCGCGCCCGGCGGCAAGGCGACCGCACCGGGCCGACAAGCGATCACTTGTGGCGCGGCGTCTTCTAGGATCTGCGCCACCCGTTCGGCCGGTTGGTCCGGAGAGAGCGCCACGAAGTGCGCGCCGCAGCGCCAGACGGCCAGCATGGCCGCCACTAGGTCGGGGTCGCGCGGCAGAAGGATCGCCGCCGTGCCGCCGGGCCTGAGGCCCTTCTCGACAAAGGCGGCCGTGGCCCTGCCCACCAGCCGGTCAAGCGCGGTGAAGCTGAGCAGGGGAGCGCCCTGGGCGTCCAGAAGCGCAACGGCCTCCGGCGCCCCCTCGACCTGCCGTCTGAAAAGCTCTGCGGGCGAGAGGCTCAGGTCGAAGGCCTCGGCCGGCCCCTGTCCGGGCCGCAGCAGCGCGGCGGCGCTTTCTCCGCACCAGGGCAAGGCTGACACCTCCACGGACGGCTCGTCGCAGGCCTTGGCGACGAAGCTCTCCAGCGCCACCAGCAGGCCGGTCACCAGAGAGGGCTCCAGCACCGCCGCGTTGTAGAGGGCCTTCAGCATGATGGCGCCGTCGGGCGCCTCGGCCATGGCAAGGTCGAGGTCGAGCGCCGTGCGGGCGACGAAGGGCCTGCCATGAGATATGCGCAGGCCGCCGCCCCGCAGGGACCCGCCGGCGATGCTCTCGTGCGTGAAGGTGATGCCGTAGAGCGGATGCCGCGTGGCGTCCGGCCAGCCGCCGAGGGCCTGGACCACGCGGTTGAAGGGCGCGAGGCCCCGGTCCCAGGCTTCCAGGAAGACCGAGCGGCCCAGGGCAAGGGCTTCGTCGAAACGCGACAGCGCGGCGAAATCCATGTCCAGAACCAGGTTGTTGACCAGCATGCCGGGCATCTGGTCGAGGCCCGGACGGTCCCGCAGCGCCACATGGGAGCCTATGACGACTCGCGGCTCCGCCGTCAGGCGCCTCAGAACCAGCGCCAGGGCCGTCAACAGAACGACATAGGGCGTCGCGTCGTGCTGCTGCGCCAGCTGGCCGATGCGTCGCCCCAGTTCCGGCGGGAGCCGCCGCGCTTCCAGCGCCGCCCGTGCGGCGCGAAGGTCGGGACGGCCCCGGCCCAGGTCGATCTTGGTGCCACCGGGCAGTCCCTCAAGGCGGTCTTTCCACCATGCGATCTGGCGCTCGAACTCCGCGCTGACGTCGGGCCGGCTCTCCCAGCGGGCATAGTCGATCGGCGCGCAGGCCGGGGCGTCGAGGGCTCCGCCGTCAAGGGCCTTGGCCAGGGCCTCGGCAAAGAGGTTGAAGCTCCAGCCATCGCACGCGGTGTGGTGCAGAGTGACGATCAACTGCGCGCGCCGTGACGCCATCAGCACCAGATGCGCGCGCAGGGGGCGGCCGTCGGAGAGCACGAAGGGCGTCTCCGCCTCCTCGGCCCCGATCTGTGCCAGACACTCGTCGGGATTGCCGCCGGCCTGGGCGTCCGTAACCGTCAGGCGCGGTTTCCAGGCCGGCAGGAGCACCTGGACGGGCGTGCCGTCCTCCTGCTCCTGCAGGGCGGTGCGCAGCGACTCCCAGGACGCCACGATCGCGGCGAGGGCCGACTCGATCGCTGTCGCCTCGATCTCGCCCTCGAGGCTCAGATTGAAACAGAGGTTGTAGAGCGCGCCGGTCCCGTCGAGCCGTTCCTCGAGCCACAGGCGGGTCTGCGCGGCGGTCGCCGGATAGGCGGCGCTGTCCCGCGCCGTTGGCAAGACCTCCGGGAGCGCCGGCTGCGCCGGCCCGGCGGCCTCGGCGATCACCGCGGCCAAGGCGGCCACGCTGGGGGAACGGAACACCGTCAGCACCGTCGCACCCTCGACCCTGTCCGCGAGAAGCGCGTTGTAGAGCTGGATGGCGGTGATCGAGTCGCCGCCGGCCGCGAAGAAGCTGGTATCCCGGCTCGGCGGCGGGCTGCCCAGCACCTTTTGCCAGGCCTCGGTGACCAGCGCCTCGATATCGTCGGCCGGGTCGAAGCTCTCGCCGCTGTCGAGCGTCTCTTCCGCCTCTTCGGTCAGCTTCAGCCGATGGACCTTGCCGTTTGCGGTCAAGGGAAAGGCATCCCGAATCCTCAGGGCGGCCGGGTGCATCTGCCGCGGCAGGGCCGCCTTGGCGAAGTCGAGCAGCTCGGCCTCGCCGGTGTCCCGGCCCGGCAGGAGCGTCGCCCAGGCGAAGACGCTGCGCACGGTCCGGCCTTCGCGGCGCGGCACCGCCACCGCCTGCGCGACGGCGGGGTGCCGGGACAGGCAGGTTTCGATTTCGCCCAGCTCCATGCGGTAGCCGTTGAGATTGATCTGGTTGTCCTGCCGGCCCAGGAATTCGATCAAGCCGTCCGGGCGGTAGCGCCCGCGGTCGCCGGTCCGGTACATCCGCTCTCCGGTCCGCGGATGCGTGACGAAGGCCTCGCGGGTACGCTCTTCGTCGTCGAGGTAGCCCAGGGTCACGCCGGTGCCGGCGCAGCACAGCTCGCCTGCCGTCCAATCGGGGCAGTCCTCCAGCCTGTCGTTGAGGACAAAGTACTTGTTGTTGTTGGTTGGCCGCCCGTAGGGGATGCTCGGCCAGCCTTCGGTCCGTTCCTCCGCCCGGTAGGCAATATTCCAGACCGTCGTTTCGGTCGGGCCGCCGACGGAGGACAGGGCAGCGTTTGGTGCCCAGGCGCGAAGTCGGCGCGGCGTTTCCACCGGGATCCAGTCGCCGCCCAGGATCACGCAGCGCAGGCTCTGCAGGCTCCGCCTGATGGCCTCGGCTTCCGTCTGACGTCCCTCGCAGTAGTTCAGCAGCATGACCATCATGGCCGGAACCGAGTTCCAGACGGTCACGCCTTGCTCTTTCATCAGGCCGAGCCAATGACCGGGATCGCGGCGTCGCTCCGGGTCCGGAAAGACCAGGCGGGCACCGGCGGCGAGGCTGGCATAGATATCGAAGAGGGCGAGGTCGTGGTGGAAAGGGGTCAGCGACAGGAAACAGCTTTCCGCCGTCACTTCGAAACGCGCCAGGCCGTCGTCCACGACATTCACCAGGCCCCCGAGCGGCACCTTCACGCCCTTGGGCTGGCCGGTCGAGCCGGAGGTATAGAGAATGCAATGCAGGTCGTCGCCGGCGAGCGCGGGGGCCGGCGGCAGGTCGGCGCCCTTCGGCCGCGCATCGCGGTCCACGACCAGCAGCTTCTGGTCCGCGCGCCGCTCGGGCCAGGCAAGGCCATCGGCCAGCCCGGCGGTGGTCAGGATCAGAGGCGCCTTGCAGTGCTCGAGCATGTAGCGCAGGCGGTCCCTCGGGGAGGCCGGGTCCAAGGGCACGCAGACAGCCCCCAGCCGGTGCAGCGCCAGGGCGGCGATGACCTGTTCCGCACCCTTGTCCATCACCGCGGCGACGGGTGTTCCCTTGTCCGCCCCGGACCGGGCCAGCCTTTGGGCGAGTGCCGCCACCCGCCGCTGCAGGCCCAGCCAATCGATGCTCCCCTGCCGGTCGACGATCGCCACCGCCTCCGGGCGGGTCTCGGCCTGCCTCTGCAGGCAATCGAGGAAGCCGGGAAGGGAAACCTCGCTGTCGGTGTCGTTGACCTCTTCGCGCAGCTTCGCCTGTGCTGCGGGCAGGCGAAGGGGAGACGCCTCCTCCCAGGTCGTGGCGTCGCGGCCGAGCCTTTCCGCGAGCCCGGCGTAGGCCTGGAACATCTCGTCGATCAGGCCTTCCGGGAAGAGGTCGTCCAGCGCGTCCCAGACCAGCAGGAGCTCTCCGTCGACGTCGTGGTACTGGGCATCGATCCAGACCTGTGGCGTCTGGGTCAGGGACTCGGTGACCGGCGCGATGCGGTTGAAGGACGCCATCCAGGCTCGGGTCCGCCCCTCGCCGAAGAGGTCGGGCTCGTGCGTGAAGACGTAAGGTATGGCGACACCAGGACCGGCACCGCTGTGCTTGCGCCATTCCCGGAGAATGCGCACGCCGGAGACGACGTCGTGGTTCAGGTCCTCGGCGAACTGGCGCTGCAGGCCCTTCACCCGCTCCAGAAAGCTCCCGCCCGCTCCGAGATCGACCTCCAGCAGCTCGAAGGTCGCGAACTCGCCGACGATTTCGTCCACGTCGGGGTGAAGGGCGTGCCGGTTCCATCGGGGAACGTTCAGGGTGAAGTGCGAGGTTCCGCTCCAGCGCCCGAGCGTCTCGGCGTAGCAGCCGATCAGGACGTTGGCGAGGGTCAGTCCCCGGCTGACGGCCGCGTCCTTGAGCGCGCGGTGGACTGTGGCCGGTATGCGGTGGGCATGGCGCAGGAAGCGCGGCCGGCCCTCGGCCTCCCTTTCGCGCCGTGGGATCTGCGGTGCCGGCGGCAGGGCGGTGACCCGCCTGCGCCAATAGTCGAGGGCCTGCGCATAGGCTTCGGTCTCTTGCTCCGCTTCCAGGCCGAGGACGTAGTCCCGGAAGGTCAGGTCGGTTTCCGGCAACCTCGCCTCGGGATCGGCATAGAGCGCGGCGAAGTCCGCGGCCACGATCTGCACGCTGCGTCCGTCGATGGTCCAGCAGTCAAGGCTCAGCAGCAGAGCGTTCTTGCCGTCGGGAAGCCGGACGCCCTGCAACAGCCAGGTCGGCCAGCGGCCAAGGTCGGCGCAATGGTGGGACATCTCCTCCCGCCGGGCTGCCAGGCGCTCCCGCGCCTGGTCTTCCGCGAGGTCGCGGAGATCGTCGATGGGCAGATGCCAGTCGGGCGGGGCGGCCAGAACCTGCTGCTGCCCGTCCGGGAGCACGACGGCGCGCAGCATGTCGTGGTGGCCGTAAAGACGCTTCCAGGCCGCCTCCGCCCGTTCCAGGTCCAGCGCGGGGTCGGCCATCTCGACGAAGACATGGATCGCCACTTCGCCGGATTCGAAGACGGAATCCCGGCCAAGCCAATAGGCCTGCTGGGTTTCGTTCAAGGGAAAGGGCTCGAAACGCCGCGCCGTATCGGGCGTGAGAAGGGTCCTCTCTTCACCCTCTCCTCTGGCGACCGCTCTAAGGAAGGCGAGGATCTCGGGCTTGCGTGCCCGGATCTCCTCCGCGGCGTCTTCGGAGAGGGGGCCGGAGACGACGAGATCCTCGCCGTCCAGACTCAACTTCAGGTTGTCTCGGCGCAGGGACTCCAGGAACCCGAGAAGATCCTTCGAGAATTTCATGGCTAGAACCTTGTGACGGAGGAAGAAGAGGGCGCAGCCTGGGCGTGCCCCTTTGCGTCACGATTCCAGAAGGCCACGCGCAGGAAATCGCTCACCAGACGCGGGGTCGCCGGCTCGAAGAAGAGCGCGATCGGCGGCGAAAGGCCGCAGAGCCTGTCGATGTCTTGTGCCACCCTGATGGCCAAGAGAGAGTCGCCTCCGCTTTCCAGGAAGCTCTGCTCCGGTGTCAGGGCCGGGTTCACCAGCCGGCTTCGGAAGACCTCCAGGACCCCCGGCAGGGGGTCGCTGCGGTCGATCTCCGACGGCGCCCTCACCTCGGCCTCCGGTCGGGGCAGGGCCGAGACGTCGAGCTTGCCGTGGGCCGTCAGGGGAAAGCGGTCGACCGGCAGGATCCAGGAGGGAACCATATAGTCTGGTAGCAGAGTCCTCACCCGGCGCTCGACCTCCCGGGCGAAGGCCTTCGGTTCCTCCGGCTGCGGTGGGCTGGGCTTGACCCAGGCGAGCAGGCGCCGGTCCCGTTCGACCGGCGAATGAACGCGGACGACTGCGCGTTCCACGTCGGGCAGTGCGTTCAACGCAGCCTCGATCTCACCCAGCTCGATGCGGTGGCCGCGGATCTTCACCTGGTTGTCGGTGCGGCCGGCGAAGACCGTCATGCCGTCCGGGCGGATCCGGGCCCGGTCCCCGGTGCGGTAGAGCCGGCCGTCTCCGCCGGAGACGATGTCCGGAACGAAAGCCGCCGCAGTCCGCTCGGGATCGCCGAGATAGCCTCGGGCCACGCCGTCGCCGCCGATGAAGATCTCGCCTTCCGCTTCCGGCGGCGTGGGGCGCAGATGGCGGTCCAGGACATAGGCCGTCGTATTGGCGATGGGCTTGCCCAGGGGTACGGCCCCGCCCGCCGCATCCTCCGGGCGAAGCGCCGTGGCGATGGCGTAGACCGTCGTCTCCGTCGGGCCGTAGCAGTGTATCAGGGTGCCGAGACCGGCGGTCTTCAGGGCCGCCGCGGCCGAGCCGGGCCGAAAGGACTCGCCGCCGACGTAAAGCCGGTCGATACCGGAGAGGGCGGCAGAATCCTGATCAAGAAGCGTCTCGAAAAGCGCGGTTGTCAGGAAGGCCATGTCCAGGCGCCGTCCGCGGCGGGCCTTCATGAAGGTCTCGGCGTTGAGAACCTCTTCCTTGTCGAAGCCCCAAAGGATGCCGCCGTTGAGCAGCGGCAGCCAGATCTCCGCTGTCGAGGCATCGAAGGTCAGGGGGGCCGCGTGCATCATCGACATCCCTGGGGCGATGGGATGCAGGTCGCGATCGAAGACAAGCCGGGTCACGCCCCGATGCAGGACCTCCACGCCTTTCGGCTCGCCGGTCGAACCGGAGGTGAAGAGGATGTATATCCGGTCGCTACCGCGCCGGCCGTCTGCGCCGTCAAAGGGCCGCCCCTCGGCGACCGCCGTGTCGACCGGCAGAGATGGACAGCAAGAGCCCGGCCCTGGGCCGGACCCCGTGCAATCGACGATCAGCGCGAGCCCGGCCTGACGTTCGATCTGTTCCAGCCTCGCGCGGGGCCATTGCAGCGACAGGGGGACATAGACTCCGCCGGCGAGCACCACACCCAGGATCGAGATCACCGCCGCAAGCGAGCGCTCGGCCAGGATGCCGACGGTCTCGCCGGGGGCCAGGCCTTCGGCACGCAGCGTGCCGGCGAGACGCTCCGCCCGCGCCTTCAGTTCGCTGTAGGTCAGGCTGCTGTCGCCAAACCATAAGGCTTCCGTCTCCGGGAAGCGGTCGGCGCAGCGCCGGAACAGGCTGCCGAGGCTGTCCCCGCCGGGATAAGGCCGGACCGTGAGGTTCGGTTCCACGACCATCGCCTGATACTCCTCCTCGGACAGGACGGAAACCTGGCGCAGGAGTCTCTCACCGCAGTCCAGTTGGTCGAGAATCAGCGAAAGGCGGCGCTTCAGCGTCTCTCCGACGGCGGCCTCTTCGCCGCTTGGCGGTAGGATCACGTCAAGTTCCAGGCTCGCCTCCCTGTCAGCGCGCAGGAAGACCAGAGGGCGCTCCTCGGAAAACCCGAGGCGTTGCCGGACCGCGCAGCCTAGCGCGTCTTCAGCCTGCGCAGCGGGGGCCAGAACGATCAGAGGGGTGGCGGCGAAGGCGTCGCCGAGGCCACGTGGTTGCCGATTGTCCTCGAAATCCGTCGTCGCGCCGGCGGCGAGCAGGCGCTCGATGCGTCTTTCCGCGCTGCCGAGCGTCTCCTCGCCGTCGCCGAGCTCGAGACGGAAAAGCCGGCCGCCCTTCTCGAGATCCAGGATCCAGAGGATGCTCTCCGTCGCTCCCTGGGACACGCCGAGAATGCCAGCGGACAGGATTCTGCGTCCAAGGTGGTCTATGTCACGAGCGCTCATATCGCATGCATCCAAGCGGTCGACGGTCCGTGATGGCGATGTCTTCGTCTGGACGCCTAGCCGGCACCCGAGATTTGCCGGATCTCCATGTCCAGCCCGTCGTCTTCCGTCCGGAAGACGTCGTAGACCAGGCGGTCGATCACTTCGTTCCCCGGCCCGAAGACCAGAACCCTGGGCTTGCGTTCGATGATCTCGCCCGTGTTGCAATAGATGGCGGAGGTGATGATGACCTCGTCGCCGACCTGGCAGGTCCGCGCCGCCGCGCCGTTCAGGACACAGCAGCGCGAGCCCGGGTCGCCGTAGATCACGTAGGTGCTGATTCTGGCGCCCGAGTGCTTGTTCCAGATCTCGACGAACTCGAGCGGGCGTATGTCGGCCTCGCGACAGAGTTCCGGATCCAGCGTGACGGAGCCGTGGTAGTGCAGCTTGGCATCTGTCACCCGAAGACCGTGGAGCTTTGCGCTGACGTATTTTTCCATGCCGGAACAGTCCTTTCGAAGGTAAGAAGACTTCGGCCTCAGCCGTTCTGAAGAACTTGCCTCCTTGTGCTCTCTTTTCTGCCTTTGCGACCCGGGAATTGAGCAGGGCCGGGGAGAGGAGGGTCTCGGGATCCCGCCGGTGCTTCGCGCGGCGCGGTCGTCCGTTCCTTCCCGTAGGGCGGCCTTTGCATTCCCAGGCGTCGAGTTACTCGGCATCGGGTGCGCCTCCCGTCACTCCGCCGCCCGCTTCGGCTGCGGCGCTGCTTGCCGGCCGCTTTGCGGCGAGTCCTGCGCTCCACACTGGGCCCGCCAGAGCTTTCGATAGGTGGCACAGCCTTCCAGGAGCTGCTGATGTGTGCCCAGGCCCGCCAGCCCGCCCCGATCGAAGACGGCGATCTGGTCGGCCTGGACGATAGAGGACAGGCGATGGGCCACGACGATGACGGTGCGCCCGGCGCAAAGCGATCCCATGGCTGTCCGGATCTCGTGCTCGTTCTCCGGATCGATCGAGGCGGTCGCTTCGTCCAGCAGAACGATCGGCGCGTTCTTCAGAATGGCACGGGCGATCGCCAGACGCTGGCGCTGGCCGCCGGAAAGCCGGCCGCCGGCGTCGCCCACCTCGGTGTCGTAGCCTTCGTCCAGGGCCATGATGAAGTCGTGGCAGCAGGCCGCTTTGGCCGCTGCGATCACGTCCTCGTCGGTGACCCCCGGGCGCGCCAGCCGCAGGTTCGCGGCGATGCTGTCGTTGAACAGGAAGGTATCCTGGAACACCACGGCGAAGAGCCCGTTCCGCTCCGCCCTGGCGAGTTCGCGCAGGTCCACACCGCCGATGCGGATGACCCCCTGGCCGACGTCCCAGAAGCGGGCGAGCAGGTTGAGCGCCGTCGTCTTGCCCGAACCCGACGGCCCGACGAAGGCATAGAGGCCGCCCGCAGGCAGGACGAGATCGATTCCCTCCAGGACCTTGCGGCTTCGGTAGGCGAAGCTCACGCCATCGAATTCGATGGCAATGCCCTTTGGGCTCTTGGGCGCCGATGGCTCGGGCAGGAGGTTCAGCTGCAGCACGTCCGAGATCCGCGCCATCGAGCGCTCCTGCTGGTGCCGATAGAGGGCCAGCTCGAAGGCGTCGGCGATGGGGCCATAGAAGACCAGGCCGATGACCATGAAGATCAGGTAGATGGGGAAGGCCATCGCCCCCTGGACCGTGAGCACTCCCCCGGCAAGCAGCACGGCGCAGAACCCGAGATCCAGGACGGAAAGGCCCAGCGTCATGATCGGGCTGATCCGGGTCACGGTGGCCAGGCTGACGTCGCGGTGATCGCGTACGGCCTTGTTCAAGGCTTCGCGCTTCCCGCCGTCGAGGCCCAGCGAGCGCAGCGTCGCGATGCCCTGAAGGTACTCTATGACGCGTGCGCTGAGCGCTTCTCGCGAGGCGAACATATCGACCCAGACCTGGCGGGAGATCCGGCTGCCAAGCGCCACCGCCGCCAAGAAGGCCGGCAGGCTCGCGACGGCCGCCAAAGCCAGGCGCCAATCCAGGAAGAACATGAACGCCAGGCTGACCGCCGGTGCGATTACCGCCCGGACCATCTGGGTCGTGGGCATCACGAAATTGAGACCCGTGGTGTGCTGGGTGATCAGCGTCTCGAGCACGCCCGTGTCCCGCGATTCCAGTTCGCCCAGCGGCACCTGGCGCAGTTGCCGGCCGAGCCGGTGTTGCAGGGCCGAGGCGGCGCCGGACTGGACCTTCCAAAGCGCGCGATGCGCGAAGATGTAGGCGATGACCTGCGCGGCGAAGAAGGCGGCGACCAGGCCGGTGTAGCTCCAGACCCGCTCCGCGGTGAGGGTGCCGCCGGTGACGTCCAGCAGTGCCAGCAGCGTGGCGACCACCGGGGCGCCCATCAGCAGGGCTTCCAGGACCAGCAGCGGCACCGCCCGTTTCAGGAGCAGGCCGCGCATCGGGCCGGCCAGCTTCAGGAAGAGGCCCAGGGCGCCGCCGCGGGGCGAGATGGTTGCCTCCGCCCCGGGCGCCTGGTCGGTCTCTGCGCGAACCGCTGCGGGCGGTGCAAGCAGCTCGACGTCCGCGTCGGTCTTCTCCAGGCGCCAATTGCCCGCGGCGCTGTAGCTTTCGTAGAGGCGGGCATAGGCCTCGCAGCGCTCGAGCAGCTCTTCGTGCGGGCCCTGATCCTCGAGCCGCCCGTCCTGCATGAAGAGGATGTTGTCGGCGCTGCGAATGGTGTCGAGGCGATGTGCGATCGCGACCACCGTCCGTCCCTCGGCCAGCTCCCGGAGGGCTTCGAGGACTTGAGCCTCGTTGTCCGGATCGAGGGCCGAGGTCGCCTCGTCCATCACCACCACCGGCGCAGCCCGGAGGATCGCGCGGGCGATGGCCACGCGCTGGCGCTGGCCGCCCGAAAGCTGACGGCCGCCTTCGCCGACCCCCGCGTCGAGTCCGCCCTCCAGCTCCTCGGTGAAGTCGAGCACGCGGGCCTTGCGTGCGGCCTCGACCACGGCGGCGTCGTCGGCCTCGGGCCGGCCGGAGCGGATGTTCTCGCGAATGCTGGTGTTCAGCAGCCAGGCGTCCTGCATGATGAAGCTGATACCGCCGGTCAGGACGCTGCTCTCCATATCGCGCAGATCCACGCCGCCCAGGCGCACTGCGCCTTGATCGACGTCCCAGAAGCGGCCGATCAGCCGGGCCAGGGTCGTCTTGCCGCCGCCCGAGGGGCCGACCACCGCGGTGAAGCTGCCTTCCGGCGCGCTGAAGGTGACGTCCCGCAGGCCGCGTTCCGGCTCGGTCTCGCCGTAGGTGAAGCTCACGTTCTGGAAGGCCAGGTCGTGACCGGCGGGCCGCTTCGGGTTCCGCGGCTGGGGAAGGGGCTCGGCACCGAGAATTTCCTGGATCTTCTTGCCCGCTGTCGCCATGCGCATGGCGAAGGAGCCCGCGGTATAGAGCAGCTTGTAGACCGAGGCGTTGACCCCCATGCCCAGCAGCAGGAAGAGCACGAAGGCATTTGCCGAGACTTCGCCGGCCAGGAACAGAAATCCGCCGATCGGCAGCAGGGCCAGCACGTTGGCGCGCAGGCCGACCATCATCAGGGCGCTGGGCACCACGGCGGCGGTCGCCATGCGCCAACTGGCATCCGCCATTCCGTCCACCGCCGCGTCGAACTTGTCCACGGCGCCTTGCGCGCCGAGAAAGGCACGAATGACCTTCATGCCCTGCAAGAACTCGATGGTCGCGGCGCGCAGAGCCGCCAGGGCGCTGTGGTAGCCGTCCATCTCCGCCTTGGCCATGATCAGCGACAGCGGATAGATCATCACCAGAAGCGGGAAGAGTGCGAGCGCGGCAAGCGCAAGGCGCCAGTCGACGAACGCCAGAAAGACGCCGACGGCCAGGGGGACCGCAATCGCCGAGGCTGCGTCCGGGATGGCGTGGGCCAGGGCTTCTTCCAGCTCTTCGACGTCCTCGTTGATGGTCTTCTTCAGTGCGCCGACGGAACGCAGGGCAAAGAAGCCGAGAGAGACCTGACTCAGCTTCTCGATCAGGGCGCAGCGCAGCAGGTAGAGCACCTGGTAGGCGGCCCTGTGAGAGAGCGCGCTGGCGGCCATGTTGAGAACGACCTTGGCCAGAATGGCGAGAAAGCTGGCCGCAATGGGAAGGGTCAAGGAGTCGGCGGTGAGGGCGCCGTCGATCGCGGCCTCGGCGATCCAGTAGACCGAGAGGAAGGGCACGAGGCCGGCCGCCGTTCCGGCGATCGCAAGAAGGCCCGAGGCGGCCAGCGCCCGGCGGCTGGCGCGAACGAAGTCTCTCATTATGGTTCACCTTCCGGGAGCGGAGGGCGCGGAGCCTTGGTGAACGGGCAGGTGCCGAGCGCAGCACAGGCGGCGAAGATCGTCCCATAGCCGAAGGAGTGGGCGGCCTTGCCCGCAAGCCTGCCGCCGCAGAAACGGAGCAGCGCGTCGAGCGAGGTCGTAAGGCTGGTGCCTGAGGCGCTCAGGCCGTCTCCTGCTGTTCGGCCGATCAGATCCTGGTCCGAGGCGTAGGCTTCGCCCATGAGGGTCGCTTTCGAATCCTGTGCGCTCCCAGAAGATCCACCGAGCGGGTCAGATCTTTCGTCCTGACCCGGCCTTTCGTCCTGAAGCGAGCCCAAAAGGGTCCGCGACTGTGGCTGCCTCTGGGCGAAATCCAAACTCCGGACAGCGGCGATCTTCAGACCCGTTTTGTCACGCACTGTTAGCCAGAGCTACCGCGTCTCCTTTCGTGCGATCCAGGTTCAGCTTTGCGAAATCAAATCCCGGATCTCGGCCATGACAAAGCAAGGCCGCGGGGGCAGGAAATCCCGGACAAGGCGCAGTCTTTCACGGCAAGAGGCAGGGAGCCCCGCATCCGGTTGGCGCGGCTGGCTCGACCGAGGTCATCGACCCCACGCCAGGTCCCCGGAACGGATCCAGGCCACCTCAGAGCGCCTAGATTCTAGAGGGGTCTAGTGTATCTTCCTTGGTTCGGAGCTCGGCGGCCGTCCGAAGTGTCGGCGATAGGCCGTCGCAAAGGCGCCGGGGTTGCTGAACCCAACGCGATAGCCGACCTGCGAAACGGGGATCGATTGGCTGCGCAGCATCGCCTGCGCCAGTTCGAGCCGCCGGCCGCGCACGTAGGAAAACACCGTCGATCCGAAGACCGCTCTGAATTGCTGCGACATCGTCGTCGCGTTGATGCCGACCAACCGGCTGAGCTCGGCGAGGCTCGGCGGGTTCGCAATGTTCTCCTCGAGGATGCGCCGGACCTCCTGCGCCCGCTCGTACTCCCGGCGGCCCAGGCCGAGGCCCGCGGTTTGGTCCGACGTGCCCGAAATGATCCTTGCGAGCTCCGTTAGCAGACCCAAGGCACAGCTTTCGAGATGGAGGAGCAGAAGCGCACCTTCATAGGGGTTCTGCAGCATGCTGGTTGCCGCGCCGAGCAAGCGTTCCGACTGTGGCATATGGTGAAGCGACACATCGCCACGCAAGAGGTTGAGCAGCGCCACGAAGGACGCGCAGTCATGCTCCTCCAGAAGGTTTTCCAAGTACTTTTTCGTGGCGCAAAAGCCGACGCTGATGTGACGGGAGCCGGCCATATGGTGACCTTTGCAGGAGGCGTGCCGACCAATGGCAGCGAGCAAAGGACAAAGCGGCTTGATCTCGAAATCGCGCAATTTGTGAATGCTGAGAAGCGACGTCGCCTCGCCGGTACATATCCCAAAAGTCAGAGAAGGTTCGACCTCTATCTCCACCGTGGTGTCCCGCAGATAGGCGAGGTCGCAAGTCGCCGCCAAGAACCCTTGGCGGATCTCTCGCGAAACAATCTTTCCCCGGCTATCCGGGCACGGTCGCTTGCCTGTCTTCTCCGCCAGGTAGTCGACTTTGGCGGCCGGCGTTTCTACACGAGACGTCCACCTGGACGTTGCCAAATCAGCGCATGGTACCCCTGCCCTTGGCACGGCGATCCTCCTTCAGAATCAATAATCTTGAGCCTACCCCACGAGGATACTCGGCAGACTACGCCGAGCCAAAATACGATAATGCTTCTCATTCTCATTTCAAGCCGGACCTCTGGTCTCGCACATCCCGCCTCCTTCAAGCTCAATCCAACCCGGACGCTGGCCGGTTTGATGCGGCCGAAGCTGAATACGATTCCGCAAAACTGAGCGCAATGGACACGAGTATGTGCTGCTGCCATTGCTACCAGTGATCGGTGAGAGAGCCAAGTCCTGGTCTTACCACTTTGGAGAGAGCCTTCGCTGCGGTTCTGGAGGATCACGTCCCGCGGCATCGCGAATTGCCCTGTAACGTCTAGATCCACGGGTTTGCCATGGCACGAGACGACGACACCGCCCGCTCCGCAGAGGCGCTTCTTCAGCGCCTCGACGCTTCTGGCATCCGGGTGTTCTTGAGAGACTCCCAGGTCCACGTGCAAGCGGCGCCCGGCGTCCTTTCATGTGAGCTCAAGGGAGAGCTGCAGGCCCGGCGTGACGACATTGCCGATCACCTGCGGAAGATCGCTGACCCGATCGCAAGCCTCCCGGCCGTGCCCGAACGCAAGGCGCCTCTGATGCCCTGGCAGCGCGGGTTCTGGCTCCTGCATCTTCGTCCCGATGCCGACCTCGCGGTCTTGCACAGTGCCTGTCTTCTGATCATTCGCGGTCCCTTGGACACCGGACGCCTGGAGCGGGCCCTGGCAGTGCTTTGCGCCGAACAGGAAATCCTGCGGGCACGCTTTCTGGCCAGCGGTGACGGCGGCGCGGAGCAGCTCGATTCGGGGCAGGGCCCCGGCCTGGAGCGCATCTCCCTCGAGGAGATGCCGGAAGGGGAGGGCCTGGACGCCTTCGCGAGAAGAAAGCTGGCCGAGCTCTTGGCGCGGAGGTTCGACCTGGAACGGGAAGCGCCCTTGCGCTTCCAGCTCATGAGCGAAGGGGACGAAGAGCACAGGCTGCTCATCGCCGCGCATCACGTGGCGGTCGACGGTTGGTCGCTGGGTCTTCTGCTGAGCAGCCTCTTCCGGCACTACGATGCAGGGGGATGCCGGGTGGAGTCCGGCAGCCCCGGAAGCTTCTTCGACGCAGCGCACTATTTCGACGGCCTCTGGCGCCGTCCCGAAGCCCTGCGGGAGATAGCCGAGGCGGGCGCGGACCTAGCCCGGCTCCCGCTGTGCCAGGCACTGCCGACCGACTTCCGTCGGGGCGCTCTCAGCGACGCGTCCCAGGGAGCGGTTCATTTCGAGTTCTCCCCCGAGATGAAGTCGCAGCTACTCGCTCTGGCGGAGGAACGGAGCGGCGGTCTCTACGCGGCCCTGATGGCCTGCCTCAACCTGCTCTACTCAAGTCTGACCGGACGGGATCGGCTGGTGGCCATGTCGCCGGTCGCCAACCGCTGTCTCTCGCCCGCGCTTGAGGGTATGGCGGGCTGTTTGGCCAACGGGATCCTCGTGGCGCCGCGCGTATCCGCGTCGTCGAGCTTGCGAGATGCGCTCTCCGCCGTGGTGGCGCAGTCGATGCCGCGGCTGGAAAACCAGGGTCTGCCCTTTGACGATATCCTGGATGCCGCGGCGCCGCCGCGCTTGCCCGCCACCTATCCCGCCGCGCAGATCTTCCTCGCGCTCCAGGATGCCGCCACGCTGCCCCGGTCGAAGACCCTTTCGATCGAGCTGGCCGAGCTTCCCGCGCTTGGGCGCCAGGATCTCCTTATCGAGTTCCGGCACAACGACGGCGGTGGTCTCGACGGCCGGGTCAACTACGACGCCCGCCTGTTCTCCAGGGAGACGGCGGAGGCCTTTACGGAGGCGCTGGTTGCTCTGGCCGAAGCCGCCGTTGCCGCGCCCGACCTTGCGGCCGCCTCGCTGCCTTTGAGCAAGGCGGCCGTGCCGACCGAAGCCGCCGTTGCCGTGGCATGCGCCGACCCGAGCGGGCGCGCGCGCCTTTCGGAGCGCGAAAGACATCTGGCCGGTCGTCTGGCTGCCATCGCCCGGCCCGGCGAGACCGTCGTATGGGCGGGGCCGCTGGGGCTCGAGCGCCTTGCGGTTCTTCGCGCCTCGGAGGCGGCCGGCCTGAGGCTGCTCGCCCTGCCACCGGATGTTGCGCAGGTCGACGCCGCACTACTGGTCGAAGAGGCGGAGGCCACGGTCTTCGTCTCCGCGGGCGATCTCCAGCGCGCGCAAGGGACTCCCGACGAGCTCGCCCTGCCGGCCTACGCAAGGAAGCTGCGCCGCGTCGGCAGAGACAGCGCGCCGCTTCCCAGCGATCCGGAACCCGAACGCCTCGTCCTGGGCCACGGCGGCCTGATCGTCTTGTCGCCCGAAGAGGTGCGGCGGCGGCGAGAGGCCGCCGCCAGGGCCGTGGCGTTGCTCGACATCGCTCCGCGGCGGCGCGTCACGCTCGATCTCGCCGTCGCTTCGGACGAGGTCATCGATCTTTTGGAGCAGCTTGCCGGGCAGGGGTGCGAACTCCTGCAGCTCGCGTCCGGCTTCCAGCCCGTCGAGCTTCTGCTGTCCACCCACGGCCCAGGGGAGCGCGAGGTGGACCGCTGCATTCTGGTCAATCACTTCTCGGCACAGGGGCCTTGCCTCCTCGGAACGCCGGAAGGCGGATTGCTCGCCTGCTGCCAGGGTTTTCAGGCCTCCGCGGCGTTCCAGGAGGTCACCGCCTTACGGCCGGAGCTGCGGGTGCTGACGCCTCAAGGCCTGGCCCTGCCGGCGGAACTGCCGGGAGAGCTGTCCCTGCCTCTGCCTGAAGGGGCGGGCAGGGCCGGGATCGCACGAGGGCCGGTGGCCAAGCTCCGGGCCGGCGGGACGCTCGCCCTGCTGAGCGACCCGCTTGCGGCTGGATCGGGCTGGGTCAAGGGCCGCTACCTCGACTTCGCGGCCTGCGCGGCCGCCCTGACCCAAGGCGCCGCGCTTGCCGACGCAGCGCTCAGTCTGCGCCAAGGAAGCGAGGGAGCCGAACTGATCGCCTGGGTCTCGCCTGCGGGTTCCGGGGGCTACGAGGCCCTGTGTCAGGCCGTCCGCCAAGCCCTGGCGGGGCGGGCGCGGCCCGATCATATCGTGCGCCTGAACGTCTTGCCGAGGGACGTCGATGGTCGACTGGACCGGCATCGCCTTTCGCTCCTGCCCGTGGTTGCCACGACGACCCTCGATTCCGCGCCGGAGCGGCGGGACCTGCAGGTCGAGGTCCTGTCGCCGGAGGCATCGCCGCAGTCGCGGCATCTCAGCGCCATGCTGCCGCCGGAGGGGCAGAGCGGCATCCGGGCACTGCCGACTTTCGGGCTTTCCGAGGGGTGGCGGCGGGAAGGCGACCAGACTCGGGGCGCCGTGCCGGCACTGGCGAGGGGGCCGGCCTTTGACGCGCTCTATCCGGAAGGCGGGTGGAACCCTCTTCGCTGGCTGAACGACGAGACGGGGGCGGATCGCATCCTGCGGACCTTGGAGTTCGATGGGGCGGAGACCCGGACCGCCTTTCGGGATCTCTCGGCACGGGCCCGCCGGATCGCCTCGGGCTTGCGGCAGGCGGGATATGGCCCCGGAAACGTTATCGTGCTGGCGCCGCGCCGCTGCCTGGATATCGTAGCGGGCTTCTTCGGCGCCATGGCCGCCGGCGTCACCGTGGCACCCGTGCCGCATCCGCGAGATTGGGCCCCGGGCGACGCCAGCTTCGACCGGCTTGTCCACATCTCGCACCTGACCGAAGCCGATGCCCTGCTTGCCGGCGAGCCCGTCTCCCTGACGGCCGCGCCTGCCCTGGACCTGGAGGTTCTCTCCCTGGACGGCCTGGAGGCGGAACCTGAAGTGGAAGCGGTCCATGCCTGGCAGGCGGAGGAAACGCTACTCATCTCCTTCACCTCGGGATCGACGGGCGCCCCCAAGGGCGTGCTGCTCTGCGCGGAAAACGCCTGGACGCAGACCAGTGTCCTCGGCCCCGCCCTAGGGATCGGACCCGGCGACGTCGCCCTCAATTTCACGGGTCTCGATCACGTCGCCTCGCTGATCGGCTTCTGCGGCAGCGCGCTGAATCGAGGGGCGCAGCTGGCCATCTTTTCCGTAGAGCGCTTTCTCGCCGATCCGGAGACGTTGATCGACCGGTTGTCGGATTGGAAAGTGGCGCAAACCTGGGCGCCGGACTTTGCCTGGAGCCTTCTCGCCGACCGACTTGAGGCCCGCGAGCCGGGTTCCCTCGATCTCAGCACCCTGCGCGCGGTCTGTTCGGGGGGCGAATGCCCCTTGGACGCGACCTGCGCCAAGCTGAAATCCGAGTTCGCCCGGCAAGGCGCGGCGGAGACGAGGCTGGTCACCTCCTGGGGCATGGCGGAGACCACTTCGTTCTTCACGCTTTCCGCGCCCTGGGACGGCAAGGGCGCGCACCACGTGGAAAACGGAGTCATCGACAGCGGTGCGGCCCTGCCCGGCACGGAACTGCGCGTGGTCGGCGCAGCGGGGAGCGTGCTTTCCGAAGGGCAGGTCGGACACCTCGAAGTCCGCGGTGGACAGGTGTTCAGCCGCTACATCGTGCTCCGTGAAGACGGCGCCAAGACCCGGGCCAAGACCCAAGTCGGTCCTCTGACCGCCGACGGTTGGCTGAAGACCGGCGACCTCGCCCTGATCTCGAAGGGCAGGGCGTTTCTGCTGGGCCGCGAGAAGGACGTCCTGATCTTGAACGGGCAGAACGTCGCGCAGGCGGCCATCGAGGACAAGATCAACGGGCTCGAGGGCGTGGAGCCCAACTTCACCGCGGTTGTCGCGACCCGAGATGCGCGCAGCGGCGAAAGCCTGCTGGTCGTCTTCTTCTGCCCGGCATACGCACAAGAAAGCTCCCGGGATCTTACCAAGCTGGCACGTGGAATCTCCGGCGCGGTCGCGGCGCGTTACGGTGTGAGCCCCGACTACCTGCTGCCCGTCGCGAAGAGCGACGTGCCCAAGACCGGACTTGGAAAGATCCAACGAACCCGTCTGCGCAAGGCCTTCGAAGCCGGTGCCTTCCAGCAGACCGTCCGCCGCATGGACCTCCTGCTCAAGACCGAGCGCAGTCTCCCCTCGGTTTTTCAGGCCTGGTGCGACCTGCCCCTGGACATCGCATTGCCGGCCCGCCTTGCCAGGCCATGTGTCCTTCTGCTCGACGACGGCCTCGGTGCGGCGCGCGCGTTGGAACGGGCGCTCATGCACCTCGATGTCCGGACGCTCTGCCTGCCGGCGTCGGCGCTCGACGGCGACGCCGCGGCGGCTTTCCTCCGGCAGGGTGCGATCGTCGTCGACTTCCCGACGGCCTGCGACCGGGACGACGAACTCGTCGGCGAGATGCTGCGGCGGGTTCGCCTGGCAAGCAGGTTGTACAACGGCAAAGACCGGCCGCTTCGTTTGCTGTGGATCGAGCGAAACGACCGGGGCTGGAACATGGGTCGAGCGGCCGCCGCAGCGCTGAGGCACGAGTCCAGAGGGGCGGTGTTCCAATCCCTGAAGCCGCGGACGCTGATCAGCGATGCCGACGCCGAGGCCCTGGCGCGTGCCGTTCTGGGCGCGGTCGGCGCTCATGACCACAGCCTTGAGCTCGATGGCGAGAACAGGCTTTGGACGTCGAGGCTGGCGCCCCTGGCCGAGCCCGCGCCGCAGGCTTGGGCCGCGGTTCCGCAGGAGGCCACCCTGGTCGTGGCCGGCGGCCTGGGCGCGGTCGGCCGAGTGCTCCTGCCGCAGTTGCTGGCCTGGACCGATTGGCGCTTCCTCGTACTCGGCCGGCGGACGTCCGAGGCCGCAAGCCGGGCCTTGCAAGGCTGGGCTCTCGATCCCAAGCAGGCGGCCCGCATCGACTACCGTCAGGCCGATGCCGAAGACCCGAGGGCGATCGCGCGCTGCTGCGCGGATCTGGCGGTCGATGGCGTCGTCAACATGACGAGCCGGGCCGAGCGCAGCCCTTTGGCGCAGGTGTCGGAGGCGCAGCTGCAGGACCTCGTCGCGAAGCGCGTGGGTATCGCCGACGCCTTCGACGAGGCCTTCAAGGGCAGAGAAATCCCCGTCGTCCACGTGACCTCGGTCTATGCCGATCTGGGCGGACACGACTTCTTCGCCTATTGCCTTGCGAATGCGGCGCAGAAGCACTGGATCGCGGAACGGACGGGACGCAGGCCGAAGCACGTCGACCTGACCTGCGGATTCTGGATGCCGGCCGGGGGGCCCAGCGACGTCACCGACTACCAGTCGCGGCTCGGCTACACGGCCATCGACGGACGCAGCGGCGCGGCCGGGGTCATACGGGCGCTGCTTGGTCCCGATCGCCGCCTGGTGATCGGGCTGAATGCGGAAGGCACGGAAACGCGCCCGCTCGCGCTTTCGCGGCCGGAGCCCTTCGACCGCATCGTCGTGCGGCCGCGCGGCCGCGAACTGGGCAAGGACGTCGTCGAGGCCTTGCGCGCCCGAGCGGAAGGCTATGGGCTGGCGCTGCTCTTCGAAGATCGGGCCGGCCGTTCGGCGGAGGCCTCGCTCGACGAGAGAGAGCGGAAGGTGCTCGGGCTCTGGCGCGAGGTCCTTGGGCCCGATGCGGAGATTCTTCCTGACTCCAACTTCTTCGATTCCGGCGGCACGTCGCTGCTTGCCGCCCGCCTGCATCTTCGCCTGCAGGAGACCTTCGGTGGTCCCAAGGACCTTGTCGCGCTGTTCTCTCACACGACGGTGCGGGCGCAGGCGCGCCTTCTGGCGGCGCCAGAGGAGGGCGCGGCGCCCGAGCCGGCCGCCGCGCCCCGCAGCAAGGCGAAGAGCAAGCAACGCAAGGGCCGCGACATGGCGCGCCGCCGCCGCGCTGCCCGCACCACTCAAGTGCAGAAGGGGGTAATGCCATGAGTGAGCCGCAGACCCTGCCGCAGGACTCCATCGCGGTGGTCGGCCTGGCCGGCCGTCTGCCCAAGGCGCCGGACATCGATGCCTTCTGGCGGCACCAGGTAGAGCTGATCGAGGGCTCGCGCCGGTTGTCGCGCGCGGAACTGGAAAAGAGCGGCCGCACGCCCGCCGATCTCGACCGCCAGGATCTGGTTCCGCTGGCGGCGACGATCGACGACATCGACTGCTTCGATGCGCCCTTCTTCCGCTACACGGCCGCCGAAGCGGAAGTGATCGATCCCCAGATCCGTCTCCTGCACGAGGTCGCCTGGGCAACGCTGGAGAACGCCGGCTGCAAACCCAGTGCGCCGGAGCAACGGATCGGCGTTTTCGCCAGCGCCAACATCAGCAGCTACTGGCTCTACAATCTCGCCGGTCGCTTTCACGGGATGGATCCGAACGAGCTGCTCCATCTCGTCTCGACCAATTCGCAGGACTACCTGGCGACGACCCTGGCATACCGCCTGGGCCTGACGGGGCCGGCGCTCTCCGTCCAGACCGCCTGCTCCAGCAGCCTGGTTCTGACCGCGATCGCCTGTCAGAGCCTGCTCGACGGCAGCTGCGACGCGGCCCTGGCGGTTGCGGCCTCTCTCACTCTGCCGCAGGCGGGCGGCTACATCTCGACGGCGGACAGCATCTTCTCCCCCGACGGCGTCTGTCGGCCATTCGATTCCGGGGCCAACGGCACCTATTCCAGCGACGGGCTTTGCGGGGTGCTGCTCAAGCGCCTGGAGGATGCGGAGGCGGCGGGGGACCGTATCCTGGCCGTCATCCGCGGCTGGGCCCTGAACAACGACGGCCGTCGCAAGATCGGCTTCTTCGCGCCCAGCGCCGAGGGCCAGCGCGAGGTGCTGCTGGAGGCCGCGGCGGCGGCCGAGGTGGCGCCCGGCGACCTCGAATACCTGGAGGCCCACGGCACCGGCACCCATCTCGGCGATCCCATCGAATTCGAGGCGATCAAGGCCGTGCATGGCCAAGCCCCCCGGCCCGGTCACGAACTCGTGCTCAGCTCCCTGAAATCCTCGATCGGGCACTTGGGCGCGGCCGCCGGTCTCGGTGGCCTGATGCGCAGCGTTCTTGCGCTGTACAACCGCAAGATACCCGGCAACCTGCATTTCAAGTCGCTCAACCCGGCGATCAGCACGGAAGGAACGCAGCTTCGGGTGCTGGCGGAAACGGCGGATTTTCCCGATTTGGGGCGCCCGCCACGCGCAGGCGTCAGCTCTTTCGGAGTCGGCGGCACCAATGCCCACATGGTTCTGGAAGCCTACGAAGCCGAGGCGCCGGAGGTCCAGGCATCCCCGCGTCCCGAGGTGATCGCGCTGTCCGGCCTCGACGCGGCGGGTCTGGAGCGGCAGGTCGAGCGCCTGCGCGACTGGCTCGCGGCCGGCCGGGTCCCGGCGACGGAAAGGGCCTTCCCTTCTCTGGCTGCCGTGTCGGACGGCCTGATGTTCGACCGCGAGCTCCTGCCCCAC